>JAACFJ010000086.1 GCA_009937505.1 Gammaproteobacteria bacterium
GTGACTTCTTCCCAGGTCCTCTCCTGTTCCAGCAGCGCCCGCAGAAGCTTGTTGTTCAGGTCGTGGCCCGACTTGTAAGCACGGAATTCGCCGATCAGGCTGCGGTTCAGCAGGTAAAGGTCGCCGATTGCATCGAGGACCTTGTGAATGACGAACTCGTTCGAATACCGCAATCCATCCTCATTGAGGATGCGGTAGTCGTCCAGAACGATCGCGTTATCCATGCTGCCGCCGAGTGTCAGGTTGCGCTCGCGCAGGGCTTCGACATCGCGAAGGAAGCAGAACGTCCTTGCCCGGCTTACTTCCTTGAGAAACGACGTGGACGAAAAATCGATCGTAGCGTGCTGGCTGATCTTGTTGAAAACCGGGTGATTGAAGTACACCTCGAAGTTCACCTTGAAGCCGTTGAACGGCACGAGTTCAGCCCACTTGTCGCCGTCTTCGACACGTACCTTCTTCTTGATTCGGATGAATTTTTTGGGCGCGTTCTGTTCTTCGATGCCCGCGGACTGCAGCAGGAACACGAACGGCCCGGCGCTGCCGTCCATGATCGGGACTTCCGGGGCCGACAGATCCACATTCAGGTTGTCGATGCCGAGGCCGGCCAATGCCGACATCAGGTGCTCGACAGTCGCGACCTTGACGCCATCCTTGATCAGCGTAGTGCCCAGCATGGTTTCGCCGACCAGGCGGGGATCTGCCGGGATGTCCACCGGGTGCTCCAGGTCAACGCGTCGAAACGTGATACCGGAGTTCTCCGCCGCAGGCCGCAGCGTCATGTAGACCTTCTCGCCATTGTGCAATCCGACACGGGCACGTTTTGAATTCGCTCTGATTTTGTCCGGTTTGTTGCGAGCCAACCACACACGGGAAGCAAATGTGACAGCTATATGGCAACGCGAAGTGCGCAAAAGCGTACCACCGGCCTCGAATCTCTTCAAGATTTTCAAGCCCTTATGGATACGCGGTGAGGCTGCTCAGGAACTGCGGCCGTCGGCGGGAGAGAAAGGGGCCGGCCCGGTCTTGCCGGGCCGGCGAAGCGGAGGTGAGGAACTTCCTGGTTGCCTCAGCGCCAGTGAGTAACGCTTGAGGCGCCCTCTCCGTCGTCAGTCAGCCTGTCGACGCAGGAATGCCGGAATGTCCAGCAACTCTTCCTGCAGTCCTGCGCCCCCGAGGCCGTCTCCAACCGCACGCTTTCGTTGTACCGTCGGCTTGTCGAAACCATGGTAGTTCGGTTCGCTCGCCTTCTCGGCAGGACGACGCACGATGCGCATGGGCGACTCGGCGTTCGTTGCCGCCTGGCCGAGCCCGGTCGCGACAACGGTCACGCGAATCCGGTCGGTCATGTCGGGATCTATAACCGTGCCGACGACAACCGTCGCATCGTCTGAAGCGAACTCCTTCACTGTCGCACCAACCTCCTGGAACTCGCCGATCGACATATCCATGCCGGCGGTGACGTTCACCAGGATGCCGTTGGCGCCGGCCAGGTTGATATCCTCCAGCAGCGGGCTCGATACGGCAGCCTCTGCCGCCTCGCGTGCGCGGTCTTCACCCGATGATTCACCGGATCCCATCATCGCCATACCCATCTCGGCCATGACTGTCCTGACGTCCGCGAAATCGACGTTGATCAGACCCGGCCGCGTGATCAGCTCCGCGATGCCCTGCACCGCACCCTGAAGAACCTGGTTCGCCGCGCGGAACGCGTCGAGCAGCGTAGTCTCGCCACCGAGAACGGTGAGCAGCTTTTCGTTGGGGATCGTGATCAGCGAATCCACGTACTTGCCGAGTTCGGCGATGCCCTGGTCGGCGATCTGCATGCGCTTGTTGCCTTCCATGCTGAAAGGCCGCGTTACGACCGCGACCGTCAGGATTCCCAGTTCCTTTGCCACCTGCGCGACAACAGGAGTCGCGCCGGTCCCGGTGCCACCGCCCATGCCGGCCGTGATGAACAGCATGTCGGCACCCTCTATCACCTCGTAGATGCGATCCCGGTCTTCCATCGCCGCCTGGCGGCCGACGTCGGGATTAGCCCCGGCACCGAGCCCCTTGGTGATATTGCAACCGATTTGCAGCGACGTTCTGACGCGTGACCCCTTCAGGGCCTGCGCGTCGGTGTTCGTGCAAATAAAATCGACACCTTCGATGCCGGCGTCAACCATGTGCGAGACGGCATTGCCGCCGCCCCCCCCGACACCGATCACCTTGATGATGGCGCTCTGGCTGTGTGCATCCATTAATTCAAACATTCAAGCTTCCTCCGCTTATCGTCCTTAAGGGGCACTCACTGAACCCCACAAAACAGTCCGTCTGCTGACCGGACTTCCCATTCATCAAAACTGCTTGCCGAACCACGCTTTCATGCGCTCCCACACGTCGCCGAGGCTGCTGTTGATCGGCGTGCTGCGCCGGCCCCGTCTCGACAGGTTTTCGTATCCATAGAGCAGAAGGCCGACACCGGTCGCATGAATCGGGTTTCTCACTACGTCCATCAGGCCGTCGACGTACTGCGGCGAACCGAGTCTCACCGGCATGTGAAATACCTCTTCCGCGAGCTCGACGGCGCCTTCCATCTTTGCGCTACCGCCGGTAATCACGATGCCGGCGGCGATCAGTTCCTCGAAGCCGCTGCGGCGCAATTCGTCCCGAATCAGGCCGAAGAGCTCCTCGTAGCGCGGCTCCACGATTTCCGCGAGCGTCTGTCGCGCCAGCCTGCGCGGCGGACGCTCGCCGACGCTCGGCACCTCGATCGTCTCGTCCGGGTTCGCGAGCTGCGACAGGGCGCACGCATACTTGATCTTGATTTCCTCTGCATACTGCGTCGGCGTACGCATCGATACCGCGATATCGTTGGTCACCTGGTCGCCGGCGATCGGGATTACCGCCGTGTGCTGGATCGCCCCTCCGAGGAAGACAGCGAGATCCGTCGTGCCGCCACCGATATCGACGATGCACGAACCGAGTTCCTTTTCATCGTCGGTGAGTACCGAGTAGCTCGAAGCCAGCTGTTCGAGCACGATGTCGTCCACTTCCAGGCCGCAGCGCTGCACGCACTTGACGATGTTCTGTGCCGCGCTTTCTGCGCCGGTCACCATGTGAACCTTCGCCTCGAGCCGGACGCCCGACATGCCGACAGGCTCGCGGATGCCCTCCTGGCTGTCGATGAGAAATTCCTGCGGCAGGATATGCAGTATTTTCTGGTCTGCGGGAATGGCGACGGCCTGCGCCGCGTCGATGACGCGATCCACGTCCCCGGGCGACACCTCCTTGTCCCGGATCGCCACGATGCCGTGCGAATTGAGGCTGCGCACATGGCTGCCGGCGATCCCGGTGTACACGGAGTGGATATCGCAGCCAGCCATTAATTCGGCTTCCTCGACGGCGCGCTGGATCGAATGCACCGTCGACTCGATATTCACGACGACGCCCTTTTTCAATCCGCGAGACGGATGTGAGCCAATGCCGACGACCTCGATGTCGCCGTCGTCATTCAGCTCGCCGACGATCGCAACGACCTTCGATGTGCCGATGTCGAGACCGACGATCAGGTTCTTGTCACCACGCTTTTGCATGTCTACGGGGCACCTCGCGATGCCACCATGGCCGGGTCGTCGTCCTGCGGATCGGTTGCCGGCGTCGTGGCGCCGTCGTTCCAGCCGATAGTGAATCCGTTGCTGTAACGCATGTCGACGAAACCGATGTCCGCGGCTCTGCCGGTAATGATGTTGGCGACCACGTCGAGGAACAGGCCGGTGCGTTCGTCGACGTCGCGACGACCAAGACGAATCTCCACGCCGTTGGTCAACGTCATGTCCCAGGCGCCGCGAGCGTCGAGGTGAACCCGCCGGACATCGAGACCCAGCGGTATCAGCTGCTCCCGGACCGCGAGGTAGCGGCGAGCGACGTCGTCCGAGCGATCGTCCGGGCCGCTGAGACGCGGCAGTTCCGCCGGGATGTGGCGGGCTTGCGTCACGAACAATTCACCGCGTACGTTGAGCAAGCCGCTCTCTCCCCAGATGGCGGCCGGCACCTGCTCGGTGACGCCGATGGCGATGCGGTCCGGCCAGCGGCGGGCGACGGTCGCGCCATCGATCCACGCGCGAGCCTGAATTTTCTCCTGCATGCGGCCGACGTCCGCGCCAAAAAAGCCCGCCTCGAGTTCGTCGCTGATGGCCTCCTCGATCTGCAGCGCGGTTACCCGCTGAAACGGGCCGCTGACCGAGATCGAATCGATAGGCCGGTCAAGCAGCTTGCCGCTGATGTGATAGGTCGCGACTACGATCAGTATCGCCACCGCCGGCGTCACGATGCGTGCGATCGGAATCGACGGCAGCCTGAAGTCCCCGGCTTTCTTTTGCTTGCGGCGACGTGCCTGCTTACGCGCCATGAGCCACTCCTTTGACGTGATCGTGAGCTTCGTTGACTGCGAAGCTGGTTTCGAGAATTCGCCAGCACAGTTCCTCGAAATCGATGCCGGACGTCTTCGCCGCCATCGGCACGAGACTGTGGCTGGTCATGCCGGGCACCGTATTGACCTCGAGGACCAGTGGCTTGCCGTCGCTGCCGCTCATGAAGTCGACGCGGCCCCAACCCGAACAGCCCAGTTCGGCGAACGCCGCCAGGGCCAGGGTTGCGTATTGCTGCTCGAGATCCTCGAGCTCGGTGCCGGGGCAGTGATAGCACGTGCGATCCGACTCGTACTTCGCCCGGTAGTCGTAGAAGACCCGTGGCGTCTCGATTCGAATCGAGGGCAGTGCCTCCCCCTGCAGTACGGCGACGGTGTACTCGTCGCCGACGATGCAGCGCTCGACGATCGCCACGTCGTCGAAACTGAGGGCGAGATCCACCGCAGCGTTCAGGTCCTCGGGATCGAAAACCTTGGTCATGCCGACACTCGACCCCTGGCATGCCGGTTTCAGGATCAGCGGAAAACCGAAGTCTTCCGCGGCAAGCACTGCATGAGAACGATTACGAACGATCGCGTAGTCGGGCGTCGGTATCCCTGCTGCGTCAAACACGCGCTTTGAACGAACCTTGTCCATCGCGAGCGCAGATGCCATCACGCCGCTGCCCGTGTAAGGCAGTCCCAGCCATTGCAACGCGCCCTGGATGGCGCCGTCCTCGCCGCCGGGACCGTGCAGCGCTATCCAGACCCGGTCGAAGTCGGCGGCCGCGAGATCGCTCAGCGCATGTTCCGCCGGGTCCCAGCCCACGGCGTCGACGCCGCGCGTCAGTAGCGCAGCCAGGACGGCCTTGCCGGTATCCAGGGATACTTCGCGTTCAGCAGATCTGCCGCCATACAACACGGCGACCCGGCCGAAGTCGTCAGCGTGACTGACCATCTGCCGTTGCTCTGTGATGCGAAGCACCTGGCTCATTGCGTCACCTCACCGACGATGCGCACTTCGTGCTGCAGTTCTACGCCATGCTGCTCGATGACCGTTTGCCGGACATGCTCGATGAGTTCTTCGATGTCGGTAGCGGTCGCATCGGCCGTATTGATGATGAAGTTGGCGTGTTTCGGCGAAACCTCTGCGCCGCCGATGCGGTAGCCCTTGAGCCCGGCCGCCTCGATGAGACGTGCGGCATGATCGCCGGGCGGGTTGCGGAACACGGAACCACAACTCGGCAGACCCAGCGGCTGCGTCGCCTTGCGGCGCTCGAGCATTTCCTTCATCGCGTCCATGCTCGCCGTAACGCCGGGCTCGAAACGGAACGTGGCTCCCAGGAACCATTCGTTGGGCGGCCCCGTGACGCTGCGGTAGCCGACCGAATATTCCGCCGGCGAACGCAGGTGTATTTCGCCCGCGCGATCGATGGTGCGCACTGACTCCACGCGTTCCCAGGTCTCACCACCGTGGGCACCGGCATTCATCGTCAGCGCTCCGCCGACCGTGCCTGGAATGCCCGCGAAGAACTCCGACGGACCGAGACCCCAGCGAATGCATTGACGTGCGAGCTGCGTGCAGGGAACCCCGCTGCCGGCACGCACGAGGTAGGACTCGACGCGCTCCAGGTCCTTCAGTATGGCGGTCGCCGATATGACCACGCCGCGCAGGCCGCCGTCCCGTACGAGCAGGTTGCTGCCAACGCCCAGCCAGAATATCGGTGTCTCCGCGTCCAGCTCACGCAGGAAGGCCTGCAGGTCCTCAATGCTGGACGGAATGAAAAACAGGTCGGCCTTTCCGCCTGCACGCCACGAGGTGTGGCGGCTCATCGGCTCGTCGTGCCGCAATTCACCCCGGGCCTGCATTCTGTCCGGCGCCGCCATCATGAGTGCACCTTGAGGTTCGGCTTCGTGCCGAGCAGCTGCGGCAGTTTCGCCGCATGGGCGCCGATATCGCCGGCACCCATCGTCAGCACGAGGTCACCATCTTCGAGGATGTCCGCGAGTACCGGCTGCAGGTCGTCGAGCGACTCGACGAACACCGGCTCGACGGCGCCGCGGGAGCGAACCGCGCGGGCAATGGCACGGCCGTCGGCACCCGCGATCGGCGCTTCGCCCGCTGCGTAGACGTCAAGCAGAACGAGGACGTCCGCTTCGGACAGTACCTGTGCAAAGTCGTCCATGAGATCGCGCGTGCGGGTATACCGGTGCGGCTGGAAGACGAGCACGACACGCCGGTCGGGCCAGCCGGTTTTTGCCGCTGCGAGAGTCGCCGCGACCTCCGTCGGATGGTGGCCGTAGTCATCAATGAGCATGACTTTGCCAGCCGCGGTCGTGATCTCGCCGAGGCTCTGGAAACGACGGTCGATACCCTCGAAATTCTCGAGCGCCCGCACTACCGCTTCGTCGGCAATCTGCAGCTCCTCGGCCACCGCGATTGCCGCGAGCGCGTTGCGGACGTTATGCAGGCCGGGAAGCCGCAGCGTAATTTGAAGCGCCGGCCTTCCGCCGCCCCGGATAACGTCGAAGCGTGTCGTGCCGGCATCGAACTCGATGTTCTCGGCACGCAGGTCAGCTTCCTCGTCGAGACCGTAGGTGAACACCGCGCGCCCGATGCTGCCCATGATCTTCTGAATACCGGGGTCGTCGCTGCACACGACGGCGAGCCCGTAGAACGGCAGGTTGTGCAGGAATTCGACGAATCCCGAACGCAACTTGCCGATATCGCCGTCGTACGTCGACATGTGGTCGGCGTCGATATTGGTGACGACCGCAAGCATCGGCTTCAGGTGCACGAACGACGCATCGCTCTCGTCGGCCTCGGCAACGAGGTATTCGCCCTGCCCCAGCCGCGCATTCGCGTCGGCGCTCTTGAGTCGCCCGCCGATGACGAAGGTTGGGTCGAGCCCGCCTTCGGCGAGCACGCTGGCGACCAGGCTCGTGGTCGTTGTCTTGCCATGCGTGCCGGCCACGGCGATCGAATAGCGAAACCGCATAAGCTCGGCGAGCATCTCGGCTCGCGGTACCACGGGCATCAGTTGCTCGCGTGCGGCGGCAACTTCGGGATTGGTTTCATCGACCGCGCTGGAGACGACAACGGCATCAGCATCGCGAATGTTTTCTTCAGCGTGGCCGATGAATACGTTAGCGCCCTGCTTCTCGAGGCGCCTGGTCTGGTTGTTCGGTTTCAGATCCGAGCCCTGCACGTCGTAGCCGAGGCTCAGCATCACTTCGGCGATACCCGACATTCCGGACCCGCCGATACCGACGAAGTGGACGCGGTGGATACGACGCATTCGATTGATCATGCCGGGTCTCCCGCGAGCTGCAGGCACAGTTCGGTAATGCGCTGCAGCGCCTGTGGCCGCGCCAGCTGACGCGCCCGTTGTGCGCGGTCGAGCAGATCCGTGCGCGACGTCAACCAGCGCGTCAATTCGTCCGCGAGCGACACGTCGCTCAGGTCCGCTTCCTGGATGATGGCGGCGGCACGGGCATCCACCATCGGCTGCGCATTGGCGGTCTGGTGGTCGTCGACGGCAGACGGGTAAGGAACGAATATGGCCGGTACACCGACAGCACAGAGTTCTGCCACGGTCAGCGCGCCGGCGCGGCAGACCACAAGGTCAGCCCAGGCGTAAGCGGATGCCATGTCGTCGATGAACGGCACGAGCTCGGCATCGAGCCCCGCTTCCGCATAGGCTTCGCGCGCCCTGTCAATGGTGGCCGAACCGCACTGATGCCGCACGACAGGCCGCGACTCTTCGGGCAACTTCGCGAGCGCTGCCGGCACCGTCCGGTTGAGTGCCAGTGCTCCCTGGCTGCCGCCGAGTACGAGCAGCCGCAGCGGGCCGTCCCGGCCGCCGTAGCGCTGTTCGGGCACGGGTACGGCGGCGATGTCCTCGCGGACCGGGTTCCCCACGGTTTCCGCGCGAACGCTGGAATTAAAACTGCCCGGGAAGGCTTGCAGCACAACCCGGGCAAGACGCGCCAGAAGACGATTGGTCAGTCCCGCAGCGGCGTTCTGCTCGTGAATCACGAGCGGACGGCGGGTCAGCCAGGCGGCAACGCCGCCCGGCCCGCTGACGAAGCCGCCCATGCCGAGTACCGCAGCCGGGCGGCGTCGAACGATGACGGCCAGGGACTGAATGAGGGCCCAGAGCAGCTGGACGGGCGCAACGACCAGCGCAAGCAGACCCTTGCGGCGCAGGCCGCGTACGCTGACCCACTCCATGTTGATGCCGGCGGCGGGCACGACGCGGGATTCGAGACCGCGATGCGTGCCCAGCCAGACGACATCGCGTGAATGCTGTTGCAGCGCGCGCGCAACCGCGAGCGCCGGATAGACATGCCCGCCCGTGCCGCCCGCCATGACAAGAATCGGCCGGCCCGTCACTTGCGCTTCTTCCTGGCGACGGCCGACTTGCCCTTCCGCCTGCGATTGGGCTGCGAAGCATCGACGACAAGCTCGTGATGAATGCGCAACAACATGCCGAGCGCCATCATGGTGACAATCAGGCTCGAGCGGCCGTAGCTGATCAGAGGCAGCGTTAGTCCCTTCGTCGGCAGGATGCCCATGTTGACACCGAGATTGATGAAGGCCTGCAGCCCCAGCCAGGTGCCGATGCCGATCGCCATGTAGGCTTCAAAACTGCGATCCGACTCGATGGCGCGAATGCCGAGCCGGAAAATACGCCAGAGAAGCACCGCAAACAGGCCAATCAGGATGCAGGACCCGGCCAGGCCGAATTCTTCCGCGTAGACCGCAAAGACGAAGTCTGTATGTGCTTCCGGCAGGTAGAACAGTTTCTGCACGCCATTGCCCAGCCCGACGCCGAACCACTCCCCACGGCCGATCGCTATCAGCGACTGGGTAAGCTGGAAACCGGAGTTGTAAGGGTCGGACCACGGATCGAGAAAGCCCGTCAGCCGCTGCATGCGATACGGCGACGTGACCGCCAGGAACGCCATCGCCACGCTGCCCGCGGCGAAGAAGATCAGGAAATCGCGGATCCGCGCGCCCGCAACGAACAGCATGGTCAGCGCAGTCGCCAGGAGCACGATGGCCGCACCGAAATCAGGCTCCGCCAGGAGCGCCGCGCAGGCGATGCTCATCACGATCATCGGCTTCAGGAAGCCACCGAACCGTTCGCGCAAATCCTTGTTGCGGCGCACGAGATAGCCCGCCAGGTAGATAATGAAACACAGGCGTGCCGGTTCGGATACCTGCAGGTTAACCATGCCGAAACGGATCCAGCGGCGAGCCCCGTTCACCTCGTGGCCGATGCCGGGCAGCAGCACGACAAAAAGTAACGCGAGGCCTACGAGCAAGACCAGCGGGCCGATGCTGCGCCACACCTGCATGGGGATATACAGGCACGCGATACCGGCCGCTGCGCCGATGGCCGCGGCCAGCAGCTGTCGCTCGACGTAGTAAAAGGCCTCACCGGTGAGGTTGTCGGACACCGAGATGGATGCCGAGGCGAGCACTACGAGTCCGCCCAGTAACAGCGTCAAAATGAGGCCGAGCAGCAACGGGTCCAGCTGCAGCGGGGTGCGCAACCGCGCCGGGAATGGCCAAGTCGCGGTCTTTGCCGTCATGGCCTCAGCGCCTCCACCGCCTTGCAGAATGCGTCACCGCGTGCTGCATAATTGTCGAATTGATCGAAACTCGCGCATGCCGGCGCGAGCAAAACGGTATCGTCCGATTCCGCGAATGCCGACGCCTGCTGGACCGCATCCTCCATGTCGCGTGCGAAATAGGTCGGCATTATCGTGTCGAGAGCCGCCTCGATGTGCTCTGCGTCCCGGCCGATCAGGACCGCTGCGCGGAGTTTGTTCTCGAGCGGCTCCGCGAGGGCGCTGAAATCTCCACCTTTGCCCTCGCCGCCCGCGACCAGCACGAGCATGCCGTCGACCGAACGGATCGAGGCGATGGCCGCTGCCACGTTGGTGGCTTTCGAGTCGTTGACGTAGTTGACCGCAGATACGCGGCGCACGTACTGCATGCGATGAGGCAGCCCGGGGAACTCGCACAGCACCTGCAGCATCGCCTGCAGGTCGAGCCCGAGGAGCTCGCCCGCGGCGAGTGCCGCCAGCGCATTCGCCTGGTTGTGCAGCCCGAACAACCTTAGTTCGGTGACACCGAGCAGCACGCTATCTCCACGCGCCAGGAAAACCTCGTCGTCTTCGCGCCGTATACCGTAGTGCCCGTCTTCGGGTGCGTCGAGGCCGAAGCTGATCACGCTGTCGATATTCCTGGTCCGCTCTGCAGCCTCGCCGTCTTCGCGATTTATCACCGCCGACTCGGCTTCACGGAATATGCGGTACTTGGATTCCCGGTATTCCTCTTCGCTTGCGTGCCAGTCGAGATGATCGGGCGTAACGTTGAGCAAGACGGCGACCTTTGCCGGCAGCGTCTGCGTGCGCTGGAGTTGGAAGCTCGACAGCTCCAGCACGTAGAAGTCCGGCTCTTCTTCTGCGAGCAGCTCGAGGGCGGGCTCGCCAAGGTTGCCCCCGGCCAACGCGCTGTGCCCAGCCGCGCGGCACATGTGATAAAGCAGCGTCGTCACGGTGCTCTTGCCATTCGAGCCGGTCACGCCGACAAACGGCGCCTTCGCTTCACGGGCGAACAGCTCGACGTCCGAGAT
>JAACFJ010000087.1 GCA_009937505.1 Gammaproteobacteria bacterium
TGCCAGCTGACGAGCTTCTTGCGCAGGTCGGCGAGGTCGAGATAGTTCTGCAGCCCCGTCTGGAAGTCATGCGTCGCAAGCAGCTCCATGAGGTAATAGGTTTCCGGCGTCTCGGGCAGCGAGCGCAGGTGTATGACCCAGTCCTTGTCCTTGCGTATTTCCTCCCGGACGAGGGCGCCCAGGAACTTGCCTTCGCGGATGCTCTCGATGGACTCGTTGAGCTTGTCGACTTCGGCGCCGAAGGCATCGAGCGCGCGGCCATAGAAAATCGCGGCGCGCCCGTGGATATCCAGTTTTCCGTACGCGTAGGGAAGCGCAAGCATGGCCTCCTGCGTTGCGCCATCGGTTACTTCGCGCTCGGCGAGGATGCGCCACGGAACGACGGCGCGTTCGTATTTCTCGGCGGACAGGCTCGCCCAGCCCGCGCTCAGCAGCGCCTGGTTCGAGAACGGCCCGTCGAGACGGACGCGGTTCAGGTAGGGCATCGCCAGTTCGTATTCGCCATCCTCGAGCAGGATCGTGCCGAGCACCAGGTTGGCCTTGTCCCGGATCGCGAGCTCCGCCGGATCGTCCGTATCGACCTGGCCGGCGCGATCGAGCTGTTCGATCGCCGACTGGCGCTGGCCGTCCTGGAGATAGGCGATGCCGAGGTTGTAGGCGGCAAAGCCCCCGTAGCTGTCGGACCCCTGCAGGCGCTTGAGCACCTCGAAAGACTCCGCCGGCTTTTCCTGGGACAGGTAGACGTTGGCGCGCAGGAATTCGATATCGTCCCGAATGGCCTCGGGGATCTTGCCGTCGATGCGATCCAGAGCCAGCAGCGCATCCTCCATCTGGCCTTTCTGGAAGTGAATCCGGGCAAGACGATAGGCGGCATCGTTGCGCACGATTTCATCGACGGCACCCTCGAGCACCGCCGTTATCGCGCGGCCCGCGCGGTGATGCATGCGGTAGCGCAGCTCGAAATCGCCCAGCGAGAACTCCGCGTCGTCGATATGGTAGTACAGCGTGTCGAGCTCGGGCTCGTCGAGGCCGGCATGCTGGCTGACCTCGGTATCGAGCCGCTCCAGCGCCTCGAAGTAGTAACCCTGGTGCGCGTAATAGAGCGCCTCGCCGAAGTACAGATCCTTCAGCTCTTCGCTTTGACTTGGGCTCGTTGCCAGACTGGCGATCAGCAGGAGCCCGATCCCTGAGAACGGTGCTCGAAACATGGATTACCAGTCTCCGACCTGTATTCCGCTCTTGCCGAGGCCCGGGCCGGCCAGCGTGATGCCGAGCACCTTGGGCTCGACGCCCTTGGCGAACGAAAACTGGTCTGTCTTGTTGAACTCCGTGCCGTTCTTCAGCTTGCCGACCATCGTGACGCTGAGCTGGTGGTCGCCGGTGGGCACGTTACCGGTGTAGATTCGCTGCACGCCGCCCTTCTGCAGCGCTTCGAGTTCCTTGAAGCTATAGATGTGATGCGTCGCGAGTTCCCCGTCTATCTCGATCTTCACGGCGTCGAGGCGAAAATTATCGTCGTCCTCGATGGCCACGAAGAGCGCGACCTGCGTGTTCGACGGATACAGCAAGCGCTCCTCGAGGTTGCTGAGTTCGGAGGCGATGCTCAAGACATCGGATTTAATTTCCTGGACCTGTCCGTCCAGACTGCGCATATCGTCCCCGGATATGTCCTGCGCCACACTCGTCGTGAACAGGCCGCCGGCGAGCAGGAGCAACATCAATGTGCGGATAAGTCTCGACATCATTCAAGTCCCTTTATGTATTACATAATCCGTATGCAATCGCCGTAATTGCGCGCTATCACGCCACAGTCACGGACAGTCGCTAGTGTTTAGTAAATGAGCGGGTTTATCTGTGAACTGACCCGCAAATCCATGCGTCACTGACCGCGCCCCGGGTCACGTTCGGACCCGTTAATAACAAGAATGTGAATCGCGTCACTGTGAGATCGGCCCGATCGACCCATAGTTTCGCTCACGGCGACATGATCAATAACTGGCTCACCACCTTGCGGGAATTCGGCACCCTCATACGCGAGATTTATCTCGCGCCCGGCAACTTCGTACTATCGAAATTTGCCGAACTCGCGCCGTTCACCGCCGCGAACTGGGGCGTCAACACCGGCGGAGATTCGATCGTGCAGGCGGCCATCGTGTCCGCCTTCTTCTGGTTGTTGATGTCGATTATTGCCTGGCGCCTCTACCGTTATTGCCAGAGCCTGTTGCGTAACCTCGTCGCCGTATTCCACACCGCCTGGTATCGGGGCCGGCAGGCTGCCGGCAGTCTGAAGACCCGGCTGGTATGCAGGCTGCGGGAATTCGTGCCGCGGCGCGAAGAAGACGGCATCGACGCCGTGCCCGAAATCGACTTCGACGACCTCGATCTTGCCGTGTTGCGTTCCGCCGCTGCACGCGGGCCGGGGATGGCGACGTCAGCGCCGGAAATCGCGGAGAAGTTCAAGCTGCGTCCTTCCCAGGTCCAGCGCAGCGTCGAAAAGCTGCGCCGGAACAAGATGCTCGATACCGTCATCGGCACGACAGACGGCTTCGGCAACTTTCGCCTCTCTTCATCCGGCGCGACATTCGTGGCGATGTGGCAGCGCCAGCACGAATCCTGACACGCTGTCGCACAGTGCTTGATGTGGGCCGGCCGCTGCGCCCACAATCGACATACTCGTAGACGCATACCCTGGAAGGTTCATGGCAGGCTGGCTGTTCCTGTTGATTGCCCTCGCCGGTGCGGCGATCGTCTTCAATGCGGCAAGACCGCTGAGGGGGCCGATATCGCTCGTGCCGAGCTGGATACTGGCGTTCCTCACGCTGGACCTTGCCCTGTTTCACATCGCGCTGGCGCTCGTATTCACGGGCGGCTTTGCGCTGATCGGCGCGCTGGATACCGCGCCCGGCAAGCTGGCGCTGCTGCTTGTGACGGGTTCCAGCGCAGTCCTGTTCGTTCTCTGGCTGCCCAGCCTGCGCGCCGCGTCCACGGCCGACGCCGTCGCGGCCGAACTCGAACTGGACGATGCCGAGCCCGTACCGCGGCGATTGTTGCTGCGGCCGATACCCCGGGTTCGGGACGGTGTCTCGGTCGTCCGCGACGTGCCGTTCTCGCGCCACGACGGACGCATTCTCGCCATGGATATTTACCGCGGTTCCGCTCACGACGGGAAGCGGCCGGGCCTGGTGTTCCTGCACGGTGGCGCCTGGGTCCTCGGCGACAAGCGCGAGCAGGGATTGCCGCTGTGCAACCACCTCGCCACGCTCGGATGGGTCTGCGCCAATGCCAACTACAGGCTGAGCCCCGGTGCGACCTATCCCGACCACGTCGTCGATGCGAAAGAAGCCGTTGCCTGGCTGCGCGAACACAGCGACGACTACGGCATGGACCCGGATTTCATCGCGCTCGCGGGCAACTCGGCAGGCGCCCACATCGCCGCCATGACCGCACTCACTGACGACCCGGAATCGAAAGACGGAGAGCACGGGCGCGATGCATCGGTGCAGGCCATCGTCACCCTGTACGGCGTGTACGACCTCACCAACCGCCTCGGCGTGCACGGCCAGGCGTTCCGCGACCGGCTGATCGGGCCGCACGTGCTGAAAGCGTTTTTCGACACCGAGCCCGAACGGTTCCATGCGGCCTCGCCGATGGACCACGTCGAGCGCGCGTCGCTACCGTGGCTCATTCTCCAGGGCGATCGCGACAGCCTGACCCCCGTGCCCGAAGCGCGTGAATTTGCGCGGCGACTCCGCGAACACTCACAACATCCCGTGGGCTACGCCGAGTTTCCCGGCGCCCAGCACGCCTTCGATATCTACTATTCGCTGAGGACCATTGCGGCCGTCGAACTCGCGGCGCGCTTCCTGGTGACGGCGTATCGTGCCGCTGTCGCCAGCTCGTCGAATGATGCGCACAGGCACTCATAGTAGAACGCCGGATCCGGCATCATCTGCCGGTCGCAGACCGGTGCTATCGTGACCTTGTCGTCGTAGATCGTCGCCGTGTGGTTGAGCCCCAGGTTGTCCATGAGCGCGCCCATGCTCGTGTAACCGACGAGCCGCGCGCCGCACAGGTACAGTGGTCGTGACGGACCGGGGTGAACCGAAATGACGGTGTTGTGATTGTCGCGGTAGCGCTTGCCCGGACCGAATTCCGCACTTATCGACCGGGCCGCAAGGGTCATTGCCGCTGACGGCAACACGTCCTGCATCTCGGCCAGTTCCCGCGCGCTGATGGGCTTCAGCGCCCGCGCTTCCTGCATCTCCTCGCGAATCATGGCGAGTCGTTCCAGGGGGTCGTCGACGTGCGTCATAAGCCTGATGCGTATCAACTGCACGCGATGGCCCGGCACGCCTTCATCATCCCGGTCGTGAACGTGCAGCGGCACGAGTGCATACAGGGATCGATCGGGCAGTTCGTTCTTGTCGAAGAGATAGCGCCGCAGCGCGCCGCTGCAGATCGCGAAGATCATGTCGTTCAGCGTCGCGTCGGCCAGGGCGGCCCTGATGCCCTGCAGTGCAGACAGATCGACGGTAAACGGCGCGAGTACGCGATGCGGGGAAACACGATCGTCAAAACGCGTCTTCGGTGCGCTCTCCTGGTCGAAATGCAGTGCGTCGTCAGGATTGAGCGGGTTTGCACCGATACCCGGTATCCTGTCGAAGAGCGACTGGCCGGTCTCGATCAGCTTGATCGTGTTGTTGAACCAGGCGAGCGCAAGCAGCTGCATGGCACCGGGCTCTTTCTCCGAGAACCAGCGCCGCATGGTCTCCGGGGCTTCGGGCACGGCTTCGAGATCGTGAAGCGCGATCGTGAAATCGTCTTCGGTCACGTCGTCCAGCGCCACGTGGTGAACCTTGACCAGCACCGCGAAGGCGCCCTCCGGGAGCCACGAAACATTGTCGAGCCCGTCGATGACGTACATCTCCCAGACCGGCCGATGCATATCCACCGGCCGCGCGTGAAGCCGCGAGGCGAGGATGCAGAATTGCCGCCAGTCGCCCGGTTCCGGCAACGCGATGTGACGCACGTGAAACTCGAGGTCGAAATGGTCGTCGTATATCCAGTAGGGATAATCGACATTCAGCGGAACCTCGACCAGCCGCTGCCGAAAGATCCTGGAAGTGCCGATGCGCTCACGAACGTGGTCGAGAATCGTGCGGAAATCGACGACACCTCCCGGCGCCGAGGACGGATCGTAAAGATAGATCGTCGACAGGTGCTGATGACGCCCCGGCTTGTCGGAATAAAGAAAGAATGCGTCTGACCCACTAAGCTGGCGCATCGTTGCCTCTCATGCGATCGAACGGGAGTCGCGAACAACCGGCAATGGAAATCCCTTCAGCGCACGGTCGTAAATATCCTGCAGCATGTTGATCGCCGCGAGCGTGCGCTGCACGTCGGACGCGAATGCCTCGCGGCGCTTCCTGATGTCCTGGTCGCCGGCGTCCAGCAGCCGGCGGTGCCGCGCAAGCCGCATGGCGCTCGCGAACAAAGGCCGGGACAGCGCCGCCTCGGTGCTGATCTCTTTTCGCAGCAGCATCTCCTTACCGAGCGCCAGCGCACCATCGATCAGCGCCGTTTCTTCGTCGGCCGTTACCGGGCGCCAGCCGCGCCTGACCAGCATGCCGGCGAGGATCCAGTAAGCCTCGATGAACGAGCGCAGAATACTCTGCCCGAACAACGGCAAAGCGCCCTCGGGGAGAATCCCGGGGCAATCCCGCCAGTGCCGGTATCGTTCGTCGAGATAGCCGAGCGCGTTCTCCAGGAACTCGTCCTTGGTCTTGAAAGAGAACTCGAACTTGAGCAGATCCCGGAGACGCATCAACTCCTCTTCGAAAACGTCTTTCGCGCCGCCTGACACGGATGCGGCCAGCGCGACTTCCGCCAGCGCGCCTTCGAGGAAGTAGTGAACGATGGTGTTGCGGTAATAGGCTGCCGCCAGCTGCCGGCCGGGCGTTATGACGTAGACCGGGGCCGCACCGTCGGAGAAACACTGCAGCAGGCCGGTCTCCGAGAGCGTCCGCAACGTTTGCTGCAGGTCTTCGACGCCACCCAGCTGCAGGTTGTCTGCCTTCGGCAGTTGCCAGCGCTCTATGAGCCCGGCGATCTCGCTCGCCTGGCGCCAGATCTGCCCGGCATCCAGCGCGCGGCCGTTCGCGGCCAGCAGCGCCAGGGTAACGAGGTCCGTCAGCGTTATCGGAATGGAACGCTCGATGCGGCTGCAGATTTCGAACGCCAGCTTCTGCACGTGCGTGCCATCCGCGACGACACCCGCAGCAGGCACCTCCTCGGACAGCGCGATCGGCTCTGCGAAGCGCACGTACACCTTGCCGTACTTGGACTTCATGCCGGCGATGTAGTCGATGAACCACTTCAGCGATTCCTTGCGCTTGGGCACGCCGTGCTGCATGGCGATGTAATCGTCCATTTCCGGGATCTGGTCGAAACTGATGGCGACAGGAACGAACAGCGCATCTTCGATGGACGCCCGCTTGTAGGCCTCCATGACCCAGCGAATCAGCCCCAGCTTCGGTCGCAATAGCTTGCCGGTGCGCGAACGCGTGCCCTCGATCGACCACGACAGCGGTATGCGCCGCGACGCAAGGTAGTCGATGAAGTATTTCAGAACGAGCTTGTAGACCTCGTCGTCCTTGAAACCCCGCCGCAGGAATATCGCGCCGGAATGCCGCGCCAGCGGCCCGAATCCGGCAAAGTTCATGTTGATGCCGGCAAAGATGAGCGGTTGCGGCCGGAAGCCGGCGTCATACAGCGCGCGCGTGAATACGAAGCCATCCAGGTGCGACTTGTGGGACCACAGGAATACCATCGGGTGCGTCCGCGACAGTTCCTTGAGTTGCTGCAGGGCTTCCGTGTTGACGTCGAACCGGGGCTCGAAACTGCGCGTGTACATGAATCGTGCGAGCGCCGCCACCCAGCCCAGGTAGCGGTCGGCCGGACGCACCGCCAGTTCCTCCAGGCAGTGACGCGCGTCTTTTTCGACGTCTGCGTAGCTACGCTGCTGCCGTCCGGCGAGTCCCCGCAGCGCGGCGAGGAAGCGCTCGTCCCTGAAGACTTCCCGCTCGTCGATCGATGCAACCCGGGAAAATTCGGGGTTCACTGTCATGGTCCCGCGCTAGGCACTGACCGCCTGCCTGCGCTGGCCCAGCGCGTCGAGGTACATCTCGCGAATACGCCTTGCCTGGGCCTCGACGTCGGCAAGCCTCCATTTGTCCGAGGGCTGCGGCGGCAACACCGTGACCTTGACCTCTGCCGGATGCACCACGACGCCTTTGTACGGCAACGCATCCTGCGCGTTATGAATGACGATGGGCACAATCGGCACTCCGACCTGCCTCGCCAGGTGAAACGCGCCCAGCTTGAAGGGACCCAGCGTGCCGTCGCGACTGCGCGTGCCCTCCGGCGCAATTACCACGGACCGGCCGGATCTGAGCGCGTCAACGGCCGGCTTCAGCGCCAGCTGCGGATCGCCGACGTGTTCCCGGTCGATAAATATCGTGCCCGTGTAGGTAAACGCGAGCCCCATCGGCAACTGGTGTTTGATCTCTTTCTTCGCGACGCCGATGACGTCCTCCCGCAGCATGCGTGCGGTAATCAGCACGTCGACCGCGCTCTGGTGGTTGAAGATGAAGACGGCCGGCCGATGCGACCAGAGATGTTCCTCTCCGTCGACGAGTAACTTGAGCCGCGCAATAGCCGAGGCGACGCTCGTCCACGCGCTCAGCGAGATGTTCGTCGCCTCGCGTTCCGAGGCACCCAGCGCGCGTATCGGCAAGCCAGCCGCGAGCAGCGGCAGTGCCGTACCGTAAACCAGCAGGCTGCGCACGACGTCGCCGACACCGAACGTGCCGCGGCTTTCGAGGTGAACGGCACGCCAGCCGTTTTCGCGTACGACGTCCGCGAGCTTGCGATCCGGGTTGATGGTGACGGGGTGACCAACCGCTTCCAGGAGTGACAGGTCCTCGATACCGTTGGTATAGAAGTAGCTCTTGCCCAGCTTGACGCGCTGCTTTCCGGCAAAGTCCTGTGCCACCTGCAGTTTGTTCTCGGCAAAGCAGGCTTCCCCCTTCAGTCTGCCGGTAAAGCGGCCGTCCTCGAGTTCGAGTTCCGTGCACAGGATGTGCTCGACACCGAGGAGCTTCGCGACCGGCTCGATCTGGTAGCGCGTCGCCGAGCTCACGATGACCACCGTGTGGCCCTGCTGCTCGTGCGCCGCGATCATTGCCCGAACCTCGGGAAAGATCTCTGCAGCAAGATGCTCACGCGTAACTTTTTCGCCGAGTTCGATCAGCTCCCGCTCGGGCATGCCTTTGAGATTACGGACCGCGGACACGAGCGCATCCCCGAAGCCGCTGACGTTCAGCAGGTAGCGGGTGACCATGTCACCGAGATCGAAGAGCTCCTGGCTGCTGATCTCACCGTTCTTCAAGCGCTCAAGGAACATGTCCCTGACCGAGTGTGTCGCTATGATGGTGCCGTCGAAATCGAAGAACGCCGCGGTCGTCTTGCCACGCAGACCTGCGGCAATTTCCCGCGTGAAGTGTTCATAGGGTTGCACTGGGCCGTCTCCGTGTGCCGTTTCGGCTGCCCACAAGGCCGCAAATTTACGATGACCGAAACTGGAGTCGCGTTCAATACGTAGTGTCCCTGTCTCAGCGGAGCCTTACCGAAGCGTAAAATAGGGATATGGACGGCCACCGCCAGATATTCTGAATGGCATCCGAAGACAACAGGCCCGGCATCCGGGCGAAACCACCTGCTTTGGGCTACGCCATTGCGGAGCCGCTGCGGGCCGTGTTCGAACTCGTGTGCCTGCTCCCGGCCCACCTGTTTCTCAAGCGGGCGCCTCGCGGCGACGGTCATCCGGTGATCACGCTACCCGGCTACAGGAGTGACGACACGGCCATGCTCGCAATGCGGCGATATCTCGAACGCTGGGGATACGCGCCCTATCCATGGGGTCTCGGCGCCAACCTCGGCATCGGCTACCAGCGCATCGACTACGAGACGCGTATGCTCGAAAAACTCGACAAAGTCGTCGAGAAACACGGTGAGCCCGCAACGATGATCGGCTGGAGCCAGGGCGGAGTCATCGCCCGCGAGATTGCGAAACAGCGGCCCGAACTCGTGCGGCAGATTATCGTGCTCGGCACCCCACTCGCCGACGCCCCGGAGGCCACGACGGTTTTCCGCATCTTCCGCCGCACTTCATCGGAAGAGATCACCAGTGAACTCATGAGCTTCATGCGCGAGGTCGCGACACCGCTGCCGGACGTACGCTGCATCTGTATCTACAGCAATTCGGACGGGATCGTGTCCGCGGACATCGCGCAGGATGTCGTCTCGCCGAACGTCGAAAACATCCGGGTCACGTCCAGCCACCTCGGCATGGTCGTGAACCCGATGGTCTTATTCATCATTGCCGATCGTCTGTCGCAACCCGAAGACGACTGGCAGCCCTTCAACATGTATGCGCTGGACCACCTGCTGAGCTGGTCGCGCTGAAACGGACAGGCCGATGCTTAAACAATTATCCGGAATGGACTCGCTCTTTCTCTACACCGAGAATCACCGCGCACCGCTCGAGGTCGGGTGCCTGCAAATCTACGATCCGTCGACAGCGCCGAACGGCGAAGTGCGCTTCAAGGAAATCCTGGCAACGTTCCAGGAGCGCCTCGACCGAATCGACCTGTTTCGCCAGAAGCTGATCGAGGTGCCGTTCTCGCTCGACTACCCGTACTGGACCGAGGACAGGGACTTCGATCTCGAATATCACGTCCGGCACATCTCGCTGCCGAAGCCCGGCGACTGGGAGCAGCTCATGGCCCAGGTTGCGCGCCTGCAGGCGAGGCAGCTCGATCACACCAGACCGCTGTGGATGGCGCACGTCATCGGGGGCCTCGGGAACATCCCGGGTTTCCCGGAAGGGGCGTTCGCGGTATTCATGAAGTTTCATCACGCAGCGATCGACGGCGCCACCGGGCAGGACGTGCAGGCCCTCATGCACGATCGGGAACCCCTCCAGGCCGACGCCTCGTCCTACCGGCCCTCGATCGGACCCGGCGACGACAACAAGCCGGGCACCTTTAGCCTGCTGGCACGAACGCCCTTCAACACGGCGTTGCGTTCGACCAAGCTGGGCCTCGGATTGCTATTCGCTTTGCCCGGCGCCCTGAGGATGATCCTTACGCGCGACAGGAAACCGAAAACGTGTGACTCCGAACCGCTCGATCGGCGGCCGTTTTTTCGACCTCGGGGACTTCCGGGCGATCCGCGCGACCTGCAAGGGCGCGACCGTGAACGATGTCGCGCTGACCGTTATAGCCGGCGGCATTCGCTACTACCTCGAAGCCCGCGAAAGCCTGCCGGACGTGCCGCTCGTCGCAGGATGCCCGATCCATGTCGCCAGCTCGATGGATGAGGGCCGGGGCCGGCCGAACCTGCTGAGCATCATGACGCCGTCACTGCACACCGACGTCCGGGACCCGGTTGAACGGTTGCGTGCCATACGTGACGACACGCTGGGCGCAAAGGCAACGACGTCCGCACTCGGCAAGACGACTTTGACACGCATTCCCATGAACCTGCCGGCACCGGTTGCCAGGAACCTGTATCCACTGCTCGTCACGCTTGGCGTGCAGTCGGAGACCCTGCTGTTCAACACCCTGATCAGCAATGTTGCAATAGACCACGGCCCTCTGTATTTCTCGGGCGCGAAGCTCGTCAAGGTCATGGGGACCGCGCCCCCGTTCGACCAATGGGGCGCATTCCACACGGTCGTTTCCTATGGCGGCGAGGTGTCTGTCACGTTCACGGCGTGCCGGGACATGTTGCCGGATCCGGGATTTTACGCGGAGTGCATCGAAGCTTCGTTCGACGACCTGCGGCGGGCGACGCTGGGCAAGCCCGCGACCCGGAAGAAGAGCCCACTCTAAGACCACGAAGCCGACCGCAATCGCCACTTTGCAGTAGTTGTCGGATAGGACTAGATCTGATGTGGCAGGCTGAGTTTTTCGACCAATCGGTTCCAGCGAGGTTCTGACCATAGTCCGACGAGCAAAGGATCCATAAGCAGGAAGGGCAATTCGTCATCCCTCTGCTCGTAAGCCAGCTCCAGCCAGTCGAGCGCCTCGTTATGCTGCCCGCGAAACTCAAATAAAGTGGCCATGTGGTAAGACGTTGGCCCATTCGAAGAGCGGGTTAAAATGTCAATCGCTTCATCCGACGCTTGTTTGTCGTTCATGGCATAACGCACGATGGCGATTCCAACCATGCGTAACTCTTCGTCGCGTTCCTGTTCCATCGTTGCCAGGGCTGATCGCGTAGAATTCTTCGCGAGCCTGATAAGTCCGAGCAGATATCTGGATCGGACGACGCCCGGATTCAACAAGAGCGATTTCTCCAATACTTTCTCAGCGTCATCCAGTCGGTTGGCGAAATAATAGGCCTCGCCAAGAC
>JAACFJ010000088.1 GCA_009937505.1 Gammaproteobacteria bacterium
TGCTCAACTTCCGAAGTTTCGACGGCTCCCGACCGCTGCTTCTGGACGATCGTGGAAGCGAAACCATCCTCGTCTTCGACCGCGATGGCGAACAGATCCTGGTCGATCATCATGTTGATGGTTTGCTCTTCCTCGGACATCGGCGGAACGACATGTTCTGGTTTATCGACTTCCGGTTCATCGACTTCCGGTTCATCGTCTTCGAGAAGACCAAGCTCCGCGGCCAGCTTCTCGTCGTCTTCGGTGCTCGCGACCAGCTCCCTGTCCCTGGCCTCGATGAGGTCGTCGAGTTCTTCGACGTCGAGTTCAAGGTCGCCGAAGTCGTCGTCTTCTTCAGCGTCTTCCGCTTCATCTCCGCTGCTGACAATCGTTTCGGCAGTCTCCTCGCGGTCGGCGTCGTCCTCGCGGAATCGTGCTTCGGCCTCGAATGCGGCCGCGATGAGATCGTCGTCGATGGTCGATTCCTCGGCGACGTCCTCTTCGGGTTCTTCGACCTGTGCATGGATGCCGCTCAGGTCGATACCCATTGCCTCCGCCTGGGTCGCAAATTGCGTGTCGACGTCGGGGAGCGGTTCTTCCTCCCTGGTCTCGACTTCGTCGTCGGCATCGCTTGCGATAATGGTCTCTTCGGCCTCCGCAAGTTCGTCTTCGTCCGCTTCGCCGACTTCGTCGAGAAGGCCCTCCCAATCTTCGGGCTCGCCGAACGCGAGGTCGACCCGGGCGGTGCCGAGTTCCATCGGATCGTCGCGGACTTCGATGGCAGGTGCCGACCGGGACTCCGCGGGCTCGCTGTCGAAATCGAAGTCCTCGGGGAGCGGCGTGTCATCATCGAAGCGCATCTCCTTGGCGCCTGCGGTCGCCGTCGCAGGCTCGAAGATTTCCGGGGCATCGACGTCGCCGGGTTCGGCCGAAAGCCGCTCATCGACGGGCGTCGGGGATTCGTCGATGAACCAGCGCATCGAGCCGGTGTCGTCTGTCTCCTCCTCGTCGTCTTCGGTTTCGTCGGTAGCTTCCTCGTCCGTGCCTTTATCCTCGTCGAGGACCCGCCATTCGATGCCCGTATCCTCAATACGGATATCCGAGCCGGCGAGTTCGTCAAGGGTCTTGAGGAGCGCTGCGCTGCGCTCGGCGGAAATCGCCTCAGGCGGTTCGTCCGCTTCGAGTTGAGGAGGCTCGGGCGCGGGTTCCGCCGGTCCCTCTTCGGGTGGTGGCGGCTCGGGCGTGACCGGTCTTTGTTCGGACAGGAAGTCGAGGGCATTGAATGCGCTGCCGCAGCCGCCACAACGTACCTTGCCGGCGGCTTGCCTTAGGACCTCGGCGGTCACGCGAAACGCGGTGCCACATTCGGGACACTGTGTGTACATCTTTAGCTGTGCCTTTTCCTGCCTGTCAGTCGGGTCCAGGTCTGACCATCTTGCTGGCGGAATTCCGGCTCGTCGAAATCCACCCACGGCGCGTAGGCTTCGAGCACCTCTGGCGCCTGTTCCGATAGTATGCCCGACAATGCCAGCTGTCCGCCTGATCTGACGCGGTCCGAGATGGATCCGGCCAGTTCCACGAGCGGGCCCGCGAGTATATTCGCAAGGACCACGTCGAATTGTCCGTCGATTTCCCGCTCCGGGGCACTGACGGTCAACCTGTCCTGAACGCCATTTTGCGCCGCATTCTCGCGCGTCGCTGTGACCGCCTGCACATCGATGTCCATCGCGTGTGCTTGCTTGCAGCCGAGTTTCAGCGCCGCGATGGCCAACACGCCGGAGCCGCAGCCGTAATCAAGCACAGTCCGCCCTTGCAGGTCGATGGCGTCCAGCCACTCGAGGCACATGGCCGTCGTCGCGTGCGTCCCGGTGCCGAAAGCGAGGCCGGGGTCGAGCCTGACGATAACCGCATTCGAACGATCCGGTTCGCTGTCCGCCGGGCAGACCCACAGGCGCCTGCCGAACTGCATCGGCCCGAAGTCCCTCAGCCACTCGCGTTCCCAGTCGCGATCGGCGAGGGTTTCCAGGCGATGGTCGGGCAGCTGGTCGAGGGCAAGCGAGGAGCGCAGGTCCGCGAGGACCGCGGCCATGTCGACGCCGGGGTCGAAAAGGCCAGTAATACGCGTGTTGTTCCAGAGCGGCGTTTCGCCGGGGCCGGGTTCGAGGACAGGCACGTCACCCGCGTCGCTGAACGTGACCGATTGCGCGCCGTGCCGGACTAGAATCTCTTCGACGCTCGCCGGGTTCAGCGTATCGAGGTTCATGACGAACTGTTGCCACTCCATCCTGTCCGGCCATTCCTACTTGAGTCCCAACCTCTTCTCGAGATAGTGAATGTCGGTGCCGCCGGCCTGAAATGCGGCGTGCTGGAAGATCTCCTGGTGCAGCGGCACATTGGTCCTGATGCCCTCGATGACGATTTCAGTCAGCGCGTTGCGCATGCGCGCGAATGCCGTTTGGCGATCGTTGCCGTGAGCGATGAGTTTCCCGATCATCGAGTCATAGAATGGCGGCACCTTGTAGCCACTGTATATATGGCTGTCGAGGCGAATGCCGGGTCCGCCCGGAGAATGCCAAAGCGTGACGAGCCCGGGAGACGGCATGAAAGTCTTCGGGTCTTCGGCGTTGATGCGGCACTCGATCGCATGACCCTGGATCTTTATGTCTTCCTGTTTGAAATCGAGCTTTTCGCCGCTTGCAATGCGCAACTGCTCGCGCACGATATCGACGCCGGTAATCATTTCCGTTACCGGATGCTCTACCTGCAGGCGCGTGTTCATCTCGATGAAGAAAAATTCGCCGTCCTCGTACAGAAACTCGAACGTGCCTGCGCTGCGATAGCCGATTTCCAGGCAGGCGTTGACGCAGCGAGCGCCGATCCGCTGCCGCTCCTCTTCGGTGATGCCGGGCGCCGGCGCTTCCTCGACGACTTTCTGGTGCCGGCGTTGCATGGAGCAGTCGCGTTCGCCGAGGTGAATCGCGTTGCCCTGGCCGTCGGCGAGTACCTGGAACTCGACGTGCCGAGGGTGCTCGAGAAATTTCTCCATGTACACGATGTCGTTGTCGAATGCGGCGCGCGCCTCGGCCTTGGTGACCGTGATGGCGCCGATGAGCGATGCTTCCGAGTGCACGACACGCATGCCCCGGCCGCCACCGCCGCCCGAGGCCTTGATGATGATCGGGTAGCCGATATCTCGTGCAAGGCGCAGGTTCTCATCATTATCGTCGTCGAGTGGTCCGTCGGAGCCTGGTACGCAGGGAACGCCGGCTTCCTTCATCGCCTTAATGGCTGACACCTTGTCGCCCATGAGCCGAATCGAGTCAGAGGGCGGTCCGATGAAGACGAATCCCGACGATTCGCAGCGTTCGGCAAAATCGGCATTCTCCGAGAGAAATCCGTAACCCGGGTGTATGCCGACCGCATCCGTCACTTCGGCGGCGCTGATGATTGCCGGCATGTTCAGGTAGCTGTCAACCGAGGGCGGGGGGCCAATGCACACGGTTTCGTCGGCCAGCAACACATGCTTGAGGTTGTTGTCCGCGCTCGAGTGCACGGCGACGGTCTTGATATCCAGTTCCCGGCAGGCGCGCAGGATGCGCAGCGCGATTTCGCCGCGATTGGCTATGACGATTTTATCGAGCATGGGGTCTCGGCCTGTTAGTCAGAAGCGCGCTGGTCGATGACAAACAGCGCCTGGCCGTACTCGACCGGCTCGCCATTTTGCACGCGTATCGACTTGATCACGCCGGAGACGTCGGCTTCGATCTGGTTCATCATTTTCATAGCCTCGATGATGCATAGCGTGTCGCCCTCGCTCACGCGATCGCCGACCTGCACGTAGGGCGCGGCACCCGGCGAGGATGCTGAGTAGTACGTGCCGACCATCGGCGCCGGCACAATATAGCCATCTTCATCGGTCGGTACGGCAGCGGGTTCCGCCGGCTGCATGGGTGCCGCCGCGGGGGAGGGCGCCTGGGGCGCTGGTGCAGCCGCGACTGGTGCGGGCGCCAGTGCCGGCGCTACGGGTGCGCTCGTCGCATAGCGGCTGATCCGTACCGCTTCCTCACCTTCCGTGATCTCGATTTCTGCGATACCGGATTCGTCCAGTAGTTCAATCAGTTTCTTGACCTTTCTGATGTCCATTATTTTCCCTCACCTCTTGCCACGTGGCGCCCGGCGGCGTGCACGGCAAGCTCGTATCCATAGGCGCCGAAGCCGAACAGGCAGGCGGCAGCGATGTCACTGAAATAACTGTTGTGGCGAAATTCTTCACGCGCAAACGTATTGCTGAGATGTACTTCGATGAACGGGATGTCGACCGCGAGCAGCGCGTCACGCAGGGCGACGCTGGTGTGCGTGAACGCGCCGGGGTTGATGACGATGAATTCAATACCCTCGGCTTTTGCTTCTTGCACCCGGTCGATCAACTCGTGCTCGGCGTTGCTCTGGCAGCAGGCGATATCGTGACCCAGGTCGGCAGCGACCGCGGAGCAGCGCGCTTCGATGTCGGCGAGCGTGGCCGCGCCATAGACATCGGGCTCGCGTGAACCGAGGAGGTTCAGGTTCGGGCCGTTAATAAGGAGAAATGTCGACATTTGCCGCCAATCCCTGCGAGATCACCGAAGATGGCGGCAATTCTACCGGCTTTTTCTGAATTTGGTACCAAAATCGGCGCGCCTCGGGGCGGGCGGCGGCGATGCTTCTTCTCGTCATGGCTCCCTTCGGTCCGCTTTACTTCCGCCGAGGAAAACCCCGGACCGCCTGCGCTGAGAGACTCGCGCGCGCGAGTGGGCCCGCGATCGGGGCGTTTGTCGACCAAAGTAAAGCGCAGCGCAGCGAGCCATGAGGGAGACAAATGCCCCGATCGCGGCTATCAGTGCGCCTACAATTCGAGGGCTTTGCGGGCCGTGTCGGTGTCGATCTCACCGGCGTCGAGGCGGGCGAGGACGTCGCTGATCTTGTTGAGGTCGGGGCGGTGCAGCTCGCCGAAGTGTGCGTTCAGGAATTCGCCATCCGCCGTGACGATCATCGTGAACGGCATCGCGTGAAATTGCAGTCCGGATTGTTCGGCGACCGCCATCGCGTCCATCTCGCCGACGAGGATGGGGTAATTGAACTCCGCGGCTTCGGCGTACTGCTGGACTTCCTCCACTATGTCGACCGCGATGCCGATGACGAGGATACCGTCATCGCCCTGTTCAGCCTGGAACTCCTTCAATAAAGGTATTTCGCGGCGGCACGGCGCGCACCACGTCGCCCAGAAATTGAGTAGCCGGTGGCGGCCGTCGAATTCGTCGAAGTCGTGCATTTCGCCGTCGAGACCGAGCAGCTGGAACGACGGGTGGCTATTCGCCTCCAGCGTTGTCGCGGTCGCCGTCGCGGGTAGGTTTTCTTTAACTGCGGGCGCCATGCGTGCGGCCATGAAGAGTGCGCCTGCCATCAGGGCCAACAGTCCGACGCCGAATATCAGAAGAATTCTCGACAAGATATCTGTCCTCGTTGTGGGAGCGCGCCTTGGTGCGCGATGATAGCTTACGCCAATCTCGCTTCGAGAAGCGCTTCCGAAGTCCTATTGACGTTTTGTGCTGGCGGTTACCGGCGATGTGGCAAACGCCTTGTGCACGTGGTCGGCAAAGACCTCCGCCTTCATGTAACCCACGACTTCGTAGCCGCGGCGCTGCTGGCCATCCGTGCCGAAGAAGATGATCGTCGGTGGTCCGAAGACTCCGAATCGATCGAGCAACGCCTTGTCCTCGGCGTCGTTCGCGGTGACGTCTGCCTGCAGCCAGACGGTATTCGACAATGCCGCCTGCACGCTGGCGTCGGTAAACGTCCATGCTTCCATTTCTTTGCACGACACGCACCAGTCGGCGTAAAAGTCGAGCATCACACTCTTGCGTTGCTGCGATGCGGCTGCGATTTCGCGATCGAGGTCTGCCACCGTCTTGATGCGCTGGAACGGTAATTCGTCATGGCTCGCGACGGCTTCCCCGCCGGCGCTGCCGAAATTGACGCTCGCCAGGGGTTGCAGCGGATTGGATCCACCCGTGACCGCGCCGAGCACCATCAATACGCCCCAGATCATGGCGAGTACGCCAAAACCCTTGCCGATCTTCTGCGTCGGGCTCGCCTCTGGACCGAAGGTCGTCAGCCCCCCCATGAACACGCCGGCCATGAAGGTGAGTACCGCCCACAGCGCCAGCGTCACGGTTCCCGGCAGGATGCGCGACAACATCCAGATAGCAAGGCCGAGCATCATGAAACCAAAGGCACCCTTGATGGCTACCATCCACGGCCCGGCCTTGGGCAGCAGCTTGCCCTGGGCGGCGCCCACCAGCAGCAGCGGTGCGCCCATGCCCAGGCTCATGGCAAACAGAGCGGCGCCACCACGGACCATGTCGCCGGACTGTGCCATGACAGTCAGCGCCGCGATCAGTGCCGGCGCGACGCACGCGGTGACGACGAGCGCCGATAGTGCGCCCATGATGAACGCGCCGATCATCGTGCCACTCTTCTGTTTGCCACTGACGCCCGCAAGCCTGCTCTGGATCGAGCTCGGCATCTGCAGGTCGTAAGCGCCGAACATGCCGATCGCGAGCAATACGAACAGGCCTGCGAACAGAATCAGGATCCACGGCTGGTTGAAGGTGGCTTGCAGCTGCATGCCGGCGGCTGCGGCGGCAACGCCGGCGCCGGTGTAGATGATGGCCATTCCCATCACGTAGGAGAGGGCCAGGGTGAATCCACGCATCGGGCTTACGTCGTCGCCTTCGCCGGCGATGATGCCCGACAGGATAGGCACCATCGGCAATACGCAGGGCGTGAAGGCGAGGCCGAGCCCGGCGAGGAAGAACACGCCGGCTGCGACCCAGATGCTGGATCCCGTAATGATCTGCGCGAGACGGGCCTGTTCGGACACGGGCGCGGCCGGGTCTCCGGCTGCCGGCGGCGCGATTTCGCTGAGATCGCTGACCACCTTCGCCGCAGGCAGGCTCACCGTCATCACGTGGGTTTGCGGCAGGTAACACAGGCCGCCGTCGGCACATCCCTGGTAGCCGACCTCGAGCTCGAGGTCCATGGCTTCGGGTGTCGCCCGCGCGATCGCGAGCCTGCCGATGACTTCGCCGTAATACACCTCGGACTCGCCGAAGAACTCGTCGTACTTCAACTTGCCTTTCGGGAGGTCGAGTTGGCCGGCCTGCGCATCGGGGCTCAGCGACTTCGCGCTGATGCGGTGCTTGTAGACGTAGAAACCGGGCTCGATGCGGATGCCGATCTCGACCGTATTGCCGTCAACGGGAAACACGTCCGGGAAGAACACTTCCTCGGGCGGCGGGAATTCGCTCGCGTTGCCGCCCGCAAGGTCACCGAGATCGAACTTGCCGCTGTCCGCGACGGGCTGGCTGAGCTCGACCGTCTCGATCCAGGTTTGCGGCATGTAGCAAAAGCCGCCGTCGGTGCAGCCGCGGCTGTTTATCGTCAGCAGGACGGATTCCGGTTTATCGCCGCTCACCGTATAGGGGATGCGGACGAAGAAATTGCCCCGGTAAATGATCTGCTCGCCGAGAAACTCGTCGCTGTAGACCTTGCCTTCGGGCAATTCGGGCTCGCCGAGCACGATGCCGGGGTCGGCCGATTCGAAGCCGAACGCGCTCTGGTACATATAGAAGCCGTCGTCGACGGCCCAGTCAATCTCGATCGCGTCGCCCGCGTCGAAAACGGCGTAGCGGAACACCTCCTCCGGCCTGGGAGGCTGGTCGTCAGCCGCGACAGACGTCAGCGGCACGATCAGGGTAGCGACGAGCAGCAGGCGGGCAATCAGCGAAGTGGTCTTCATATTCAAGTAGCCAGGAACAGGAATTGCCTCGAAATAGACCCTCAAAGGACCGCAATTGTTTCGAAATTCGCTCGAGGCGCGACGCAGGATACCGGCGGGCGAGGGCGTTGTCATGGATAGCCGTCGCGTTTTTCGCCACGAAACGGCCCAATGGTGCTTGAAATTTGAATCGCCATCCCTATCATTAGCACTCCTCAAGACCGAGTGCTAACAGCCCGGTCCGGAAGATCGCAATAAGTCGGTTAAAAATCAATAGTTTAAAGGAGAATGAAACCATGAAGATTCGTCCGCTTCATGATCGGGTCATCGTAAAGCGCATGGAAGAAGAGCGCACTACGCCAGGCGGCATCGTCATTCCGGACGCCGCGACGGAAAAACCGATCAAAGGTGAAGTCATAGCCGCCGGTAACGGCAAAATTCTCGAAAACGGCGACATTCGGGCCCTGGACGTCAAGGTTGGCGACAAGGTCCTGTTTGGCAAGTATGCCGGTACCGAGGTCAAGGTCGAGGGCGAAGAGCTGCTCGTGATGAAGGAAGACGACATCATGGCGGTTATCGAGGCCTGAGAACCCGTTTACCCACCCAGTAATTAAACCCGGCGGCAGGAGCCGCTGTAGATATCAGAGGAAATATAAATGGCTGCTAAAGAAGTACGATTTGGCGACGACGCGCGGCACAAGATGTTCGCGGGCGTGAACGTCCTCGCCAACGCAGTAAAAGTGACGCTGGGTCCGAAGGGCCGTAACGCGGTGCTCGACAAGAGCTTCGGCGCACCGACGGTCACGAAGGACGGCGTTTCGGTTGCAAAGGAAATCGAGCTCGACGACAAGTTCGAAAACATGGGCGCCCAGATGGTCAAGGAGGTCGCTTCCCAGACGTCGGACGAAGCGGGTGACGGCACCACGACCGCAACGGTTCTTGCCCAGGCAATCCTGCGCGAAGGTTTGAAGTCGGTCGCGGCCGGCATGAACCCGATGGACCTGAAGCGCGGTGTCGACAAGGCAAGCGCCGCTATCGTCGCGGAACTCAAGAAGCTGTCGGAGCCCTGCGAAGACGCGAAAGCGATCGCCCAGGTCGGCAGCATTTCTGCTAACTCGGATGTCGAGATCGGCGAGATCATCTCCGACGCGATGGAGAAGGTCGGCAAGGAAGGTGTCATCACGGTCGAGGAAGGCCAGGGCCTGGCCAATGAACTCGACGTCGTCGAGGGTATGCAGTTCGATCGTGGCTACCTGTCGCCTTACTTCATCAACGAGCCGACGAGCCAGCAGGTCGAGCACGAGAACCCGCTGATCCTTCTGTACGACAAGAAGATCTCGAACATTCGTGATCTGCTGCCGGTCCTCGAAGGCGTGGCGAAAGCCGGTCGTCCGCTCGTCATCGTCGCTGAAGATGTCGAGGGCGAAGCGCTCGCAACGCTGGTCGTCAACAACATCCGTGGCATCGTCAAGGTTGCTGCCGTCAAGGCTCCGGGCTTCGGCGATCGCCGCAAGGCCATGCTGCAGGACGTTGCGATCCTGACGGGCGGCCAGGTGATCTCGGAAGAGGTCGGCCTGTCGCTCGAGAAGGCGACGCTCGATGACCTCGGTGAGGCCAAGAAGATCCAGATCTCGAAAGAGAACACGACGATCATCGACGGCGCAGGACGTCCCGAGGACATCCACGGCCGTGTTGACCAGATCAACCGCGAAATCCAGGAGTCGACCTCGGACTACGACCGCGAGAAGCTCCAGGAACGCGTTGCCAAGCTGGCCGGCGGTGTTGCCGTGATCAAGGTTGGCGCTGCCACCGAAGTCGAGATGAAAGAGAAGAAGGCTCGCGTCGAAGACGCGCTGCACGCAACCCGCGCCGCCGTCGAGGAAGGCGTCGTGCCGGGTGGCGGTGTCGCGCTGATTCGCGCGGTCAAAGCAATTGGCAAGCTCAAAGGTGACAACCACGACCAGGATGTCGGCATCAATATCCTGAAGCGTGCTGTCGAGGAGCCGCTGCGCCAGATCGTTCGCAATGCTGGCGGTGACGCGAGCGTCGTATTGAATGCTGTTGCCGAAGGCAAGGGCAACTACGGCTACAATGCGGCAACCGGTGAGTATGTCGACATGATCGAGGCCGGTATTCTCGATCCGACGAAGGTTACCCGCCACGCGCTGCAGAACGCGTCTTCCGTATCCGGTCTGCTTCTGACGACCGAAGCGATGGTTGCCGAGCTGCCGCGGGACGAAGGTCCCGCGATGCCCGACATGGGCGGCATGGGCGGCATGGGCGGCATGGGCGGCATGATGTAGGCCACCGCTCTCGCACGACAAAAAGCCCGGCTCCGGCCGGGCTTTTTTTTGGCCGCTCGTCGTCTCTGATAGCCGCGCAGAACACCCAGGCGGCCACTGAGTCCAGTTCTCGATCGGGGCCTCTATTTCGACCGCATCATCATTACCTAATCGTTGCCTCATTACTTTTTGCGAGGCGATACGCAGAATCAGGTAACGGTCGGAGCGCCTGCAGGCGTTTCCGCAACTCAGGCTAACAACAGAAGAACCGGAGATAACTCATGTTCAGACGAATTGTTTCATTACCTGTAATGCTGGTCTTCATCTTCGCTTTGGCCAGCCCCCAGGCTGCTGTCGCGGACCGTTCACCGGGCAAAAAGCTGGTCGGAACCTGGGAGGTAACGATCCTCAGCGACGTGCTGCCACCCGCCCTGGATACAACCGTTGTGCACCAGGACGGGACGGTGTCGAACTGGGATCCCGCACTGGGTGCTGGCAATGGCATCTGGAGGCGTCTCGGCGACTCTCGCTATGAGGTCAAATTCAAGACGGTCGTGTTGTTCAACAACGTATTCGGCCTGTTTCCCGGATCGACATTGATCGTAACGGCAATGGTCGAAGTGGACGACAAGGGGAATTTTGCCTCCGGCCCGTTCACGGCAGATCTCGAGCCGGAAGGACAGGCAATTCCTGACTTCTCAGGTATCGTTAATTTTTCGCGAATGACATTTGATGACTGAGGGTATCGTCAGAACGGGTACCTGGCTCGAGCGGACACGAATCAAGTGCCGTAGGCCAAAGCGATGATCTCGCAGAACGGCTCTGGAGTGCCGTGATTGCAGGCATCGGGTGGGCCATGGGTGTGCCAGTATTCGTCCAGGCCCATCTGCCGGATCAGTTCGGGAAAACCGGGGAGGGCGCGCACCTCCCTGAATTCGGGGAGCCACATATCGTCGATGAAGCTGCCCTCGTGACTCGGCCAGCGCAACAGGGCGTCGAGCGCTTCCGGGTGCAAGCCCAGCATTGCGAACTCGCGAGCGAAATAGTTGTTGCGCCGGATCGCATACGGCTCCAGTTGATCCGCCAGCGAGTCCCGATCGATTTCGTCGTTCGCAGCCTGTATCAGAAGCTCGGTCGCCTCGGGGTGAATGCCGAGCACGTCGTTGTAATTAACGAGCTCCTGCGCGAAAGCCTGCAGGTCCCCTTCCCGAAAATAATGAAGCGTAAGAAACTTTGGCGCGAGACGAGCGTCTAGCACCTGGGCGCGCTTCGTCAAGGTCAGCATCCGCTCGTCATCGGGATAAAATGAAAGTGCTTTAGCCATGACCGTGTTCGTCGAACCTGCAAGCGGGTCCAGCCGGACGGCTGTCTCGATACTCTTCCGGCCGGCTTGCAGGTATCCGAGGGTGTGGAGAACCTCGCCGCGCCAGAGATGACCAATCGCATGACTGGGTTGCAGCTCGATGGCGCGGTCGAATAACCGTAGAGATTCCGGGAAGTTTCCAGCATCTGCGGTAAGCGCCGCCGACACGACGAGCGCCTCTACGTTATTGGGATCATGAGCAAGGGCTTTGCGTATCGAGGCTTCGGCGAGGTCGCGGGTCTCTGCGATGCCGATACCGAGATAGGCGCGTGCGACAAGGTGGAGCTGCGCAAGGCTTGCATGGGCGGGCGCGAAATCGTCGTCGAGGTGAACGGCTTCCAGCAGAAACTCCCGCGCAGCGCGCAGGGACTCCG
>JAACFJ010000014.1 GCA_009937505.1 Gammaproteobacteria bacterium
CGGAGGCCGGTATCCGGGTGTCGCTTTTCATTGATCCCGACGAGCGGCAACTCGAGGCGGCTGCCGCTTGTGGCGCGCCCGTCGTCGAGCTGCATACCGGGGCTTTCGCGGACGCCGGTGAGGACCGGCGCGCGGCCGAGTTGCAGAGAATCGTCGACGCCGCTGCGTTCGGCGATCGTCTCGGTCTCGTAATCAATGCCGGGCACGGCCTGAACTACGACAACGTCGGCGAGATCGCCGTAATTCCGCAGATCATCGAACTCAATATCGGCCACGCGATCGTCTCCCGCGCCGTGTTCGACGGCCTCGCGCTGGCGGTTTCCGAAATGAAACGGCTCATGACGGAGGCACGTAGCGGGTGATCTTCGGAGTAGGGACGGACGTCGTCGAGTTATCACGCATACAGTCCACTTACGATCGCTTCGGTGAGCATTTCGTCCGGCGCGTGCTCATGGAAGAGGAACTCGCGCTGTTCCGCAAGACGAAATGGCCGATCCGTTTTCTTGCCATGCGCTTCGCGGGCAAGGAAGCGACCGTCAAAGCAATGGGCACCGGATTCGCTCATGGCGTATGGTTGCGGGACGTGGGCATTACGAACAACGAGTGGGGCCGCCCGCTCGTCATCTGGTCCGAGCGCGGCCGGCGCGTATGCGACCGTCTCGGCATTGGCGCGGGCCACGTCAGCCTCACTGACGACGCCGGTCTCGTGATTGCGTTCGCCGTAGTAGAGAAGGCCTGATATGCATTGTTTTTCCTTCGACATCGAGACCGTCCCGGACGTGGAATTCGGGCGCCGGATGTGGGGCCTCGAGGGTTTGCCCGACGATGAAGTCGGAACCGCGATGACCTTCCTGCGCCAGCAGCAGACCGGCAGCGATTTCCTGCCGCTGCACCAGCATTGCGTCGTCGCGATATCCGTGGCCCTGCGCAGCGGCGACAGTTTCAGGGTGTGGAGTCTCGGCGACGAGGAATCCAGCGAGGCGGAAATCGTCGGTCGGTTTTTCGATGGCATCGAGCGCTACGCGCCGGACCTGGTGTCCTGGAACGGCAGCGGCTTTGACCTTCCCGTGCTCCACTACCGCGCGCTCAGACACGGCATACAGGCGCCGCGTTACTGGGAGGTCGGTGACAGTGACAGGGAGTACAAGTGGAACAACTACCTCGGCCGGTTTCATTGGCGACACGTCGACCTGATGGATGTCCTGTCGGGTTACCAGCTCAGGGGGCGTGCGAGCCTGGATCAGACTGCGGTTTTGCTCGGGTTTCCCGGCAAGCTCGGCATGAGCGGGGACAAGGTCCGGGAGCGGTGGCTGAGTGGCGGTATTAGCGAGATTCGCGACTATTGCGAAACCGATGTGCTCAATACCTGGTTGATCTACCTGCGGACTGGAGCGCGAGTTCGCGCTGGTCCGAGAAACTCTCGCAGGTATGAACGTGCCACACCTCAATGAATTTCTCGATGCCTGGCCAGAGCCAGGGTGACCTGTGGGCAAGGCGCGCGGTAAGCGGCAGCCGGAGACGGCAACAATTTCGTCCGTCACTCACGATGGGCGAGGCATCGCGGATGCGAGCGGCAAGAAGGTCTTCGTCGCAGGGGCCCTCAGCGGCGAGGAAGTACGATTCGTGCGACGCAAGTCGCGCCGTAATTTCGACGAAGCAGAATTACTCGAGGTTATCACTGCCTCACCCGAGCGCGTGGCTGCAAGATGCGCTGTATTCGGCCGCTGCGGCGGCTGCGCTCTGCAGCACGTCAGCATCGACCAGCAGCGCGCCATCAAGTCCGACACGCTGAGGGACAACCTGGAACGCATCGGTCGCGTCGAGCCGGGCCGCTGGCTCGAACCGGTCACCGGCCCGGAATGGAATTACCGCCGTCGCGCGCGGCTTGCCGTCAAGGACGTCAGTGCGAAGGGCCGGGTGCTGGTCGGTTTTCGTGAGCGGCACGCGCCATTCATTACTGACATGCATCGCTGCGAGGTGCTTGTGGCCCCCGTCGACGGGCTCATCGACCCGCTGAGCGAATCGATCGGCCGACTGTCGATACGCGCGCGCATTCCGCAGATCGAAGTCGCCGTGGCGGACAATGCCACAGCCCTGGTTTTCCGGGTGCTCGACCCGCCGACAGGGGGAGATCTGGACGAGTTGCGCCGCTTCGGCGACCAGCACGGCGTACGCATCTACCTGCAGCCGGGCGGTCTCGATTCGGTAAGCCTGTTGCATCCGGACGTCGAGCACGAACCGTTGCACTACACGATTCCCGAGTTTGACGTGCGCATCGAGTTCGAGCCCGTCGATTTCGTGCAGGTCAACGGCGAAATAAACCGGGCCATGGTCAGCAAGGCGCTCGAATTGCTCGAACCGGAACAGCAGGACAGGGTGCTCGATCTCTTTTGCGGCATCGGCAACTTTTCCCTGCCGCTCGCGCGGCGCTGCGGCAGTGTGCTGGGCGTGGAGGGCGAGGCAACACTGGTGCGTCGAGCTGCGGCAAACGCGGCGGGCAATGCGCTCGCGAACGCCGAATTCCGCCAGGCCGACCTGGCCGCCGTCGACGGCACGGAAAAGTGGCTGCAAGGCCCGTGGGACGGGCTGCTCCTGGATCCGGCCCGCAGCGGAGCGGCGGAAGTCGTAAGATACATCGGGCGGATCGATCCGGCGCGAATCGTCTACGTCTCCTGCCATCCCGGCACACTCGCGCGCGACGCGGGTGTGCTGGTGAACGAGGCAGGCTATACGCTCGCTGCGGCTGGCATTATCGACATGTTCCCGCATACGGCGCATGTCGAGTCAATTGCTGTTTTCAGAAAATAGTTAATAATCAGGGCCTGTTATGGAGGTTCTGTTCTTGGGGGGCAGTGCATGTCACTCGGACCGGTGATGCTGGACATCGATGGTCTCAGCCTGAGTCCGGCTGATCGTGAGCTATTGCGCGAACCCGCCGTTGGCGGACTGATTCTTTTCAGTCGCAATTACGAATCGCCACAACAGATCACCGACCTCGTGGACGAAGTGCGAGCTCTCAGAAGTCCGTCGCCGATCATTGCCGTGGACCACGAAGGCGGCCGTGTACAACGTTTCCGGGACGGATTTACTGCGATCCCGCCGATGCGGGTTATCGGCCGCCAGTACAGTACGGACCCGAAGGGCGCTCTGACACTTGCCAGGCAGGCTGGCTGGCTGACGGCCGCCGAGCTGAGGTCTTGCGGCATCGACCTGTGCTTTGCGCCTTGCGTCGATCTCGACTGGGGCGTGAGCGAGATTATTGGCGACCGGGCTTTTCACGCGAGGCCGGAAGTCGTGGCGGAGCTGGCTGCCGAGTTCTCGCGAGGTCTGCGCAGTGCAGGGATGGCCGCGGTTGCGAAGCATTTCCCTGGTCACGGCGCGGTCGTTGCGGATTCGCACGAGCAGCTGCCGGTGGATCGACGCGAATACGGCGACCTGCTGGACGACATGCGGCCCTACGACAAGCTGATCAGTAACGGGCTCATCGCCGGCGTCATGATGGCTCATATCGTTTACCCCGAGATGGACTCCCTGCCGGCGGGTTTTGCGCCGTTCTGGATACAGCGCGAACTTCGCTCCAGGCTGGGGTTCGATGGTGCCGTACTCAGCGACGATCTCAGCATGAGGGCGACCCGCACGTATGGCACCATACCCGAGCGTGCGCGCCGGGCACTGGAGGCCGGCTGCGACATGGTGCTGGTGTGCAATGACCGCGATGCAGCCCAGGCGACGGTGAGGGCACTGCGGGACTACTCGAATCCGCTCTCGCTCGTGCGGCTCGCGCGACTGCACGGAACGGGGCACGAAATGCGTGAATCACTACTCGCCAGCGACCAGTGGCATGAGGCACACTCGGATTTGTCGAAATGGACCGAGCCACCCCAACTCGAACTCGACGCCTGATTTATGGAACCGGTCAACAGACGCATTCTCGAACAAGTTCTCGCGGAATCTGCGGAGCCCGTGCTGGTGGTGCGCGTCGATCACTCGGAGTGGCCGGTTGCGCTGAGTAACCGGGCGTTTGACGCCATCGGGGGTGAGCATCCGGACGGCAGACCGTTTGCCGACGTCATCGAGCAGATGGTCGGTCGCGAGCTGGCGCTCGAGATCAGCGAAGCCGTGCGATCGAAGCAGGAGACGAGTTTTCCCGTGGAGCAGGGGGGACGGGAATTTCTCCTCGTGCTCAAGCCCCTCGCATTGCCTGGCGAAGCAGGCGCGAGCTTTTACGCAGCGTTCTGGCGCGGCGGATCCGGCAGCGCATCCACTGCGGGCGCGGAAGTACAGCATGCACTTCTGAAGGCAAAACGGCGCATCCGCGACCTGTCGCGAGACGATCCCGTGACCGGCCTTCTGAACGGGCGGGCATTTCGCGAAGTACTCGACCACGACTGGGCGGTTGCGGCCCGCGAAAAGAGTGCGCTGGCGGTCGTCGTTTTCGTGCTCGACGATTTTGATGCTTACGTCGACGTGTTCGGCCGGCACGCCGCGGATTCCTGCCTGCGGAGGGTAGGCCAGGCCATCCGGCGCTGCCTGAGGCGTGCGAGCGACGTTGTCGGGAGGCTCGACCGCGAACGGCTGGCCGTGCTGTCGCACGCGCCCGACGAGCATGCGGTGCAGAATTTTGCGGCGAGAATCTCCACCGCGGTCCGGGAGCTCGGGTTGCATCACCCAAGATCCAGCGCGGGCCGTTTCGTCACCGTATCGTTCCGCGTTGGCCTGGTGCAGTCCGCGGAAGAAGCGCGCAGCGCCGGGAAATTCCTCGACGACCTACTGGCCGAGTTCTCCGACTAACCCGGTTTCGGGTTCCTCCTCTTCCGGCTCTTCGACACGGGTAATTTTCGCAAGCACCCCGAATTTCGGATGGTCGAAATAACGCAGGTCGCCGCTCTTGAAGATACGATCTTCGGCAATCCGGAATCGCACGGGCAGAGGCTGCAGCTCATCATAGGTTGCGCCGCCGCGGCTATCCCGGAAAACCGATGACGTATCGTCGATGGCGATCGGCTCCGCTACTCCGGGTTCTTGCTCGAGGGTCAGGTCAACCACGAGATGCAGGTACCGGCTCAGGTACAGCGTGAAACTGCCGTCCAGCCCCTCGGGCGGCTGCGCCAGCGCCTGTAGCTCGATCGGCTGGGTTTCCTCTTCCGGACGGGTCACCTGGGTCCACCCGAAATGCATGATTGGCCTGTAGACGTCCAGTCGCTCCAGGCGGCTGGCGACGTCGGTCAATGTGAACTCGTCCTCGAGGTGCAGCACAAGATCGGGCTCGGTTGACTCGCCACCCTGCTCGCCGGTGTCGGCGCCAGGGTCAGTGCCGGGTTCCGGGTCGGACGTGGTGCCGGCATCCCCGAAAACGAGGCTGGCGTCGGCAAGTTCATCGGTCTCCGGCAGCAGCGGTTGCTCCGGCAGAAACCGTTCCGTGCCGGCCGATACTTCTTCGGCGTACTCGAAGATGATCACCTCGACCGTGTAACTCGGGTACTCGGTAACCTCGGGTTCGGCAATAGTCTGGGCCACTGCTGTCGACCATGCCAGTGCTGCGGCGATGGTTGTCATCACTCGTTTAATCATCAAGCTTCCAACCTGCTGACCTTCAGTTCGTCTGCCCGCTGTCCGGCTTCAGGGCGAGCCTGCCCACAAGGTCTTCGATTGCCCGGAAGCGTGCCTCGACGTCCTTCAGGTCGAGCCGGAAGCTGAGCCGGTGCGAGCCCTGCAGCCGGTAGCTGCGGCTGTCATTTTGCACTAATTGCACGAGCGCGACAGGGTCAATACGGCTGTTATCGCCAAACACGACGTAGCCGCCAGCATCGGCAGCGTCAATTTTCTCGATACCCAGCGCCGCGGCACGCTGTTTTAGCGCCGCCATGCGCATGAGGTTCTTGGTCGCATCCGGCAGCAGCCCGAATCGATCGATGAGTTCGACCTGCAATTCGCGCAGGTCATCAGCGGTCTTCGTCCCGGAAATGCGCTTGTACAGCATAAGGCGCAGATGTACGTCGGGCACGTAGTCGCCGGGAAGCAGGGCAGCGACGTGCAGATTGATATCCACACCGGCGTCCAGCGGTGTTTCCAGGTCCGGCTCGCGGCCCGAACGCAGCGATTCGACAGCGCGTGCCAGAAGTTCGGTATAAAGGGAAAAACCGATTTCATGGATCTGCCCGCTTTGCTCGTCGCCGAGGAGTTCGCCGGCACCGCGTATCTCGAGGTCGTGAGTGGCCAGCGTAAACCCGGACCCGAGATCCTCCAGCGAGTCGATAGCCTCGAGGCGCTTCACGGCATCGGCCGTCATCGCCGCTTTCGGTGGCGCAACCAGGTACGCATAGGCGCGATGATGAGAGCGGCCGACCCGACCGCGCAGCTGGTGGAGTTGCGCGAGGCCGAAACGGTCGGCCCGGTTGATGATGATCGTATTCGCGGTCGGGACGTCGATTCCGCTCTCGATGATGGTCGTGCACAGCAACACGTTGTACCGGCGGTGATAGAAATCCAGCATCACCTGTTCAAGCTCGCGTTCCGGCATCTGCCCGTGGCCTACGCGCAGGTTCGCCTCCGGAACGAGCTTTGTGAGGCGCTCGCCGATGCGCCCGATGTCCTCGACGCGATTGTGCACGAAATAGACCTGGCCGCCGCGCTTGATCTCCCGCAGGCAGGCTTCTCGAATCACGACGTCGTTCCATTCGCCGACAAAGGTCTTGACCGAAAGCCTCTCTGCGGGCGGCGTCGCAATCAGCGACATGTCGCGAATACCGCCCACCGCCATGTTCAGGGTGCGTGGAATGGGCGTGGCGGTAAGCGTCAGCACATCGACCTCGCTGCGCAGCGAACGTATGGCTTCCTTGTGGCGCACGCCAAAACGATGTTCTTCGTCGATGATGACCAGCCCGATGTCCTTGAACGACTTCGTGTGCTGCAGCAGCCGGTGCGTGCCTATCACCACGTCGACCACGCCGGACTGCATGCCGTCCACGATCCCGCGGACCTGCTTTGGTGACTGGAAGCGCGACAGCACCTCGATGCGAACCGGCCAGTCAGCGAACCGGTCACGGAAGTTCTGGCCGTGCTGCTGCGCAAGCAGAGTCGTCGGCACCAGCACCGCAACCTGTTTGCCGCCGTGTACCGCGGCAAACGTGGCGCGCAAGGCAACCTCCGTCTTGCCGAAACCGACGTCGCCGCAGACGATGCGGTCCATCGGGTCTTCGGACGCCAGGTCCTCGAGCACCTCGTCGATCGTGCGCGCCTGGTCGTCCGTGGGGTCGAACGGGAAGCCGCTCTCGAACGCCCGGTAATCTGCTTCGGACCAGTGAAAGCGATGGCCAGTGCGTGCGGCCCGGCGCGCATAGATATCAAGGAGTTCGGCCGCGGCGTCCCGGATCTTGCGAATGGCGCGCTGTCGCGCCTTTTGCCACTGATCGCTGCCCAGCCGGTGCAGCGGCGCTTTTTCTGGTGACGCGCCGGTGTATCGCGAGATCAGCTCCAGCGCGTGCACGGGCACGTAGAGCTTGTCGCCGTCCGCGTACTCCAGATGCAGAAATTCGCCCTCGACGCCGCCGACATCGAGGGTAATCAGGCCGATGTAGCGGCCGACGCCGTACTCGGCGTGCACGACGGGGGATCCTTCCTCGAGATCGTCGAGCTGCCGGATGATCGCTTCCGGATCGCGTTCGGCCCGGCGGCGTCGCCGGCTGGTGCGCACGCGGTCGCCGAACAGCTGTTGTTCACTGATGATCGCCAGTCGCGCATCGGGCAACAGGACGCCGTTTTCGAGCGGCGCAATCGCGACGCCGACGCGGTGGCTGCCCGCGGCAAAGTCCGGCCAGTCAGCCACGCGGACGAGGTCGAGGTCGCGGCCGGCGAGAAGCTCGTAGAGCTGTTCGCGGCGGCCGGCCGAGTCGGTCGTGAATAGCACGCGGCCGTCGAAACTCTCGAGGAACTGCATCAACGCCCCGGCGGGATCCTCGTAGCGTGCCTCGACCTTAAGCGCCGGCGGCAAGCGCGTGGGCAGGTTCCGGACGCCCGGTCCCCCTGCGAGCGATTGCGCGGAGTAGCGGACGCTGCGGTGACGCCCGAGTCGTGCCATGACGTCGTCAGTCGCCGCAAATGTTTCCCCGGGATCGAGTACGGGTCGCTCGGGGTCGAGGCTGCACAGCTCGTGGCGCTCTTCGATTTCGGCCCATGTCTGCCCGAGCAGTCCGCCCAGTCCGTCGGGCCTGATCACTACACAGTCGTCGGGCAGATAGTCGGCCAGGCCGGCGGTCTGTTCGAAGAACAGCGGCAGGTAATATTCGATTCCACCGTGCGCAATACCGTCCGAAACCTCGCGATATACGCGCGAACGGCTCGGTTGGCCTTCGAAACGCTCTCGATAACGCGAGCGAAACGCCCGGATCGCCTCATCGTCCAGCGGCACCTCGCGTGCAGGAAGCAGGTCGATCGAGGTCATGGTTTCGCCGGATATTTGCGACTCCGTCGAAAAGTACCGGAGTGACTCGATTTCATCGTCGAAGAAGTCGATGCGCACGGGCTCTGCCGAGCCCATCGGGAATACGTCGATCAGCGATCCCCTCACGGCGAACTCACCGTGCTCGGAGACCTGCGGCACCCGCAGGTAACCTGCCGACGTCAACGAATTCGTGAACTCTTCGTGAGACAGTTGCTGAGCGCTGCGCAACGACAGCGAGCGGGCAGCAACATAGTCCAGGGGCGGCAGGCGTTGCAATAACGACGGCGCCGAGGCGACGATAGCGCCGCGCCGCATCGACGGCAGTTTCGACAGCACGAGCAGGCGCTGCGAAATGATGTCCTGGTGGGGTGAAAAACTGTCCCAGGGCAGGGTTTCCCATTCGACGAAATGCAGCACCGGAAAAGCCCCACCCGAGAAGAAGCGCAGCTCGGCTTCCAGCTGGTCGGCATGGCGCGGATCGTCGGCGAGCACGAGCAACGGCGCGTCGGTCTGCCTCGCGAGCTCTGCAAACGCGAGCGAAGCGCTCGCGCCGATCAGGCTGCCCCAGCCCGAATGACGGTCGGACGTCAGGGGGTCGGCGATGAGAAATGTGGGTTCGGGCACGACGGGCGCATCGGGAAACGGGCCCGCGATTATAGTCGCGCTGCCCGAGTCTCTCCACACGGTCTATTCGACCGAACGGCGGGAGCGGTCCCCGACCCGCGATTGCTTCCTTACTCAGCAGACGCCTGGGGCATTTCTCTCCCTCATGGCTCGCCGCGCTTCGCGCGGCTGTGCTTTACTTCGGTCGAAAAACGCCCCAGGCGTCCGCGGCTCCCGACACGGGTTGCGAAGCCCGGTTCGGGGTATTTATCGACGAGGCAGTAGCAGCATGTCTGAAGCCGCTGCCGCGCGCGGGGGTGCGTTCCTGCGGGATGCTATGCGAGGTGTCATGGGAACGCTGGCCGGGGTATTCCCCGAGGGACGTAAAGCGCAGCGGAGCGAGCCATGACCGAGAGGAATACCCCGGCCGGAGTTCGATGCCGCAAAACGAAAACGCCCGGGCGGTGCCCGGGCGCTGGAGTTCGCGGAGGAAGGATTCGTTTAGCGCTTCAGGACGGCGTGAATGACGCGGTCGTGCTCGAAATAAACCGTGAAATCCTGGTATTCCCAGCGAGAAATCGGCGGATCGCCGACCGCTGCCTTCTTCGATACCGGGCTGCCGTACTTCGATTCGACCTGTGCCCGAGTCGTGCCGCGAACGGGACGCGAGCCGTCCTCGCCTGCGCTGATGCCCGAGGTTGCGAGCGTGTCCGCGTTGGCGCTGGCCATCAGGCCCAGAGCCAGACCGAGGATTGTAAGTAACCGCAGCTTCTGCATGATGCCTCTCCAAGTGCTTGCCGAGGCAATATAGCACCCGCGGCCGGGTCAGAAAAACAGTCTCGATGTCCGTTTGCAGCCGTCGGCCGATGCAAAACGTCGGTATTGAGAACTGTGTCACAGTTTGGACGGGCCTGAACGACGCGAACTGCCGCCGTTTGATTGTGGTTTAATGCGTGGCGATGATTAATCCCGTCGAACTCTTTATCGGGCTTCGCTACCTGCGGGCGAAGCGCCGCACCCGATTCGTTTCCTTCATAACGCTCATATCGCTGATCGGCATCGCGCTCGGTGTCGCGGCGCTGATCGTCATCCTTTCCGTGATGAACGGCTTTGAAGGTGAACTGCGCAGCCGGCTACTGAGCATGTCGGCACACGGATTCGTAACGGGTAGTGATGGAGTGACCAGCGACTGGCGCGAGCTCGTCACGGATGTGGAAGCCGAGGAGGGCGTTGCCGCCGCGGCGCCCGTCGTCGAACTGGAGGGCATGATCCAGTCCGGCCGGGATCTGCGGGCCGTAATCGTGAACGGTGTCGATCCTGACTATGAGAGTCGCTTGTCCGGTGACGTCATAAACCTCGTCGAGGGTGAGCTGTCGAACCTGCAGCCCGGCAGCCGCAGCATCATACTGGGCCGAGTGCTTGCTTACGATCTCGGCGCGCGCATCGGCGACGGGGTCGTCTTGCTGGTCCCGCGGCCCGTCGGCGACGGGACGATGGAACCGGTGCTGGAGCGTTTCGTCATGACCGGCGTCTTCGAGGCGGGCCTCCAGGATCACGACAGTATCCTCGCGCTCGTCAATACACGCGACGCAGCGGAAATCCTCGGACTGGGAGACGAAGTCACTGCCGTGCGTTTTCGCGCCAACGATGTCATGGCCGCGCCGGCGGTCTCGAAAAGACTGATGCAGCGACTGGACGGAGTGACGGCCAGCGACTGGACCGTCGAGAATGCAAGCTACTTCCGCGCGATCAGGCTCGAGAAGATGATGATGTCGCTGATCCTTTCGCTGATTATCGGCGTTGCTGCGTTCAACATCGTCGCCAGCCTCGTGATGGTCGTAACCGACAAGACGAACGACATTGCGATCCTGCGAACGCTGGGTATGGGTCCCAACGGTGTCGTGCGCGTTTTCTTCGTGCAGGGTGCGATGATCGGCTGGGCGGGCGTTCTGGTCGGCGTGCTGCTCGGGATCGTTCTCGCCATCAATGTGCCCGTCATCGTGCCCGTGCTCGAGCAGTTGTTCGGCTTCCAGGTCATGCCGGGGGACGTCTACTACGTCACACGTATTCCCTCGGAACTCGAGTGGCCCGATGTCACGGTCATATCGATTGCAGCATTCCTGCTGACATCGTTCGCCACGCTCTATCCGGCGAGGCGCGCGGCCCTCGTGAATCCGGCTGCCGCGCTGAGGTACGAGTAGCAGTCATGGCTCAGCGTTACGAAACGTGGATCGGCAGCCGTTACGTGCGCTCGCGAAGCGCCAACAGCTTCGTATCGCTGATTTCCGCGATTTCCATGCTCGGCATTGCGATCGCGGTATCGGTGCTGATCATCGTGTTGTCGGTGGTCAACGGCTTCGAGCGAGAACTCAAGGATCGTCTGCTGGCAATGACCGCGCACGCAAGTATCGAGGGCGTCGAGGGCGAACTCGAGGGATGGCAGGACCTGCAGGCTACGGCCTCCAGGAATCCGAGGGTTACTGCATCGGCACCCTATGTGGCCGGCCAGGCGCTGATGGTCTTCGGCGAACAACTGAGCGGTACGGAAATCCGCGGCATCGATCCGCCGCAGGAAGATGCCGTGTCGGGCGTGGCGCAGCTGATGCAGGAGGGCGAGCTCGCCAGCCTGGAGTCCGGGGAGTTCAACGTCGTGTTGGGCGTGGAACTGGCGAATGAACTGCAGGTTCGTGTCGGCGACAAGGTTACCGTGACGCTTGCCGAGGGCATCGTGACGCCCGCCGGCGTCGTGCCCAGGACCAAGCGATTCACGGTAAGCGGGATCTATCGCGTCGGTATGTACGAGTTCGACCGCCGCCTCGCATTCATCAACATCGGCGATTCGCAGAAGCTGTATCGCAAGCGAGACACGGTGACGGGCGTCAGGCTGTCGGTTACTGAGATTTTCGATGCGAACGCGATAGTCCGCGAAGTTGCGCTCGAGCACGGCGCGCTCGTACTGATCAGCGACTGGACCCGGCGCCACGTAAATTTCTTTCGCTCGATTCAAATAACCAAGTCGATATTGTTCGTCATATTGTTGCTGGTTGTCGCCGTTGCCGCTTTCAACATCGTTTCCACCCTGGTCATGGTGGTGAAGGAGAAGCAGGCTGACATTGCGATACTGCGCACAGTGGGCGCGCGTCCCTCGAGCATCCTCAGGATTTTCGTGACGCAAGGCAGCGTCATCGGTATCGTCGGCACGCTGGCCGGCGTCGTGTTCGGCGTGCTGCTTGCGATCAACCTGGAGACCGTGGTGACCCAACTCGAATCGCTATTCGGCATCAAGTTCCTGGCGGCGGACGTGTATTTCATCAGCGACCTGCCGTCCGAACTGCGCACCGCAGACGTCGTAAGGATCGCGTCCATCGCACTGGTGCTGGCGCTGGTATCCACGCTCTACCCGGCATGGGTTGCCGCGAAGACCGCGCCGGCGGAGGCGTTGCGTTATGACTGACGGCAAGCACAACGTGCTGGAATGTCGTGGTGTGGTGCGGCGTTTCAGGGAGGGCGATTCAGTACTCGAGGTTCTCCGCGGCGTGGACCTGGAAGTGGCTCCGGCCGAGCGCGTTGCCATCATCGGCGCGTCGGGCTCGGGCAAGACCACGCTATTGCAGATCATGGGCGGGCTCGACGATCCGGATGAAGGGGTCGTTCTCGTTGACGGCGTGGCGATGCACGGTGGCGACGAAAAAGCGAAAGGAGACCTGCGCAATCGCTATCTCGGTTTCGTGTACCAGTTTCACCACCTGTTGCCGGAATTCACTGCCGAGGAAAACGTCGCGATGCCGTTACTCATTCGTCGAGATCCGAGGGCCGAGGCGCTGGGCCAGGCCCGCGATCTGCTCGGACGTGTCGGGCTGGGCGAACGGCTGACCCACAAGCCCGGCGAACTGTCGGGCGGTGAGCGCCAGCGCGCGGCCGTGGCGCGAGCTCTGATCGCGCGACCGCAACTCGTACTCGCCGATGAACCCACCGGAAATCTCGATGCGGGCAACGGCGAACACGTTCTCAACCTGATGTTGGAACTGAACCGCGAGATGCGCACCAGCCTCGTCATCGTCACTCACGATCACTCGATCGCAAATCGCATGGACCGCGTCCTCGTACTGGAAGAAGGGCGACTGGTCGATCGGACCTAGTTCAGGCTTCCCGATCCCGCCTCTGTTTGCGCTTGCGGCTCTTGTACTGGCCGAGCGAGCTGCGCCAAACGAGATCGAGCGTTACGTAAGCCATGAGTGCTGCCGCCGTTCCGAGCAGCAGGCAACCGAGCAACATCGGCTGCCAGATGTTCACGAAGGTGTGCGTGACCCAGTCGAACGACATTTCGATTTCAAACGGCTTCTGCTCTACGCCGAGTAGCCAAACGCCGAAACGGTATGCGAAGAAATACATCGGCCCCATGGTCAGCGGATTGCTGATAAACGTTGTCAATGCCGCGATCGGTAAATTCACGCGTACGGCCAGCGCCGCGAGCATCGCCCAGACGGGGTGCCCCGGGAAGGGCATGAAGGCAAAAAATACGCCCAGCGCGACCGCGGGTACGACGTTCTTGCGGCGTATGCTCCACAGGCGATGGTCGTGCATCAGGTGGCGGAACGGCGCGAGGAACCACTTGTCCCCGTAATCGTGGCGTTTGAATGCGAACTTCCTGAAAAAGCGTCTTGGCATTCGTCGTTGAATCCGATTCCCTGAGAGGCGCGATCCCTGAGTCACCGGCCGATGCGGCAGCAACGCGATGATCAAATCCTGTTTGAGCCTGCTGGCAGGTGCTTATGCGCTGCACTTTACCAGCTTTGTCTCGAATTACGTTCTATTGCCGGCGGCTGTATTCGGTGCCGCTGTCGCATTCCTTGCCGGGGGGCGTTGGGCGGCTGCCTGGTTCACCGCCGGGTTCGCGCTGTTTGCGCTACATGCGCTGCACGTAGTGGGCCTGCGGTTGCCGCCGCAGTTCGAGGGCGACAGCATCCTTACAGTGCTGCAGGTCATCGATTTCCCGCGTCACAGGGGCGGAATGATCAGTTTCGTGGCCCGGCCGGTCGACGACGCGAGAATTCCGCCGAGAGTGCGCCTGAACTGGTTCGAGGCTGGCGAACCTCTGCAAGTCGGCGACGTATGGCAGCTGGAAATCCGGTTGCGGCGGCCGCGCGGCACGAGTAACCCCGGAGTTTTCGACTACGAGGCCTGGCTGTTCCGGGAACGCGTCGGCGCAACGGGCTACGTGGTCAATGGCCAACGTAACAAGCGGCTGCAGCCGGCAGCCGGCAATTCGATCGGCCGCCTTCGGCGGCACATCGTCAGACGCCTCGATTCGATCCTCGAGAACGGAGACACGGCGGCGGTCGTTGCCGCGATTTCCGTCGGTGCGCGGCATGGAATCACAGCAGAACAATGGCTGCGATACTCGAAATCCGGAACCAGCCACCTCATGGCCATCTCGGGATTGCACGTCGGCCTGGCGGCAACGGCTGCCTGGTTTCTGGTAGTAGCGGGCTGTGCACTGCTGCGTCTCGGCAGCAATCATTTGAAGATTGCGTGGGTTGCCTCCCTGCTCATGGCTGCCGGCTATGCCTGCCTGTCGGGTTTCGCCGTGCCGGCGCGACGCGCAACCCTCATGTTGTCCTTGCTGGTACTCGCATTGCTGTTATCACGAGAACCTCGACCATTCGTGATCCTGGCTGCGGCCTGCTTTCTGATCGTCGCGCTAGACCCGCTTGTTACGCTGGCGCCGGGATTTCAGCTTTCCTTTGCAGCCGTCCTGTTGCTGCTGTGGTTCGCAAGGCGTCAGGCCCTCACATCGAATCGCTCGAGGGTCGCGCGGCTTGTGCACGGTACGGTACAGCTCGCGGCGGTGCAGGTATTTCTGCTGTTCGGCCTGTTGCCGTTGACGGTAACGAACTTCGGCCGCGTCTCTTTTGTTGCGCCACTGGTGAATTTCGTCGCTGTACCGCTGTTCAGCGTCTCGACGGTGCCGCTTGCGCTCGCGGGCGTGTTACTCGACGGTCCGCTGACCGTCGCAGGCGATATCGCATTGCGTACCTCGGGCGCGAGTATCGAGCTGCTGCAATGGATTATCGACCGAGCGCTTGCGATTCCGAATAGTGCGGTATCCACTACGCTGATCGACGGTTTTGGCGGCCTCTACCTGGCGACTTTCCTGGCCTGGGTCGCGTTGCCGAGAGCCTGGCCGGGCCGCCACGCCGCATTGCTGGCAATGCTCGCTCTGGTCGCGGACCGGGTCGAGGGTCCGCCCGATGCCTGTGTCGATGTGCGCATGCTCGATGTGGGGCAGGGCCTCGCCGTCGTCCTGCGCACGCGTCAGCGCACGATGCTTTACGACACCGGTGCCGCTTATCGCGGAGGCAGCGACATGGCGACCCGCGCGGTACTGCCCTACCTGTCCGCTCAGGGCACCCGGAAAATCGACCGGCTCGTCGTGTCGCACTCCGATATCGATCATTCGGGCGGCACTGCGGCTGTACTGGCCGGTATCGAGGTCGAGCGCGTGCTGGCGGGCGAACCGGACACGATGACCGCAGGGAGGATAACCGGCTGCCGGCGTGGCCAGGCCTGGCGCTGGGACGGCGTCGCATTCCGGGTATTGCATCCGTCAAGGAATGCGGGTCACTCGGGCAACGACGCGTCCTGCGTCATTCTCGTCGAAGCGGGAGATGCGCGACTGTTACTGACCGGGGATATCGAGTCCGGCGTCGAACGCGCGCTCGTCGCGTCCGGCGTCCTGGGTGGCGTCGATGCCGCTATCGTGCCGCATCACGGCAGCAATACCTCCTCGAGCATGGCCTTCGTGAGGGCTGTGTCGGCGGACGTTGTGCTCGTGTCTGCCGGCTACCGGAACCGCTGGGGGCTGCCGCGACCCGCAGTCGTGAAGCGTTGGCTTGATTCCGGTGCGATCGTGCTGGAAACGGCGCGTGATGGCGCGATCGGATTCAGGCTTTGCGATCGGGCCGGTCTCCTTCGGCTGTCGAGGCATCGTCTGCAGAGCCGCAGGCTGTGGCACGAGCCTCCGGTTCGATGAGCGGGGAGAATTTTCGATCCCGGCGCTGTATATTTCATTTTTCCTCCGAGTCCGACTGTATGGTTGAAATCGTCAAATCCGGCGGCTGGCTGATGGCGCCGATCATCCTGTGCGCCATTATCGCCATGGGAATCATCCTGGAGCGCTTCTGGACGTTGCAGCAGAAGCGCGTGATTCCGGAAGATCTCACCAGTAAAGTCTGGGGCTGGGTTAAGAAAGACCAGCTCGACCAGAAGCAGATTCAGAGTCTGCACCAGGGTTCGCCGCTCGGGCAGATTCTTGCGGCCGGTCTCATCAATCGCGACCGCGAGCGTGCGGTCATGAAAGACAGCATCGAGGACACCGGGCGCCACGTCGTGCACGAACTGGAGCGCTACCTCGAAACGCTGGGCACCGTGGCAGCTATTACGCCTCTGCTGGGGCTGCTGGGTACGGTCATCGGCATGGTGAAAGTGTTCACCGCCATTACGACGCACGGCGTCGGTAATCCCACCGCGCTGGCCGGCGGCATTGCCGAGGCGCTGATAACGACAGCCGCCGGGTTGACCGTCGCAATACCGGCGCTCATCGGCTATCGCTACTACCGTAGTCGCGTGGATACGCTGGTCGTCGACATGGAGAAAGAGGCCATCAAGTTGGTCGAGGCGCTGCACCGTCGGCAGCAGAAGGACGGCGAATGAGACTCAGTGTCCGGCCGAAGTTGCAGCCCGAGGTCAACCTGACCTCGCTGATCGACGTCGTGCTGTTGTTGCTGATCTTCTTTATGGTGTCTACGAGTTTCGTGAAGCAGTCGCAAATCCAGTTGCGCCTGCCCGAGGCTGACAGCCCCGCTATTGTCGAGGAGGCGCCTGACCAGATCGACATCATGATCACCGAAGTGGGAACCTACTTCGTCAACGGCCGCGAACTCATCAATACCCGGCCCGAGACTATCCGCAATGCGCTGCAGAAGATATCCGGCGGCAACAACCAGGTCCCATTAACGATCAGTGCGGATGCCAATGCCAAACACCAGTATGTCGTCACCGCGATGGATGTCGCCGGGCGCCTCGGCTTCAAGCAGATAAACATCGCAACCGTCAACGATACGGCCGACGACTAGGCGGGAGACCACCCATCACCGCAAGCACGCCAATTGACCGGGAAACCGCCGTTATTTACCGGCGCCTGTGGCGCTACGTGCTGCCGCACAAGGGAATCGGGATTATCGCCGTTATCGGTATGGCCGCGACCGCGCTGATCGAAGCCAGCCTCGTGTACCTGCTGGAGCCGCTGATGGACGAGGCGCTCGTCGCCCGGAATCTCGACACGGCGAAGTGGCTGCCGATCGCGTTCATTGCGATTTTCATTGCCCGCGGTATCGCCGGGTTTGCGACGGAGGCATCGCTGGGCTGGATCGGCCGCAGCGTCATCAGTTCGCTGCGGCGGGAAGTGTTCAACAAGTTTCTGACCCTGCCGACACGGTTCTTCGATGAACGAACAGCCGGGCCGCTGCTGTCGCGCATGACCTACAACGTCGAGATGGTCGCAGAATCGGTGACGAGTGTGGTTACCATCGCCATTCGCGACGTGTTGACTGTATTCGCTGCATTCGGCGTGATGCTGATTCAGAGCCCGAGGCTGACCGTCTTTGTCGTCATACTCTTTCCCGTCATAGCGCTGCTCATCAGGGTGCTCGGGGTTGCGTTCCGGCGCTACAGTAATCGTATCCAGGACTCCGTCGGCGAAGTAACGCAGGTGACGGAGGAGATAGTACGCGGCAACTGGGTGGTCAAGATGTTCGGTGGCTACGACTACGAGCGCGATCGTCTTGCCGGGGTTGACGAGAGAAATCGTAAACAGAACCTCAAGTTGATTCGCGTCAGGTCAATGGGGGTCGCCGTCACGCAGACGATTTTCGGGTTCGGCGTGGCGCTGGTCATCTATATGGCCAGCCGGGAGTCGCTCGAAGGCAACCTGACAGCCGGCCAGTTCATCTCGTTTTTCAGCGCCATGATGCTAATGCTGCAGCCGGTCCGGCGTATTACCAACGTGAATGCCACACTGCAGCGCGGTGTTGCAGGTGCGGATAGCCTGTTTTCGATCATGGACGAGCCCGACGAGGCGGACACCGGATCCATAGAGAAGAACGATGTTCGCGGCGACATCGAGTTCCGCAACGTCAGTTTCGGTTACGGTGAAGAAGACAGCCCGGTACTGAGCGATATCTCCATGTCGATAGGCGCCGGGCAGACGCTTGCTATCGTTGGCCATTCGGGCAGCGGCAAGTCTACGCTCGTGAGCCTGCTGCCGCGTTTCTACGAAGTGAGCGCCGGCGACATACTGCTGGATGGCGTGTCGATCCGTGATTACAAGTTGTCCAACCTGCGCGACAACATCAGCCTGGTCAGCCAGGACGTGGTCCTGTTCAACGACACGATTGCGAATAACCTGGCGTACGGCGAACTCCGCGCGCATTCGCGCGAAGAACTGCTCAGGGCCGCCGAAGCCGCCCACGTGCTCGACTTCGCGAACGAGATGCCGAAAGGGCTCGATACCCGGGTCGGTGATCGCGGCGCGCTGCTGTCCGGCGGGCAGAAGCAACGTGTAGCCATCGGCAGGGCGTTACTGAAGGACGCGCCGGTTCTTATACTGGACGAGGCGACGTCGGCGCTGGACTCGAAGTCGGAGCGGCATATCCAGGAGGGCCTCGCGGAACTCATGAAGAACCGGACGACGCTCGTCATCGCGCACAGGCTTTCGACAGTCGAAAACGCGGATCGCATCGTCGTACTGGATGCGGGCAGGATCATCGAATCGGGAACGCACGCGGAATTGCTCGCAGCGGGCGGCCATTACTCGGCGCTTTACCGGATGCAGTTCAGCGAGCAGTGATCTCGTCGCGATGAAGGATTCCGCAAACACCTGGATCCATCGTGCCTGGTACGGCGGCCATGGCTGGTACCGTTTACTGCTGCCGCTGTCGGGCATCTACTGGTTGCTCTCGTCGTTACGACGATCTCTCTACCATGCGGGGCTGATGCGCACTCGACGAGCGAAGGTTCCGGTCATCGTCGTGGGCAATATAACAGCAGGTGGTACAGGCAAGACCCCGGCCACCGTATGGCTCGCCAATTCACTCGCCGAGCGTGGCTTCTCGCCAGGCATCGTGAGCCGCGGCTATGGCGGCAGCAAGTCGGGTACCTCGATGCGTGTCGATGCTCGCAGCGATCCCGCGGTGGTAGGCGACGAGCCCGTGCTGATCGCCATGCGGACCGGGCGCCCGGTTGTCGTGGACGCCGATCGTGCTCGCGGCGCGGCCATGCTGGTCGCGGATGGTGCCGACCTGGTCATCGCGGACGACGGCCTGCAACATTATGCGCTGGTCCGGGACTACGAAATCTGCGTGGTCGACGGCGCCAGGGGGCTCGGCAACGGCTTCTTGCTGCCGGCCGGCCCGCTGCGTGAACCCGTCAGCCGCATCGAAAACGTAGACCAGGTACTCGTCAATGGCCGCCTCCACGAAGAACGGGTGGCGATGTCGACCGGCTTGCAGAACGCGATCGAATTCCGGCTCGTTGCCGCGGAGGCATGCAGGCTGAACGGCTCGCTGAACCGCCCGATCGATCGCTTTGCCGGTACGACCGTGCACGCGGTCGCGGCGATTGGCAATCCCGACCGGTTTTTTGACACGTTACGCGGACACGGCATCCAGGTGATCGAGCATGCGTATCCCGATCACGCGCCTTTGCTCCCGGAGCAACTCGACTTCGGCGATAACTTCGATATCCTGATGACGGAGAAAGATGCCGTGAAATTCCCGCGCCAGGTACCCGACCGCTACTGGTATGTGCCGGTGGATGTCGAGATGGATCCCGCCATCGCCGCGCCATGGCTGGAGCAGATTGAGTCGCGCATGCGAGACGAGCAGACAGGCAATGACTGATTTCGTCGTCGTTATTCCTGCGCGCTATGCGTCGACGCGTCTGCCCGGCAAGCCATTGCGCGAAATCAACGGCAAGCCGATGATCGAGCATGTCTACCGGCGGGGTCACGAAAGCGGCGCGCGGGACGTAGTGATTGCCACAGACGACGACCGGATAGCCGAAGCGGCCGACAATTTCGGCGCCACCGTGTGCCTGACCGGCAATCAGCACCGCTCCGGTACGGAACGCATCGCCGAAGTGGCCGACCTGATGGACTGGCACGACGAGACCATCGTCGTGAACCTGCAGGGCGACGAGCCCGCGATGCCACCCCAACTGATCGACCAGTGCGCGGCACTACTGGACGAGTCATCCGCCGATCTCGCTACGTTGGCATCGCCTATCCTGTCCGATGAAGACTTCGGCAATCCGAATGTCGTCAAGGTTGTTCTCGATAACAACGGGTTCGCGATCTATTTCAGCCGCGCGACCATTCCTTACCCGCGGGACGCTGCGAGGCTCGCGGAGGCGAGGGCAGCGGCGCTGCATCACCACGGCATCTACGCCTACCGTTGTGGCGTTTTGCGCAGGCTGGTCGCCTCCGAACCCTCCGCGCTGGAGCTTGCGGAGCATCTCGAGCAATTGCGCGCGCTCTCGCTAGGCATGACGATCAAAGTCGGCATACCTGCGGTGCGCCCGGGAGCCGGCGTCGACACCGAGGATGATCTGGCCGCGGCCGCGCACGAACTTGCGAGACGTTCGTGAAAGGGTTCGGCGAAACCTGCCGCGAGATCTACTACGGCCTGACGCCGCGCGCGTTACGGGCACAGTACCTGTTCCTGGGGTTTGATCTCCTCGTAATCAGCTACTTCGTCGTGACCACGTTCCTCGATCCTTACGACTGGATCGTTACGGCCGACATCATTATCGGTGCGATCCTGCTCATCGACTTCCTCTGCCGGCTGGTGGCGCAGAGGGATCGGGGGGCGTTCCTCGTGAAGCCGATGACGATCATCGATTTCATCGTGATTGCTTCGCTTTTCGTGCCCGCACTGATCGGGAATTTCGCGTTTCTCCGTCTCGTCCGCTCGCTGCGCCTGTTGCGGTCATACATTGTCGCGCGCGAACTTCGCAGGCATTCGCGATTTTTCGTCAAGAACGAGGATGTGATATTCAGCGCGCTGAATCTGCTCGTCTTCATTTTTGTCGTTACGGCGACGGTCTACGAGTTCCAGGTGCCCGTCAACGACTCGATCAATAACTACGTGGACGCGCTGTACTTCACGATCACGACGCTCACGACAACCGGGTTCGGTGACGTCATCCTGGTCGGGAGTACCGGGAGACTGCTGGCCGTAGTCATCATGATCGTCGGTGTCGCGCTGTTTCTGCGGCTCGTACAGACCATTTTCCGTCCCACCAAGGTGAAGCACGAATGTCCCGATTGCGGATTGTCGCGCCACGAGCTGGACGCAATACATTGCAAGCACTGCGGCCGGCAGTTGCATATTCGTACCGAAGGGATGCCGGGGTAGCGAGTCGGAAATCCAAATCGTCGTGTTTTTCTGTCTAGGTATTGTCTAGAAAAAATACCGACACTATACTGTTGCGCAGCCTGCGCCCGCGCTCAGGCGAGGCCGATCTGACACTGCAGGAGGCGGCTATGCCCGAGAAACCCGATCACTCGCGACTATACGGCATCGGTGCCGTATCCAGGCTTACCGGCCTGACGGACCACACGATCCGCATATGGGAGCGCCGCTATTCTGCCGTGGTGGCCGCCAGGGCGCCCAACGGCCGTCGCCAATACACGGAAGCCGACGTGCAGAAGCTTGGGCTGCTCAAGCTGCTGACAGACCGCGGCATCTCCATCAGCCGCATCGCCGGCGATTCGCTTGACGAACTCGGGCAGCGCGTAGACAGCCTGCGCGACCTCGCGGCCGGCGCGGAGCCTGCTGCCTTGAGCGTCGCCGTGCTCGGCGATTTTCTGCCTCGGCAGCTGCTCGAGCACAAGGGCGGCACGGCACCGCTCGTGATCCGCATTGCGGAGAGCAGCCGCGAGCGATTTGCTGCAGACCTGCGGCAACAACCGGTCGACGTCGTTGTGCTCGAAAGGCCCGTACTCGACGCCGAAACGCTGACGGAAATGCGGCGGCACCTGTCCGACAGCGGTTCCGCGCAGGGCGTTATCGTCTACTCGTTTGGGCGCACGCGTGACATTGAAACCGCGGCGGAACAGGGCATCGTTGCGCTTCGCGCCCCCGTTGGCGCAGACGAACTGCGCGACGCGACGGCGCGCTCGGCACTTCTCTACAACACAGTGGTACGTGACTCGCGGCCTCCGGAGGAAGTACCGGTCGCCTGGGAATTTTCAGGGCCCATCGCGGCCCGGCGATTCAGCCCGCAACAGCTTGCAAACCTGGCGGTGGTGCAGAGCGAGGTCGAATGCGAGTGCCCGAAACATCTTGCGCAACTTGTATCGGACCTCAGCGCATTTGAAGTCTACAGCGACCGGTGTGCAAGCCGGGATGATGAGGATGCGGCACTACATCGTTACCTGCATCGAACGACCGCCGAGGCACGCGCGCTCGTCGAAACCGCGCTACAGAAGGTCGCAGAAGCTGAAGGGCTCAGCTACTGATCCTTCACGAGAAACAAATTGATACACTTTTGTCTAGATTTTAAATAGACAAAACATTGACAATTCCTCTGATTTCGCTATTCTTGTGTCTCGGCTGGACGCACGCGAGTGCAACCAAATAGAGACAGACTTCCTCTCCCCCGAGCCCGCTGTCTCTGTTTGCCTCGGCCGGCGCTTGCGCCGGCCATTTTTTTAGAGCACGAGGAGCAAGAGATGAACAACGCGCGAAATAAGGGCACCTCGCTGTCCAAACTCACACGGCGCCGTTTCTTCAAGACTGCCGGTGCCGTTACGGCACTGGGCGCGACGGGTCTCAGCAGCCCTGAAGCATGGGCGGACGAGTTGCCTCGAGTCAGCGAAGACAGCGACATGGCCAGGGCACTGAGCTACAAGCACGACGCAAAGATGGTCGATGCGGCGAAGCGCGCTTCGGATCGCTACTGCTACAACTGCGCGCTTTTCGCCGGAGCCGAAGACGAGGCATGGGCGGGATGCAGCATTTTCCCCGGCGAGGCCGTCGCAGCGCGCGGATGGTGCAACGCCTGGTCTCCCAAACAATAATTTCAGAGGAGCATAACGATGCTGATTTTTCTGGTTGCCATGTCCGCCATCGCGGTCATGCTGTTTGTCGAATCGCAGTACTCTGCTATGAGTCGGCGCGCGCGACTCCAAATTCAGACTCTGCCGAAGTCGCATTCAGCGTCGCGCCCGCGACGCCACTGAGGCTGCGGCGTGCCCGGTCCACCGTGGAAAGAGGCGAGCCGGGGCGCTGCCTTCGGGACGCTGCAGCAGTTCCTGCCGCGGGCGGGCTCAGAGTACGCTGCGCAACGCAATTTTGACTACGGCCCCGCCATGCGGAGCAATGTCTCAGGGTTGTCCGAGTACGTTCGCCACCGGCTCATTCTCGAGAGCGAAGTTCTCGAGGCGACCTTGCAACGGCACTCATTTGTGGCGGCTTCCAAGTTCATTGATGAGGTTTTCTGGCGAGCCTACTTCAAGGGCTGGTTGGAGCACCATCCGACCGTCTGGACGGATTACCGCAGCGTCGTCCAGTCGCTGGTCGATTCGCTGGAGACTAATTCCGACCTGAAAGCCCGTTACGAGCGAGCGATCCATGCCGGGACCGGAATTGATTGTTTCGACGCGTGGGTGAACGAACTGATATCGACGGGTTACCTTCACAACCACGCGCGGATGTGGTTCGCGAGTATCTGGGTCTATACCCTTCAGCTGCCCTGGCAACTGGGCGCCGACTTTTTCTATCGCCACCTCGTTGACGGCGATCCGGCAAGCAACACGCTGAGCTGGCGCTGGGTCTGCGGACTGCATACGAAAGGCAAGACGTATCTCGCGCGCATCTCTAACATTGCCAGTTATACCGCCGGCCGATTCAATCCGCAGGGGCTGCTTGCCCACGACGCAAAGCCACTCAACGAATCGCAGATACATGCGGCCCGACCTATCCCTCAAGCGCACGCCTTGCCCGCAGCCTTACGATTCGGTCTGCTCGTCACCGAGGAAGACTGTACGCCGGAGTCGCTACCTTTTCGAAACCCGCCCAGCGCCCTTCTGGGGGCCGTTACAACGAATGCCCGATCGCCGCTACCGGTAGGCCTGCTGGCCCGGCAGTTTGCGATAGGCGCCGTCGCAGACGGCGTCGAGCGTGCGGCCCTGCATTTCGGCCTCCCCGCACAGGGCGCGCAAAGCGACAGCTGGGACGATGTTCTGGTGGCATGGGCCCGGTCTAACGACCTGGACGCCGTCGTGACCGCGTACGCGCCCGTCGGTCCGGTAGCAGAGCGTCTTGCAAGTGCCCGGCAATCGCTGGCAAACAACCGCATCGAACTAATACAGCTCATGAGGGCATACGATACATGCACATGGCCGCACGCTACGAAGGGCTACTTCAAATTGAAATCCATGATTCCCGACGTGCTCGAGCGGCTGGGGATCACCGGAGAGACACAGGACGCTCAGCGTGCTTCGAATTGACTGCCGCGAACACCCCATTGATACGAGTTGTTACAGTAAATCGATGGATGCATGAACGAGCGGCGGGCATCATGTAGCCAGATCACAGCCGGAGTTTCAGATGCGAACATTATTGGCAATACTCACGCTACTGGTAGCAACCATGGCTTTCTCATACGAAGATTCACTTCTCGACCAGGACTTCAGGCGACTGGCCTCGGATGAGGTTATCAACCTCGGCGAGTCCTATGCGGGTAACGTCATCCTCGTCGTTAACACGGCCTCGAAGTGTGGTAATACGCCGCAATATGAAGGGCTGGAAAAACTGTACGAAGAGTACCGGGACGACGGACTGGTCGTTCTGGGCTTTCCGTCGAACGATTTTTTCGGGCAGGAGCCGGGTACCGAAGAGCAGATCCAGGAGTTTTGCCGCCTTACCTACAGCATCCGGTTTCCAATGTTCGAAAAAGTGACGGTGAAGGAGGGTAAAGCGCATCCATTCTTCGACAGGCTGGCCGCCGCGGCCGGGACCTATCCTACATGGAACTTTCACAAGTACCTGATCGGTCGGGACGGACAACTTATTGCCGAGTTCAGTCCGCGTACACAGCCCTACGACGAAGAAATGCTTGCCACCATCAAGGGTGCGTTGGCCGACTAGGCCAGGCAATGCATGCGAAGCCCAACTTGCCGAGCAAGGACTGTGTGGTTTGCGGCCGTCCGTTCTTCTGGCGGCGCAAGTGGGCACTGGTGTGGTCAGACGTAAAGTACTGCTCTGCGCGATGCCGCTCCGAGCGCCGGGTCGATGCCAGAAGGTCCTGAAATACGGCGCGCTGCAGATTGCGTGTCGAGGGTGCTCGTCGGACAGACAGTCGTCGAAGCAGGGCTGTACCTGCCGGCCATATCGAGGTTTGGCAAGCGCCTGGTAGGACAGACCGTGACGGCCGTCGAGACGCGCGGCAAAGCGATGCTGACGCGCTTCGAGGGCGGCGCAACGTTATACAGTCACAACCAGCTGTACGGTCGCTGGTACACGATGAAGCGACCGCGTATGCCGAAGACAAACAGGCAGTTGCGCGTCGAACTCCATACGTCGACGCATAGCGCATTGCTGTACAGCGCGTCGGATATCGACATTCTTACAGACGAGCAACTCGCCGAGCATCCTTTCCTTGAGCGACTCGGTCCCGATGTAATGGACCCGCGCCTGCACGCGGATGAAGTGCGGCAGCGACTCGAAAGCCGGCGTTTCTCGCGGCGCGCAACGGGATCGCTGTTCATCGACCAGTCGTTCATCGCCGGTCTCGGAAATTACCTGCGCTCCGAAATTCTGTTTGTTGCGGGTGTCCATCCGTCGCGGCGGCCGGCGGATCTCGAGGCCGATGAGCTCGAGCGGCTTGCGTCCCATACGATTAGTCTTGCGAGACGTTCATACCGCACGCGCGGCGTGACGGTCGTGCCCGCGCTCGAACGCAGATTGAAACAGCAGGGTTGGTCATTCGGCGAGCGGCGATTCTATGTATTTGGCCGAGACGGACACCGCTGTCGCGAGTGCAACAGTGTGGTCGAGCGCGTGACGGCTAGCGGCCGGAACCTGTTTCTGTGCCCGCACTGCCAGTCCCTTTGAGATGGCCATGGCTGCGGAATTTAACCCGGCCAGCCTTGTCAAGGCACAACTGAACCGATATTGAAAGATTGATTTGACACATTTCTGCGGTACCTTAGTCAGCTTTACGATCAACAAGACGTTCACGTCCGGAGAGAACCAAGACCATGTCGTACCTGAAGACTCGCAGCCTTATTGCCACCGTCGCCCTTACATTCACCTCACCGCTCATCGCTGGCGATGATCCACTCCACGAGCGTCATGAGCTCATGGAAGGCGTCGGCGATGCCGCAAAGCCTATCGGCCAGATGCTCAAGGGCGAGCAAGATTTCGATGCCGCTGTCGTCATGACGTCGCTCAAGACCTTCGACGAGGCGGCCGCGCAATTCGGCGAGCTGTTCCCGCCCGGCAGCGAAACCGGAGAGGGCACCGAGGCGGCGCCCGCAATCTGGGAGGACCGCGCCGGTTTCGACAAGGCGCTCGCGACATGGAGCGACGCTGTCGATGCGGCCATCGCCGCGAATCCGCAAACGGTGGAGGAAACCAAGACCGTGGCCGGCCCGGTATTCAATGCCTGCAAGGGCTGCCACGACGACTATCGCATCGAAGACGAGTAAGCGACTGCCGCCGCGGTTAGCGGGTACATGCTGATCAGCCGCCTCCTGCGGGTGCTTGCCGTCCTGTTCGCCGTGATCATGGTCGCGGCGTGGTGGATGACGCGTCCGCAGACGATTGCTGCAACCGATCTCCCTGATCACCAGCCAGACCCGGCAGGTGGCGAGCGGGTATTCTGGGCGGGTGGCTGCGCCTCCTGCCACGCGAGCCCGGTGAATGGTAAGCGGGCCAAGGGTGACGACAAGCTGCTGCTGGGCGGCGGGCTCGAGCTCGATACGCCCTATGGCGTGTTCCGCGTACCCAATATCTCTCCGCACGTCGATGACGGGATCGGCGGATGGACATCGGTGGACTTCGTCAATGCGATGCAGCGCGGTGTGTCCCCTGATGGCCGGCATTACTATCCGTCATTCCCGTACACCTCGTACGCTCGCATGCCGGCAGAGGACGTGATGGACCTGAAAGCGTTTCTCGATACGCTGCCGCCCGTAAGCGGCCGTATCGAGGCGCACAGCCTGGGCTTCCCGTGGTCCGTGCGGCGCGGCATCGGAGCCTGGAAACGGCGGTACCTGGTCGAGGAACCGATGACGTTCGGAGTGTCGCCGACGCTCGTGGAACGCGGTCGCTTGCTCGTCGAAGGCGCCGGGCACTGCGGAGAATGTCATACGCCGCGCGACCGGTTCGGCGGAATGCTGCGCGAGCGCTGGCTTGCCGGTGCGCCAAACCCGGAAGGCAAGGGCCGCGTCCCGAATATCACGCCGGGTGGCGAGAACATTTCCGAATGGTCGGCCGCCGATATCGCTTATTATCTGGAAAGCGGATTCACACCGGAGTTCGATACGGTCGGCGGATCTATGGTCGCCGTCCAGGAAAACATGGCGAAACTGAGTGCCGAGGACAGGGCAGCCATTGCTGCATACCTGCGAGCCTTACCGGTCCTGGATTGATTCAATACGAGCGGTGAAGAAACACATCAATGACTGAAAGCCAAAAAGACCAGGTTTCCGTGCTGTTCGTGTGCATGGGTAATATCTGCCGGTCGCCGACCGCGGAAGGCGTGTTTCGTCATCATGTTTCCGCGGCGGGGCTCGACAAGCTGTTCGAGATTGATTCGGCCGGCACACATGCCTATCACGTCGGTGAGCCGCCGGACCGGCGCGCGCAACAGGCCGCGGCAAGGCGTGGCTTTTCGCTTGCGGACATCCGCGCGCGGCGCGTCGGGCCCGAAGACTTCGAACGCTTCCATCACATCATTGCGATGGATGAGGACAACCTCGTCATGCTGCACGAGCAGGCTGACGCGGCGCATCGTGAGAAGATTCGTCTCTTCCTCGAGTTCGGATCCGGGCCCGAGACGGAGGTTCCGGATCCGTATTACGGCGGTGCGACAGGCTTCGAACGTGTCCTCGATCTTGTCGAAGACGCGTCGCGAGGGCTCCTCGAAAACCTCAGGCAGCGCTAGCCGGATTCACTCGGCGGTTCGCTGTCGCCGCCTGCGTCGGCTTTACGCTTGGGCTCTGCCGGCTTGTCCTTCTTGATCTCTGCAGGCAGGTGCGCCGGCTCCCATGGCAACAGTCGACCCGCCGGTTTGGCAGCTGGCTTCGCATCGTCCGAGCCATTGCCGGATTTCGCTTCGGGTTTACCTTCTGCTCCAGCATCGGGTTTCGGTTCCGGCTTGCTCTCTGCGCGGGCGCGGGGTTTGGTTTCCGGCTTGTCCTCGGGTTCCGGTTTGCTCTCTGCGCGGGGTTTGGTTTCCGGCTTGTCCTCGGGTTCCGGCTTGCTCTCTGCGCGGGGTTTGGTTTCCGGCGTGTCCTCGGGTTCCGGCTTGCTCTCTGCGCGGGCGCGGGGTTTGGATTCCGGCTTGTCCTCGGGTTCCGGCTTGCTCTCTGCGCGGGCGCGGGGTTTGGTTTCCGGTTTATCCTCGGGTTCCGCCTTGTTCTCTGCGCGGGCGCGGGGTTTCGTTTCCGGTTTGCCCTCGGGCGCGGGTTTCGCGCTTTCGATTGCGGGCTGGTCAGGCTCCTGACGGCGCTCGAGCGCCTCGTCTTTTGCCCTGGGTTCTCGAGCGGCGGCGGCAACCCCCGTCGTTTCGGCACCCGCCGCACGTTCCTTGTCCGCTTTTGCTTTCGGCGGACGCTTCTTGCGCGTGGCCTGATCCCCGCTGCTACCTGCTGTGCTGGCGTCGTCTCGCTGTTGCGGTTGGCCCGGCGTTCCCGGCTCTTTCTCGGCAACGGCCTCGACCTGCGGTTTCACGGCGTCCTGTGACGCTTCTGCCGTTTGTTCACCAGCTTGCGACTGGCTGTCCTGTACCGGCTTGTCGCCGCTGCGCCGGCGCCTGCGCCCGCCACGCGAACGGCGCGTCCTGGTACCGCGCTTGCCGTCTTCGCGGGATTCATCCCCGGCGGTGTCGGATGTCTGCGACGCCGGTTTCTGCGCGTTGCGGGACTTGGCGGCGTCTTTGCCGGCGGTCTTTTTCTTGGTCTGTTTCGTAGTCTTCTTTTTCTGGCCTCGCTGCGCTTCGTCCTTGCGCGTTTCGCTGCGGCGCCCGCGTTGTGGCTTGCCGCCGTCGCGTGTCCCGGCCTGGCCGCCCTTCTTGCTGCGGCGGGCTGCCTGCGATTTCTTCGTCGTCTTCGTCGTCTTCCTAGCTTTCGTCTTCTTCTTGGCCGTTTGCTCGCCGTCGCCGCCAAACAGCGACTTCAGCCAGTCCCAGAACCCGGGCTTTGCGGGCTCCTGACGCTTCGGTGCCGGCGTCGTCGGCTCGATCTTGCCGATTGCGGCCGGCTCGGCGACCTTCCGTTCCTGCATCGACGAGGGTGCTTCGAGTTCCGTCTCTGCTTCTGCAAGTGCATAGCTCACGCCGGCGTTTTCAGGTAGATCGACCTGGTCGTCACGGACGCGCCGCACATCGTAATGCGGTGTCTCGAGCGCCGAGTTTGCGACGAGAATGACCTGCGTGTCGTGCCGCGTCTCGAGGCTCTGCACCCAGTCGCGTTTTTCATTCAGGAGGTAGGTTGCAACCTCGACGGGCAACTGGGCAATGACCTTGACCGTGCGCTCCTTGCGCGCCTCTTCGCCAACGATGCGAAGTATTGCCAGCGCAAGCGATTCGACGCTGCGAATCGTGCCGAAGCCCGTGCAACGCGGGCAGGTTTGGTAGCTGGACTCGCCGAGCGATGGCCGCAGGCGCTGCCGCGACATCTCCAGCAGCCCGAAGCGCGAAATCTTGCCGATCTGCACGCGGGCGCGATCCTGCCGAACGGCTTCACGCAGGCGGTTTTCGACCGCACGCTGGTTCTTCTGCGGTCCCATGTCGATGAAGTCGATCACGATGAGGCCGCCCAGGTCGCGGATGCGCAGCTGGCGGGCAATTTCGTCGGCCGCTTCCAGGTTCGTATTCAGCGCGGTCGCCTCGATGTCTCCGCCCTTGGTCGCCCTCGCCGAGTTGATGTCGATGGACACCAGTGCCTCGGTGTGGTCGATGACGATACTGCCGCCGGAGGGAAGCGTAACGTTGTGCGCAAATGCCGATTCGATCTGTGACTCGATCTGGAATCGCGTGAAGAGCGGCACCGGATCGGAATACAGTTTCAGCTTGCGCAGGTTGTGCGGCATGACCTGCTCGACGAATTCGACGGCTTCCTTGTAGGTCGCTTCGTCGTCCATGAGGATTTCGCCGATCTCGTTCGTGAGGTAATCACGCAGCGCCCGCACGACGGCGTTGCTCTCGCGATAGATCAGGAACGGCGACGGGCGCTGCAGCACGACGTTGAGAATCGCGTGCCATACGGCCAGCAGGTTTTCGAGGTCCCAGGCAAGTTCCTCGGCGCTGCGGTCGATGCCTGCCGTCCGCAGGATGATGCTCATGCCGTCCGGTACTTCGACCCCGGAGAGCGATTGTCGCGCGAGGTCGCGGTCCGAACCCACGATGCGCCGCGACACACCTCCGGAGCGCGCCTTGTTCGGCTTCAGGACGATAAAGCGGCCGGCCAGGCTGACGTACGTTGTAAGGGCGGCACCCTTGTTGCCGCGTTCTTCCTTGTCGATCTGTACGACGATATCCTGGCCTTCTTTCAGGACCTCGCGAATATTGGGTTTAGTGCCGGAGTCGACGTTCCTGACGAAGTATTCGCTGGAGACTTCCTTTAGCGGAAGAAAACCGTGCCGGTCGGCACCGTAGTCGACGAACGCGGCTTCGAGGCTCGGCTCGATGCGCGTGATCTTGCCCTTGTAGATATTAGCCTTTTTGCGTTCGCTCGCGGGTCCTTCGATATTCAGGTCAAAGAGGCGTTGGCCATCGACCATCGCCATGCGCAACTCTTCTTCCTGAGTTGCATTGA
>JAACFJ010000015.1 GCA_009937505.1 Gammaproteobacteria bacterium
AGGGATTACATCGCCCTCGAGCAGCCCGTCGTCGCGTTCGCCGCGGGCGAAGAAGCGGAGACGCGACATATCCCGCTCGTCAACGACAGCCTGCCGGAGCCTCGGGAAACGTTTTACGTTTTCCTCGGGCAACGCAACGTCGAGTCAGGACGTCTCGAACCGATCGCGCGAATTCGCGTCGACATCAATGACGATGACTGACCCGAACCTGCCTATATGACCGATCCGCTGCCTTGGGTCTCCGGGTCCTTGATGCCCGGCGAGTCAAAAAAGCGTGCTGCGGACACCGAAGCTCCATAGCGCCATGGTGATGACGATGTACCAGGCGGCAACCAGGTCATAGCGCCGGTTCCTGATAATCATTCCTACCGCTGCGATAACAGCGAAGTGCCCCACGAAAGCCGTAAATAATGTGTCTGGAGCGGACTGCTCACGCAAGGCCGTTACCAGTATGTCCAGCGCACAGAAGACGACAAACGTCGAAAAGAACCAGGTTCGGTTTGTCTCGAACATCACCCGGTAATCCACATCCTTCGATAGTCGGGGTGGAAATAACGCCAGCGCCAGGACGTACATGGAGGTGGTCCACATGATGATCGTGAAAAACACGGAGAACGTCCATGCGTCAAAATCCCGCCACAGCAGGAACACCCACCAGTTCAGTACCAGGACAAAAAACACCATGATCGTCCAGGCCACATGAACCGCGTCCATCTTGCTGGTGCGCCGGAAATGATATGCACGGCCGAGTCCGCCGAGCAGATGAGTAAGCCCGAAGCCAATGACGATCGACACGAGCACGGAGAGAAATTCGAAATCTGTCATCTATTCCTGTTCTCAATTCTGCAACTTGCGACAAATACTAAAGGAAATCGGGGCCGCTACCGCATTTTCCTGACCGCGAGCGTTACGGTATGGTTGGCTGCCTTCTTCATTCAAACGATCAGTCGACCTTTATGACCCCATAAGGTGATACCAAAGTGCGTATGAATTATCCGGTAGCTCTATTCCTGCTCGCGGCAATTCCCGCCATGGCGCAACCTGAAGGCGCGTCCCGGGCCGATAGCGGCACCGAAGCGCGAGTCGAATCCATACTCGGGCAAATGACCCTTGAAGAGAAAATCGACCTCATCGCGGGTGTCGACTTCTTCTACCTGCGGGGCGTCCCCAGGCTGGGTGTGCCGCGGTTCAGGATGGTGGACGGGCCGATGGGCGTCCGCAACGACGGCCCGGCAACAGCTTTCGGCGGCGGTATCGCCCTGGCAGCCACCTGGAACACGGAACTTTCTGAGCGCATCGGCGTGGAGTTCGGCCGTGATACACGGGCAAAGGGTGGCCATTTCCTGCTCGCGCCTGGCGTCAATATCTACCGGGCGCCCATCGCAGCGCGTAACTTCGAATACTTTGGCGAAGACCCGTTCCTCGCATCGCGCATGGCCGTGAGTTTTATCAACGGCATTCAAAGCCAGGGCGTAGCCGCCACGATCAAACACTTCGTGGCCAATAACTCGGAATTCGATCGCAACAACACGGATTCGATCTTGGACGAACGCACGCTTCGGGAAATCTACCTGCCCGCCTTCGAAGCGGCCGTGAAGGAGGCACGGGTTGGCGCCATTATGGATGGCTACAATCTGACCAACGGTCTGTATATGTCGCAACACGGATACCTCAACGACACTGTCGCAAAAAAAGAGTGGGGTTTTCGCGGCGTAATCATGTCCGACTGGATATCGACCTACGATGCAATCGGCGCGGCCAACGGCGGGCTGGATATCGAGATGCCGGACGGCAGCCAGTTCAATCGTGAAAAACTCCTGCCCGCGATCGAGTCGGGCAAGGTCAGCATGGCAACGCTCGACGACAAGGTGCGGCGGATTTTGCGTGTCGCTGTCACCTTCGGCTGGCTCGACCGAGAGCAGCTCGACCGCTCCATTCCGCGCTACAACGTGCAAGGACGCGAGGCCGCTCTGCAGGGGGTCCGCGAAGGCATGGTGCTGCTCAAGAATGAGAATGCTGTGCTGCCGCTGCGTCGTGACAGCGTAAATTCCATCCTCGTCGTCGGCCCGAACGCTCACCCTGCCGTGACGGGCGGGGGTGGCAGCTCGAAGGTCGAGCCCTTCAATGCAGTAAGCATTCTTGAGGGCATGGCGAACGTCGCAGGCAAGACAATAGAGATCCATTACGCCAGGGGACTCCCGAGCCTGGACGACATGGTCTTCGCCACGGGTTTCAGCACTGCAGCAGATGGCAACGAGTCGGGCCTGCGCGCCGAGTATTTTGCCTCCGAGGACCTGTCCGGCGAGCCCGTCCTGACACGTGTCGAGCCGCGGATCGCGATCGGATCGGGATCTTCGCAGTATCCGGAAGGCACGCTGTCGGAGCGCTGGACGGGCTTTTTCGCGGCATCCGACAAAGGTGTCTATGATTTCTTCGTTGCGGCGTCCGGTGACGGCGGCGGCTTCTACCGCCTGTTCGTGAATGACGAACTCCTTATCGACAACTGGACATTGAGCAGGGCCATCGTTGACTACGTCACGGTCGAACTCGAGACCGGGGCGCACAAGATCGTCCTCGAGCACCACGGGCGGCAGAAGTGGCCCGGCGAGCGACTGCAGCTCGGCATTTCACGTCACGGAGGTCGAGTCGATGCTGCGGCCAGGGAACTCGCCACGAATGTCGATGCCGTCGTAGTTGCGGCAGGCTTCGACGCGTCGACCGAGTCTGAGGGCGCCGACCGGACGTTCCGTCTCCCCCCCGGGCAAGACGGACTGATCAGGGAGATGGTTGCGGCAAACGAGCGGACCGTCGTCGTCATGACCTCCGGTGGCGCCGTCGATACGAACGGTTGGCTGGACCGGGTGCCGGCGCTTCTGCAGGCCTGGTTTCCGGGCCAGGAGGGTGGCACCGCGATTGCCGAGATCCTGATGGGTGATGTGAACCCCTCCGGACGGTTGCCCGCCACGTTCGAGCGGCGCTGGGAAGACAACCCGGCATACGATTACTACTACCCGGAGCCCGGCACACTTCGGATTGACTACACGGAAGGCATATTTGTGGGCTACAGGGGCTTCGAGCAAGAGGGCATCGCCCCGCTCTTCCCGTTTGGCCACGGGCTGTCCTACACAACCTTCGAATACGGCAAGCTGGCCATTACTCCCGAGAGGACGGACGACGGCAACGTTGAGATATCGTTTGACCTGACCAACACCGGCGATCGTGCCGGCGCAGAGGTCGCGCAGGTCTATGTCGCCGATGCGCACAGCAAGGTATCCAGGCCGCCGAAGGAACTGAAGGGCTTCGTGAAGGTGAGTCTCGATCCGGGCGAGACGCGGCGCGTGAGGGTTGAACTCGACCGGCGTTCGTTCTCGTATTACGACGTCCAAAGCGGAGACTGGGCTGTCACCCCGGGAGATTTCGAGATACTCGTCGGCCGGTCCAGCGCGGCCATCGAGTTGCGCCGGAAACTGACATTTACAGAGTAAATGCTGCCCTGTTGTAAACTGAATCGCGGCCAATATGACAAAAGCGATGAATCTGTTCACCAAGCTGCATGGGCGCCGCATACCGCCGGGGCTCGAATGGCAGATCCTTAGGAAATTGCCGCACATCACGCTCGCCGGATCGCTGATACCCGTTGCGCTGGCCGCTCTCGTGCGCCTGCTGCCGCCAGAACAGGGCGTCGACATGGCCAAGCACATAAAGACGGTGGACATCTTCGCTATCGCGACCGCGGTCACATTCTTTACGGCCGTGCTTACCGTCGCCATCGGCTGCGTTGTCGTTTACGTCATGAAAGGCCCGGCATACGTCGCCGACGCTTATCCCCTGCAGCACTCGGATCATCCCGCAACGGGACCGGCAGCGAGCGGGGAGCCTGATAAAGGCTGACCGCCGCCCGCCGGGTTGAAATCTGCCGCCAACGAGCTATTTTTAATAATGACGGCGCCTGTCTGCCCCACGCAGCCGAAGCGCTATCACCCCGTGTTAAATCCGCATACAAGGAGGCAACTATGGGAATGCTAGACAGGTGGTTAGGCGGCAAGAACGACTATCCCCCCTTGCCCGCCGACAACGAAGCCCGGGCCAAACTTGACGAGGTTAAATCGCAGCTCGAACAGTTGGCTGGCACGGTTCGAGATCATCTCGAAATCATACCCGGTGAACACGAAGCCTATGTCTATCTCGGCAAGCCACCGAAACGTTTCGGTATCGCGTGGCTGCACGATGGCAAGGTCGACGGCCTGAAGGAGCTCGTAGACCAGCACAAGTTGTCGCAGTCACAGGTGCAGATGCTGGTCAGTGCGCTGGGCGACGCCTACGAGCACGCCGGCGACGCGCCACGCTATTCGACCGAGGTCGCAGGTAGACGGGTGACGGTGATTCCATCCCGCGGTCTGGGAAAGGAAGTCCACCAGATCATCGAAAGCGCGATCCACTGACATCGTGATCGCCTGCGCCAGCTGAGCGGCCGCAGCCCGTTGGCTGGCGCGATCTCATGAAACCCGGAACCTGCCGGGGAGGGATTGGTGCATCTCGGGCACCCGTACCACAACGTACGAAAGTCGCTGATAAGCACGGCTTCTTCGAGCTCCAGCTGAACCTCTACAAGCTCGAGGAGGTCTACGAGAAACAGCCCGAGACCGGGAAGGTCGAATGACCGGCTGGTGAGCTCGCCGGGGGCGTTGGCTGCATTTCTCACCCGGCCAACGCCTCCACCTGGCCCCATTCCCTGCTCGTGCCCACCACGGGGATGATTACGTGTGTAACCAACCTCGTGAACGCGCTAGAATCCTGCGCCCCCATCGCTGAATCGGACCATTCCCGGATCGGAGCCCCCCATGCGGACACTGATAATCACCACGCTCCTCGGCCTCCTCGCCTCGAACGCCACCGCCGAAACACGCCTCCTCAGGTTCCCCGACCTGCACGGGGACACGGTCGTGTTCACCTACGCAGGCGACCTGTGGCTCGCCGGCACGGACGGCAGTAATGTCCGCCGGCTCACGTCGCATCCGGGCCAGGAGCTGTTTGCCCGCTTTTCGCCGGACGGACAGCACATCGCTTTCACCGGCCAGTACGACGGCGGCGAGCAAGTTTACGTAGTACCCGTCACCGGCGGCGAGCCGAAACGCCTGACCTGGTACCCGTCCGAGGGCCCGCTGCCCGCCCGCTGGGGCTATGACCACCAGGTCTACGGCTGGACGCCCGATGGCGAGGCCGTGCTGTTCCGGTCGCTGCGCGAGGGATTCAGCCTGACAGGTTCGCGCCTGTACACGGTGAAGCTCTCGGGCGGACTGCCTGAAGCGCTGCCGATGGTCGTTTCGGGCGCCGGAGCGCTATCCACTGACGGCGAGCGGATCCTGTTTTCGCCGCTGTTCCGCGACTTCCGTACCTGGAAGCGTTATGAGGGTGGTTGGGCGCAGGACCTGTTCATCTTTGAACTCGACGGATCGGGCTCCCGGAACATCACGAACCACGTGCGCACCGATCGCGATCCGATGTGGATGGAGGAAGGCATCTTCTTCGTCTCCGACCGCGACGACTACCTGAATATTTACGCCTACGACACCAGCAACGGGCAAATACGCCAGCTGACCCGCCACGAGGGCCGTGACGTGCGCTGGGCAAGTGATGACGGTTCCCATCGAATTGTCTACGAACTGGACGGTGCGCTCCGTATTCTCGATGTCCGCAGCGATGAAGATCGTCAGCTTACGATCACCGTGCCTGCGGATACCGGTTTCCAGTTGGGCGAACTCGTCAAAGTCTCGCAGAATCTCGAAGGGTTCGATGTCAGCCCCAACGGTGAGCGGGTGCTGGTCGCTGCGCGGGGCGAAGTGTTCTCTGTGCCTGTCGAGCACGGCGTTGTCCGGAACCTGACCAGCAGCCCCGGGGCTCACGAGCGCGAAGTAGCCTGGTCTCCCAAAGGTGATCGCGTCGCCTGGGTTTCAGATGAGAGTGGCGAAGAGGAAATCTACATTGCCGACCACCTCGGGCAGGCTTCGGCAGCCCGGGTGACCAGCGACTCCTCGACGCGACTGTATAACCCGCTGTTCTCGCCGGACGGTGGCAAGATCGTCTTCGGCGACTCGGAAGCGAGGATCTTTGTCGTCGACAGCGACGGCGGCAACAAGCGGCAGGTCGCAAACGACCCGGGATTCCCGCAGCACGACTATTCCTGGTCTCCGGATTCGCGCTGGCTTGCCTACTCGATGGAGGACCCGAACGGCTACCGCTCCCTGCATATCTGGGACGGCGAATCCGGCGAATCACGACGCATCACGGGCGAGATGTTCAGTGAGTACAACCCGGTGTTCGCGCCACGCGGCGGCCAGCTCTACTTCCTCTCGGACCGGATGTTTGCACCCCAGCTCGACTTGCTGGAGTGGAACTTCGCCAACAACCGGCAGACGGGTGTCTACGCAATGTTACTGACGGCGTCAGCCGAGAATCCGTTTGCGCCGCGAAACCTCGAGGGCATGCCGGAAAGAGACAAGGGCGATAAAAACGGCAATAAAGAAGACGCCGGCCCTCCAGAGGTTGAAATCGATTTTGACGGTCTCTCCACCCGCGTGGCTCGCGCTCCGATTGAATTCGACAATCTCGGCAGCCTGTCCGCAACTGACGAGCACCTGCTCTTCATCGGCGCACCGGCATTCTTTTACGGCCGCAACATCGAGGCGGGTGCACAGTTGCGGGCTTACTCTCTCGAGGATCGCGAGGAATTCCCGATAACGGACAAAGTGGGCGGATATGCGCTCGCTGCAGCTTCGAAGCAGATCATCGTAAACCAGGAGGGCGCGCTGAGCCGCTTCGACATCAAGAAGGGCGAGCAGGAAGCGAAGAAGGCTGACCTCGACCGCCTGGCAGCGGAGCGCATCCGGGCACAGGAGTACGAACAGATTTTTGACGAGGTCTGGCGGCGCTTCCGCGACCATTTCTACGTCGAGAACATGCACGGCTACGACTGGGTTGCGCTTCGGGACCGCTACCGACCGCTGCTCGTGCACGTTGCACATCGGGCGGACCTGAACTACCTGATCGGCGAGATGATCGCAGAGCTGAGTGTCGGTCATGCCTATGTCGCGGGTGGCGATATTGCCAGTACAGAACGATCGAGCGATGCCCTGCTCGGCGCAACGTTCGAACTGGATGAGTCGGCCGGCATGTACCGCATCTCAACAATCTATGCCGGACAGAATGAGGAAGACAAGTATCGCTCACCGCTGACCGAGCCCGGCATCAACGCAACTGTTGGCGACTACGTCCTCGCGATCAACGGACGATCACTGACAGCAGACGTCAACCCGTATTCGCTCCTCAAGGGAAATGGCGGACGCCTGCTGGAAGTCGCCCTCGCCGGCAACGCTCGCGGCAAGGATCGCCGGACGGTGCTCGTGAACCCCATAGCCAGCGAGAACGACTTGCTCTACCTGCGCTGGGTGGACGGGAACCGTGCGCGCGTGACGCGCGAGACCGGCGGCAAGATCGGCTACCTTCATATACCCGATATGGGCCCGGCAGGTATTTACGAGTTCACCAAGTGGTTTTATGGCCAGGTTCGGAAGCAGGGGTTGATCATCGACGTGCGCGGCAACGGCGGCGGTAACGTCTCGCAAATGGTCATCAACCGCCTCGCGCGCGACCTGGTCTTCATGGGCTATGACCGCGGCATCGACAATCTGGATACGTATCCCAACGTCGTCTTTACGGGTCCGCTCGTCGCGCTGCTGGACGAAGATTCCGCGTCGGACGGTGATATCTTCCCCGGGGCATTCAAAGCCCTGGAACTCGGTCCGCTCATTGGCAAGCGGAGCTGGGGCGGCATTATCGGCATCATTAACCTGGGGCCGCTGATGGATGGCGGCTCGGTGTTCGTGCCGCAGTTCGCAACGGCTTCGGCCGATGGCCAATGGGCCATAGAGGGCGTGGGCGTGAAACCGGATATCGAGGTCGATAACCCGCCGGAGGCGGTGCTCCGGGGTGAGGACCCACAGCTGGAGCGCGCCATCCAGGAGGCGGTGCAGCGCCTTCGCACGCAACCGGGCACGCTGCCGCCACGGCCCGCAGACCCGATCAAGACGCCGGTCAACGGGACTCCTTGATGCTCTGGCAACACGCACCGGACATCGAGCATCTGCAGCAAACGATGCAGGGCACCCTGCTCGAGCATCTTGGCCTCACGATCGAAGGTTTCGGTGATGACTGGATCTCCGTAAGGATGCCGGTGGATCAACGTACGATCCAGCCTTACGGGATCCTTCATGGCGGTGCGTCGGTTGCGTTGGCCGAATCGCTCGGCAGCCTTGCGTCGGCCTTGTGCATCGAAGACCATTCGACGTACGCACCGGTCGGCGTTGAAATCAATGCGAATCACCTGCGCCCGGTACCGGACGGCCAGTTCGTGATCGGTACGCTGTCGCCGATTCGGATTGGCCGGCGTATGCATGTCTGGAATATCGAGATTCGCGATCCGGAAGACAAGCTGGTCTGTATCAGCCGCCTGACGATCATGATCATCGAGCGCGACTGACGTTGTTACCGGTAATATAGCGATTGATCGAACCAGGCGGAGAAAACAGATGAGCGAAGAGATTCCGGGCATTGCCCTGACCGAGGAATTTACAAATTCGCAAAGATTGTTTGTACGTTACCTGGTAGCGGTACTTATCGACCTTACGGTACTGAACCTGTTTGACGAGTACTGGGCGCTTGTCAAGATCGACCCGTTCTCGGTTTCCGTGCTCACCGCGATTCTCCTGCAAGTATTGCTGAAAGTTACACTCGTGCTGGAGCACAAGGTGGCGGTCTTTTTCAAGGCGAGGCCGGGCAGCTTCGCCAGGTTCATGCGATTCTTCAGCGCCTGGCTCATCCTGTTCGGTTCCAAGTTCCTGATGCTGGGCGTACTGGATCTGGCCTTTGGAGACGATATTCTGTTTACCGGGCCACTACACGGTGTCGTCTCGTTCATTGTCGTTATATTGGTGATGCTTGCGGCCGAAGAAATCGCAGTGCGATTTTACAGACGGCTGAATCGAAGCGCCTGAATCAGCGCCCCAGTTGTCGTAGTGCCCACTGTTTTTGTTCCTCCAGGTATGGAGGGGCAACCTGTATAAACCGCTCTAGCATCTCTTGCTGCTCCGCGCTCCTGCCCTGTGACATCAGGACATTGGAGAGATTGAACAGCGCCTCTGCATTTTCAGAATCATATTCCACGGCCAGGCGGTAGTGGTCCTCTGCGGGCTGCGGCTGATTCGTGAGGAGGTAAATGTTCGCAAGTTGATTGTGCGCCAGGGAACTGTCCGGGCGGATCCGGATCGCCCGTTCCAGAGCCACCTTCGCTTCGGTTAATTCGCCACGTTCGCCTAGCTGGGTGCCCAGATTGTACTGTGGTCGAAATTTACCGGGGCTTTTTTGAGCCGTATCCCTGTAAAAAGTCATCATGTCGCCCCACACCAGATTGCGTTGATAGGTCGACACCGCCAGCAAAAACCCGGCAACGAGCAAGACCGAATAGATGCTCACTGCATACTTTGTTGTAGTCGGCACCAGGTTAAGGCCGATCAGAAGCGCGAGCATCGTCATCGGCAAATACATGCGGTGTTCATACACGAGCTCAAGGCTCACGGGCCCCGCTTCCATCGAGTGCAGCAGCAGATAGGCGAGAACGGGAAACGCCACGTTGGGCCGGGTGCGAATCGAACGAACTGCAACAACCAGGGTCACGGCTATCACAGCGAAAGCCAGGAGCGTTGTTATCGGGTCGAGAAACGATTGCGACACCACAAAATCGTGATCCAGGCTGAGCCGCCAGGGCACCGGCCAGAGCAGTAACGAGAGATAGAAGAACTGCACTCGTGTCTGCGTCAATACGCGCTCTATGCCCGAAAAGTTGCGGGACGGCATTGTCTCGGTCCAGTAAAGGTGGTCGCCTGCGATCGGCAAGCCGAGCCAGCCGACAAGAAATACCAGCAGAAACCCACCCAGGATCACCAGGGGATAGCCGACCTGGTTCACTGATCGCCTGTATGCAGTAAGCCATTCGGTCCCGTTAAAACAGGACTCGTACAGCAACAGCAGGGGTACCAGGAGAAGCCCGATTTCCTTGCTACCGGCCGCAAGAAGGAAGCAGATCGCGGTCAGCAGATACCAGGCCCACCGTCGGGTAGCGTCAACCTGGTACCTGCCACTCAAGTAAGACCCGAGGCCCAGCAATACGAAGAGCGTTGCGAGCGACGTCATTCGCTGCACCATGTAGGTGGTCGCCTGGATGTTCAGTGGATGGACGAGAAACAGCAGCACTGCGAGCGAGGCAATATTTCTGTTTCCCGACCCGGGTCCGTGGTGGCGCTGGAACAACGTTATGACCCAGAACAGCGCGAAGCCCACGGCAAGGTGAATCAGGAGATTGGTCCAGTGATAGGGGGCAGGATCCAGCCCCGAGGCCAGGTGATTCAGTGCCATGCTGGTATTGGCCACGGGCCTCGAGGTCAGGTGGGCGTCCCGAAGTGCGCCGGATACGTTGGACCAGCTGAACTCGTTCCAGTGGAGCGCGGTAACCTCAAGGAGGTTGGGTTCATCGTCGAAATAAAAACCGGCAGACATGCCCGGGTAGTACGCGAACACCGTGATTGCCGCGACACCGAGCAGGACCAGTATCGATGTGAGCGTGTTGTGCTGTCTCTCTATTTGCATGTTGTGCACGCACGGCCAGGGTAACGGCAGGACTGCATCTTGATGCCCTCTGGTGGATCAGCCGCTCATTTGCCGGCTGATTGACCTGCTATCACTTTCGTGACACTTCGGAATGAAAATACTGGTAGCGGCGCAGGCTTGACGGGCCGTGGCAGTCCGAGCACAGAAGCTGTGCGGACTGAGCACGGCGCAGGAAGAACCCGGGCCGTTCGGCCGGCAGTCCGCCAGCCCGTTGCCGATGCGCATCGTGACAGGTGGGACAGCCGATGATGCCGATTAACTGTCGACTTCCATTGCTATCGAACACCGGCATTGGCGCACCCTTATCGGCAACATGGCCAGACCGCAGTTCGTCCGACCAGGCCTCGATAACCTGCGGATGATCGTAATAGGTCACGTCGCCTTCATGACAACTGTGACAGAGCGCGTCCGCCACCGACTTTCCGCTCCCTGGTTCGCGCGCCCACATTACGGGTCCCTGCGCATCGTGAGCAACATGGCAACGCGTGCACACGCCCCGCCCCGTGTAATCGGGCGCCGGGCGCCGCCGCGAAGATGGAGACGCGTGATCGCTATCCGCCACGCCGTTCTTATCACTATGGCAGGACAGGCAAAGGCCTCCATTATTCAGGTCTACGCGCATGAACGGGGGCGCTGTCGATTTCGCACTGCTGTGGTTATGGGGGGAATGGCAGGTGCCACAGTACATTCTGCCGTCATCATTCATCGGAAATACTGGCTCGTTGCCCGCGACCGGCCGTTCGATCCTGCTCGACGGAAGCATGCCGATCGGATGACCCTGATGCCCCTGCTTCCATATCGAGCGGGAATCCTTGACGAAACCGTCGTGGCACGACAAGCACATGTCAGGGGCGCTCGCGGCGTCCTGCGTGCCGGTGTCCAGTTTCGGCCTGGGCTCATGCTCGACAAGTGACACAGCGCCGCGGCGCCGGAATTCTCGCAGGCGCTCGGTATGGCAAGAAGCGCAGTCGAATTGCTCCGCCACCTCCGGCTGCGTCTCGGCAATAGCGGGCAGTATGGTGCACAGCCCGAAGCAGCCGAACAGCAACGTCGCGAGCAGCCGGATCATTGCGGCGACCCCAGCTGCAGGCGCTTCAACGTGCCGCCGAGCATCTCGACGACGGCGATATCACCCTCGATCGCCGTCATACCGACCGGTGCCTGAAATTGGTCCGGCTTGCCCGCCGCGCCCAGGGCATAGAGAAACCTGCCACTCTTTTCGAAAGCCTGGATCACGCCGAAATAGCTATCGCTGATGAATACGCGGCCAGAGGTGTCGATGGCAATTCCCTTCGGCCGAAACAGCGTCCCCGGCCCCGCACCACGTTTCCCGAATACCTGGACGACCCTGCCGTCGGGATAGAAACACTGCACGCGGGCATTGAGCACGTCGACCACATAGACCATGTCAGCGGAGATTTCGATCGTCGCCGGGTGAAAAAACTGGCCCGGCTCCTCGCCGCGCCCGCCCCAGCGCCGCAGGACATTACCTTTCCAGTCGAAGACGATCACCTCATGTGTGTCTGCCGAGGTCACGAAGAGCTCGGTGCCCTCCTTGTTCACCGCCACGTCAACCGGCTCGATTTTGGCATTATCGACAAAAAGAGGTACGGGGTAGAGATAGGTACCGTCCTCCGCGAACACCTGAATCCGCCGGTTGCCGCGATCGGCGACATGCACCCGCCCGGAACCGTCGACGCCGATGCCTACAGGGCTATCCAGTTCGCCGTCACCCTGTCCGCTACTGCCGAAGGACAGGGCAACGGCACCGGTTTCATCGATAGCGACCACACGGTTATTGCCACCGTCGACTACATAGAGTTTGCCGTTAACGCCGGCGACGACATCCGTCGGCAGTGAGAATGACTGCTGCCCGTCGTCGCGCCACTCGCTGAGCGCTTCAAAAGCCAGCGTCGGTATCGCCGCAGTATCAGCGGCATGAGCCCCGCCTGTTGCAACCAGCCATAGCAGGCCGAGCGGCCACTGCAGCAATTCTCGCGTGCGGGATTCACTACATCTCATGGCAATTCTCGCAACGGGCAACCGGCCTGAGCCTCGCCCGGTCCAAATACTGCGGGTCGCCCGCGATCACGCCCGTTTCGTGCGGATCGTGACAGGTCGCACAGCTTATCTTTCCGGTTCCCGGCTCCATCGGCAGCCGCGAACCGGTACGCGAACGTGTGTCGTTCATGCGGCGGAGCGTGCTCTCGCTCGGTACGACCAGGTGATTCCAGCTGTCGATTCCGCTGCCCGGGATCATCGACATCGGGTGTGGTGAGACGGCGTGGCAGCCGAGACATTGCCAGGACACCTCGATTCGAAATCCCGTAGCGGCCGTGATCCCGGCATCGCCGGTAGACTGGTGACAGAAACCGCAGCTATCGCGCTTGATCTCGCCGGCATTGAGCTGCACGTGCGGATTCAGTCTCTGATAGTCGGCGCCGTCGTGACATAGCAGGCAGGCCTCATCAGCCTGCTGGAACGGGCCGCCGCGCAGGAATCGCGGATTCAGGTACGGCGCAAGCTGATCGCCCTGGCACTGCACGAGGGGGTCGTGGCAGGTCGTGCATACCAGCTTGCCTTCACGAACCGAACCACGATAGCCGTCCGGCAACGACGCCAGGCCGGCATTACCGATGCCGATGTTGCTCGGATGGCGGCACGAGACGGTGTCAGCCGCTTCGTGACACTTCCCGCACATCACCTTGTCGTCATAGCTCCCGATCGCGGCTGGCGGGGCCGCGCCGTGACAGGCGCTGCAGGCCTCAGCGTCCCAGTGTGGGAAATCGCCCGGTGCCGCTTGCGCTGGCGTCAAGCAATAGACGACCGCGGCCATTGCCATAAGTCTTCGTGCTGCGGCGGCAATCCGCCTGTCCCGGTTTAGAGTGCGCCTTAGATACACGCGGCATCCTTCAGGGTGATGAGCAATACGGATCGTGGCAAACCGGCCTCGGCGAATCATCGACGCAATTACGTATGGTAATCCCTGCGAGGACGCCCTGCCGGACAATCCCGCCACGAATATCACAGCATAACGGCAGACTGAATCCTCCAAAAGTAGAGCGAGCACCGATAGCTGGTCTTGCGTCCGGCGTGCGGATGCAGTAGTAGCCTTGTTGGCAGACGGGGGACGAAATTTTCACGGGACAGTAGATGAACGGCTTGTTACCAGGATCCGGTTCGAACAAGGTCCGCGCATTGCAGGTTGTGGGCCTTGCGCTATTGCTGGCAATCATCGTCGCCCTGACTTACCGCGAGGCGCCCGGGAACGAGTTCCATTTCGACGACCACCGCAACATCGTAGACTATGGCCCGGTCCGCATGGAGCAGCCAAGCGGAAAAGCACTGCTCGACGCTTTCGCCAACCCGAAGCTCCAATATCGCAACTTCCCCTCGCTGACCTTCGCAGTCGACTGGTGGCGAGGCGGCGGTGAGGCAAGGGCCTTCTTGCAGACCAACGTATTTCTCCACGCGCTTACCGCACTCGCGGTTTTTGCGTTTGCCTACCGTTTGCTCTGCCGTCTGCAGACAGAAAACAGGCGGACCGTATTGCTTGCGGCTTTTTGCGTTGCACTGCTCTGGGCCGTGCATCCGATAAACAGCCAGGCTGTGAACCTGATCGTGCAGCGTATGGCAATCCTGGCAACGCTATTCGTGCTGCTTTCATTAACCTGCTACCTGGAGGCGCGCCGCGCCGATTCGACGCGACATATCGCCTGGTATGCCGCCGCGGCACTCTTCGGCGTACTCGGTGCATTCAGCAAAGAGAATGCATGGATACTGCCGCTGCTCGTACTCGCCGTCGAATACGGCGTTGTCCGCCATGGGCAGGTGCTTGTCCAAAACAAACTGGACGTTCTGCTGCTGGCGTTGCCGTTTGTTGGCCTGGCCCTGGTCGCAACGGACCTGGCACTGGGCAGTGGCCCTGTCAGCAATAGCTTCCTCTCGGGTTACGAGACTCGATCATTCAGCATGGAAGAACGGCTTCTGACCCAGCCGAGAGTAATATTCTTCTACTTGTCGCTGATCCTCTGGCCTCTGCCGGGCAGATTTTCCCTGGAACATGACTTCGCGGTATCCACATCGCTCCTGGGCCCGCCGACGACGCTACTGAGCTTGCTGGGAATTGCTGTGCTGATCTTCACGGCGCTGCGGCTCTTTGTCCGGCCGCAAACCCGGCTGCTCGGTTTCCTCTTGCTTTGGCCCGCGATGACCCTTGTCATCGAAAGTTCGTTCATACCGCTCGAGCTGGTATTCGAACACAGGATGTACATGCCGATGGTCGGGTTGGCGGTGTTGGCCGGCGCGGGGCTGCTCGCTCTATGCCATCGACTACCAAAATATGCGCCCGGTTCTATCGCGGTGTTACTGGTGATCGCGCTCGCTCTGGCAGTATCGACCTCGCAACGCACGAAACTGTGGCAAGACCCGCTGACACTGAACGCGGACGCGGTGAGAAAAGCCCCGAACTCCAGCAGGGCGTGGAGCAACCTTGGAATGTATCGCTACCTCAGCGGTGATCAGGACGGTGCAATTGCAGCTCTCGAGCAAGCGATAGAACTGAGCGGCGGCAAGGAAATGAAGGCCCTGGAGCACCTGGGCGTCATCTACCTCGACCTCGGCGATCTCGAGCGAGCAGAGACCCTGGTCGATCGCGCGTATCGTCTTCAGTGGGACAATCCAGAACCTTCGGTGCTCAACCACATGGGTGAAGTGCAACTTGCGCGCAAACGCTATGCACCGGCGGCCAGATTCTTTGAGCGGGCCATCAGTATCGCGCCGTGGAAGACCGCTTACTACTGGAACATCGCGCTTGCGTACGAAGGATTGGCAGACTGCTCGATGGCCCTGAAAAACTGGCGCAAGTATCTGGACCTCGAGAAGGACCCGGACAGCCGCCGCCAGGTTGAGGAACATGTCGCGGGAACATACAACCTTGAGGCGAACACCTGTGGTCAGGCGCAAAGTCAGCAGAGCCAATGATTCAAACGTAACTTCTGCCAGTCATTATCGGGTTTTCCGTATTCGCCTGACGTGTATTCCGTGGTAAGGCTACAGAACTGAACTATTACCTGCAGGAGCACCAGAATACCTGGATGTCCATTCCACTGGTCCTGGGTCTGCTTTTTCTCATCGGCTTCATCGCCGATATCCTGGGACGTTCTACATTCCTGCCCCGCGTAACCTTGCTTATGCTGGGTGGCCTTGCCGCCGGTCCAGCCGGCTTATCGCTCATACCCGAAAGCTTTGTGGACCAGTGGTTTCCGGAGTTGACGAACATCGGCCTCGCGCTGATCGGCTTCCTCCTGGGTCACCAGCTTTCGATTCCGGCGTTGAGAAAACGTGGCACGCAGGTAATCACTATTTCCCTGTTCAAGGTCTTCGGCGCATGGCTATTCGTTGCCGTGACGCTCTTGCTCCTGGGTCTCGATCCCATCATGGCGTTGCTGCTCGCCGGGATCGCGCCGGCGACGGCTCCTGCAGCCACCTACGATATCGTTCACGAAAGCGGCGCGAGCGGCGAGTTCGTCGACACGCTGCTCTCGATCGTTGCCGTCGACGATATCTGGGGCCTGCTGATCTTCGTGCTGATGCTGGCCGCGGCCGGGATCATGAGCGGAGAAGCCGCGACTGGGGCAAGCATCGTTGCGGGTCTCGTTGATATCGGCGGCAGCATACTGCTGGGCGTCGTACTCGGCGCGCCGATGGCCTACCTGACCGGGCGTATCCGCCGTGGTGAGCCCATGCTCGCCGAGGCACTGGGGTTCGTGTTGCTCGGCGCCGGAATCGCGGCATGGTTTGACCTGCTGCCGATTCTGACTGCGATTGTCATGGGCATTATGGTCGCGAGCCTCGCATCGCATCACGACAGGCCGTTCCATGCCATCGAAGGCATCGAATGGCCATTCATGGTGTTGTTCTTCGTGCTTGCCGGTGCATCGCTCGAAGTCGACGCCCTGCTGCTTGCCGGTAGCGTAACGGTGGTCTACGTGCTGGCGAGATTCGGCGGCATATACACCGGTACCCGGTTGGGTAGCCGGTTCGTCCGGGCCCGCCCCCCAATACGGAATTGGCTCGGGCTCGCGCTCCTGCCGCAGGCTGGTGTGGCGATCGGAATGGCTTTGCTCGCGGCGCAGAGATTTCCAGAATCGGCGCCGGTCGTGCTGACTGTCGTCGTCGCATCAACGGTCATACTGGAAACGGTCGGGCCGGTCTTTACGCGGCTGGCTATTCGCAGCGCATCGGTCGGGCAGAACGACTAACCCCGAACCTGCAACAGGCATCGGTCGATGCAGTGAGGCCGTTCGTGCTGCATATTGCGACAATCGTCGGCGAGGGTGCCCGATCCCCGGCACTAGTGGTGAAGGACCTCGGGTGATACGCATCGGCTTATGCGGAATCGCGGGTCCAGCAAGTCCTCACCGAACTGGCCGACGTCTGTACGTTTGAGCATCAACGCCCGGTAAGTGCCCGCGCCCCGGATGTCTCCGACCAAGCGGAAGCCGACGATCCTGCCCTCGTCGAGGAAGATCTTGCGAAGCGTGTCGCCGTCGCGCCGGCGCAGGGTCTCTTCTCCCGAGGATTCGCCGACGGCCATCATCGGCAGGCCGAGGTGCTTCATGCTGTTCATTTTCTCGGCGCCCTCGTAGTCGGCCGAGAAGCCGAGCATGTCGCGCCCGACCACCTCACCCTGGGACGTAGCGTTCGGCCAGATCGCATGCACGTACCGCTCGCCGCTCATCCGGTCGAACGTTTCCGCTACGTCGCCAGCAGCCCAGATGCTGGGCAGGTTCGTCCGCATGCGATTGTCCACGCGAACTCCCCAGCCGATGTCCAGACCCGAATCTTCGAGGAACGACACATTGGGTTTGACGCCCGTTGCAGCAATACAGGCATCCGCGACGAGCTTCTCGCCATTGGCCAGCTTCACACCGCTGGCGCGTCGCCGGCCCGTGAATCGCAAAGCCTCGGTGTGCTGATGCACGACGATACCGCGACACTCGAGGTCGTGACGAACCAGTTCGGCGGTTTCCTCGTCGAGTATGTTCGGCATTACCCACTGTTTGTCGATGATCGTTACGGCGCAGCCGAGTGCCTGTAGCAACACCGCGACTTCGACACCAATAAAGCCGGCACCGACGACCAGGGCATTCTTTATGTCGCCCTTTCTTACGTGCTCGACCAACCCGAGAGCCGCTGCAAGCGACTTGAAGTTGTAGACACCAGGCAGATCATAGCCCTGCAGCGGCGCGTGCAGCCGGCTGCCGGTTGCGATGACCAGCCTGTCGTAGTCGAGGTAGCGGGCATCCTGCAACAGGACCTGCCGCTGTTCGGGATAAACGGCCTCGACCGGCGCACCGCAACGATAGTCCACACGCAAGCGGTCGCAAACGTCCTTGCCCTGCCAGTAGAGCGTCTCTTCCCGGCCGGTGAGGAAGTGATCCGCCATCGCCGGCGGCGAGTACGGCGGAAACGATTCCGCGGATACCATCGTAATTGCCGGGTCGAGCAACCTGGACGGCGCCAGCTCGCGCAGGGTCCGCGCTGCCGTCAGACCGGCCGGCCCGGCACCGAGGATCAGGACACGCATTCTCTCACCAGCTCCTCTATTGGCAGCAGCGTATCGAGCAGTCCTTCAACTCTCTGATCGAAAGGCGTCGGGGGCCGCTCGAACAGCGGGCTGATCGACGGTTCTATCCGGGGCAGCAAGGGATCCATCGGCAGCCAGTGACGGCTGGTGAACGGGAAGCCGCCCTCGGCCTCGAGCCTGCCAAGTGACCGATCGAAATCGAGCGCGTTCCGCGCACGATTTACGACGAGGTGAATCGCTTCGATGCCGAGCTCCCGGGCGAGCCGCGCAGCTCGCAATGCGACCTGCAAGCCGTTGAAGGTCGGGTCCGTGACGACGACGGCGTGACGGAACCCTTTGGCGAGCGCTCGTCCAAAATGCTCGAAGCCCGCCTGGGTGTCCATAAGGATCGCTTCGTCATGCCGCAGGCTCATGGCGTTCGCTACCGAGGCGAGAAGCGCGTTCTCCGGGCACAGGCATCCTGCCGCCGGCTGCACCGTGTTGCCCATGACCAGCAATCGAACGCCGTCCGGCCCGCGCACGCCGAAGCGGTCGACCACGTCATCGACGTCCGGGTTCAGGCGGAAGAAGAGGCCCCAGCCTTCCCCGGGACGAACGCCGGTCTTCTCTTCCACGTAGTCGGTGTTCTCGCTCAACGGCACCAGGCGGCGCACGTCTCCGTGCTCGATGCCGAGCGCATACGGCAGGTTCATCTGCGGATCGGCGTCGAGCGCGAGTACCCGGTAGCCGCGCCGCGACATGCGGCGCGCAAGCATTGCGGTCAGTGTGGTTTTGCCCACGCCACCCTTGCCAGTAACGACGACACGGAAATCATCCCCGTGCGCGTGTTGAGGCAGGCCATGGCGGTGGTGTTCTTCTCCGTGCGTATGCTCATGAGCATGTTCGGCGCAGGTATCACACATCGCGACGCCCTCAGGCAACTTTGTCGGCCGGGGCGGCGGCGGCGGCGATGAACGGCAACCCAAGTGCTTCACGTTTTGCCTCGATGTGACGGCAAATCAGCTTCGCGGCTACCTCCGGGTCGGGTTCGACGGCAAACCGCGCCCCGACAACCTCCTCGAGATCCTCGGCGAGCAGCTTCACGACCTTCTGGCTGCCGAAGATTGGCGGCTGTACGCCGAGCACCGTGAAGATACCGCTCGCGACGACGTAGGCGCCGATCGATACGGCCTTCTCCGAGTACCATTCGGGCGCCGCACCAGCCAGCGGCAGTTGCGAAACGTCGACGCCGAGGTAGTTGGCGAGCGCTGCGGCAAGCGTAAGGATTCGCGTATTGTCCACGCACGAGCCCATGTGCAGTACCGGCGGAATGCCGAGCGCCTTGCAGACCTCCGAGAGACCTGGGCCGGCCATGTCGGCGGACTCGGGCAACATCTGCCCGGCCTTGCCATTGGCAACCGCGGCACACCCCGTGACCAGCACGAGAATATCGTTCTCGATGAGCCGCCTGGTGAGGGTGACGTGGCCATAGTCCTGCGGGATCTTCGGATTGTTACAGCCGACCACGCCGACGGCGCCGCGGATCTTGCCCGCCTTGATGGCCTCGACGAGCGGTTCCGGCGTCCCGCCCAGCGCCTCGAGAATCGCCTCGACCGAGAAACCGACCATCATGTCCATCGTGCCGGCCGGGATCCTGACGCGATCCGGGTTACGATTCACGTAGGCCTCGATACCGAGCGCAACGATTTCTTTCCCGATCTCGAGCCCACGTCGCGGATCGAAGGCAACGTGAGTCGCGCCGGCGAACCGGGCCTTGTCTGCAGTCGAGATAATCTCGGTGTGAAAACACTTCGCCACATCCGTCACGGACGGCATGATGCACTGATAGTCCACAACCATCGCGTCGAGCGCGCCGGTGAGGAGTACCAGCTCCTGCATCAGGTGGTTGCCGGCCATCGGCAGCCCCTTGCGCATCTGCAGTTCGTTGCCGGTACAGCACAGGCCGACGAGGTTGATGCCTTGCGCACCCTTCTCTTGCGCCAGAGCGACGAGTTCCGGATCCTCTGCCGCCTGCATGATGACGTCCGACAGCAGCGGGTTGTGGCCGTGAAGCGCGATGTTGACGCACTCGACGCGCAGCGCGCCGAGGTTCACGCGCGACTTGATCGGTTTGGGCGTGCCGAACATCACGTCAGACAGTTCGGTGGCGATCATGGAACCGCCCCAACCGTCGGACAGGCTGGTACGCAGACCATGCAGGGATGTATTCGCGTAGTCGTTGTCGACCCCCATGTGCGTGCGGTGGAGCATCTCCACGTTCTCGCGGTCGATACCCCTGGGCGTAATGCCGAGCTCCTCGAACAACTTCCTGCGCTGCTCGGGCAACCGGTCGAGGAAGCCGACGTGATCCTTGCGGCTACCGAAGTCTTCCATCATGGCATCGGCAAGTTCGCGCGCGACCTCGGAAACGCCCCTGTCGCCGACTTCGATACCCCACTCATTAGCAAGCGCCAGGAGTTTCGCTTCGTCGCGAATCTCGTAGCCGCTGGTCTCGCCGGCGGCCAGTGATTGGAAGACTTCGAGGATGTCCCGGCCGTGATCCGAGTGCGCCGAGGCGCCCGCGGCAATGGTCCTGCCGAGATTTCGCGCGACGATGATGTCGGCATCGGCACCACAGACGCCTTTCTGGGGCCCTTCGCCGAACGGGTCCACACGACATGGCCCCATGGCGCAATTGCGGCAGCTCACACCCATGGAGCAGTAGCCGCACTGAGGTTGCTGGGCCGCCAGGCGGTCCCAGACGGTTTCGATGCCTTCCTCGCGCGCGCGTATGAGCATTTCCCGAGCGTCGTTGCTGATACTCAGCTTGCTCAGTTTATCGGGAGTATCCATGTCAGATTTCCTCTCTGATGTGGGCCGCGGACTCACCCCAGACGCGCCAGCCGGTGACGGTTGCGGGTGGCTTGTCGACAGGCGCCTGCGATTTCATGGCCGCAATTACCGCGTCGGACACGTCCAGCCTGTCAGTCGCAATCAATGTATTGAGGTCCCCAAAAAGTAATGCGTCCACCTTGCAGGCTTCGACGCATGCCGGCTCCTGCCCGTTATCCAGGCGTTCGATACAGCCGTCACACTTGGTGGCAACGACACGCGCCGGCATGCCGTTCGCCTGTGCGTAAAATGTCACCGCGTCGAACGGGCACACCATCGCGCACATCGCACAGGCGATGCACTTGTGGACGTCGACGAGAACCAGGTCGTGACCGGTATCGCGCGCCATAGCACCGGTCGGGCAAACCTGCGCACAGGGCGCCGGGTCGCAGTGACGACAGCAGGACGGGACCGACATGTTATACGCCCGTTCGGGCGAAACATGGATTCTGGATTTGGGAACCGGTTCCTCGGCGAAAGCCAGAGCTGGATCTTTACTTTCGGAGTGCGCTACAGCGCAGGCGAATTCACATTGCCGGCAACCGATGCAGCGCTCGGGGTTAATGAACACAGTCTGCATGCTGGTCATGACTAACTTGTCCGGTTTTGGCTGGGATTGAAGTCCTCAGGTGACACTTTTGTGCCATTTTCCAGACTGTCAGCAAGCCGAAAATTTGGCAATTCTGGCTTGTACTTACCCGGCTGGCTGCTCCGGCATATCACCATCACGGGCAGATCCAATCGCGATACCCGGACGTCACGCAGGTGATCAATATCGAGTCATCGATCACCGAATCCCGGTCGCGATCGAGATCCAGCCGCACGTTGAATTCGTCCAGGGCCACCTTGCCCATGCTGCTGTGGATACCGACTCCTCGGTATCAGCAATGCGCTAACTCGTCTAAGGCTGTACGGCTGCGCGCTGTTCCTGCGCCGGCGTCAGCCGCTTCCAGAGCGTCCGCGGCTCTGTTGCGAAGACCTGTTCGCTCGAGCCAGGCAGGACCCGCCAACTCCCGTGTGCCATTTCTTTGTCCAGCTGTCCCGGTGCCCAGCCCGCATAGCCGATAAAAAAGCGCACGCTGGCAGGGTCCTTGGGCACGCCTTCGAGAGCGTCCTCATAGGATACGAGGTGGACGGATTCGATGATCTGTTCCGCACCCGCGGGCGGCGTGTCCGTGAGCAGCAACGCACGCAGGCTGTCCATTTGCACCGGCCCGCCCCAGAACAGGGTGCCGCTGTATCCTTCGATAGCATCCTCGTCTGCGAGAAGCTCCTCGGGCTTCACATCAGTCGGGCGATTGACGACCAGCCCGAACGCGCCCGTCTCGTCATAGTGAAGAAGCAGTACGACGGTCTGTTCGAACAATTCGCCCTGCACGAGCTCGGTCGCTATGAGCAGTTTGCCTTGCGCGGGTACCTGGTCCGCAATGGCGCCCACCGGCAGCAGCCAGGCGACGAAGACGAACCATGTCGGGATCCTGATCATTCAGGCTATGAGTATAGGCCTCCTGCAGGCTCGAAATCCCGTGATTGCAAGACCCACAGCAGAGATCCCGGTGACGGCTCGCTACTCCTCGGCAGACGCCTCGAGCCTGCCCGCATGGCCGAGTTCGTAAGGTGGCGGTTCGCCTCCCGGACCTTTCAGGTAATGGTCCATCCAGCGCACCAGGCGAAGAGAATAGTCGTACTGCGCGGCCGTGTTGCGGTTACCGTGCACTTCGTCCGGGTAAATGACCAGTCGAACGGGTGTGTCGGTGCGGATCTTGACGAACCGGTACATCTCCAGGGACTGGCTCGGGTGAACCCGGGGGTCCCTGTCGCCGCCCATGATCAGCAGTGGCGTCTTGGTCTTGTCCGCGTGATAGATGGGGCTGCGTTCCAACAGCCACATCCAGTCGTCCCAGGGCCACGCGAGTGCATGCACGTTGTGCATTTCGTAAGGTATGTCCCCGGTGCCGAATTTCGAGATCTGATCCGATATACCGACAAAGGCTACTGCCGCTGCGTATTCGTCGGTCAGGGCACTGGCACTCCACATGCTCGCGTAACCACCGTAAGAGCCCCCGGTTATGCCAACACGGTCCGCGTCGACGAGCCCCTCTTCGACGAGGTGCCGCTTCGCGTCCACGAGGTCATTGAACTCCTCGTCGGCATAGTCATGCTGGCCGAGTTTCGAAAACTCGACGCCCCGCCCGGTGCTGCCGCGGTAGTTCGGATAGACAACTGCGTAGCCATCGGCGGCGAATACCTGCCCTGGCCGGCTGTAGCCGGTCATCCAACCGTTCGAGTAATGGGCTTCGGGTCCGCCATGCGCAATGATCACGAGCGGATTACCACCTCGCTCGCGCTTGGCCGGATGAATCAGGATGGCATCAAGCTCCAGGCCGTCGCGTGCCGTGTACGTAATGGCTTCCTGCTTCGCGAGTTCTCTCTCGCCGAGGAACGGGTTCGACTCGGTCAGCCTCAGTGGCTCCGCGTTGTCCCGCAATAGATAGAGCTCGAGCGGATGCTGCGGCGAATCCGCGATTGCCGCAACGGTTTCCTGGCCCGGGTTGCCGTGAACCGTGCGGATTATAGGCCCCGACTGCGGTTCCTTTCCGGGCGACTCGGTCTCGAAGACCGACGCGGTGGCCCACTCCGTATACACACCCCTGTTACCGAGCCAGCGGATATTAGCGTCGTCTGACCAGACAAAATTACTGACGTGTCCCAGGTACTCGGGAACGACTTCGCGGCGCTCCCCGCCGGACGATGACGTCACGTACAAGCGACCGGAGCTCGGGTCATTGATGTCGACGCTACCGATATACGCGATTCGCTCGCCGTCCGGAGAAAAAGCGAACGGTCCGAGTTTGCCTATCGACCCCATTTTACCCTGCACCTTTGCGCTGGCCGTGTCGACCACGTGAATATCGCGCGACGTATAGGAGTCATCCACAAGCGGCGTTGGCGCCAGGGCAACGGCGTAGCGGCCGCCATCAGACGACCACGCGAAATCGGACGCGGACCCCGGCAGCTCGTGGGCTTCCGCCTCCAACGTTTCGAGGTCGAGCATCCAGACCTTCGTTGGAAATACCGATTCCTCGTACACGACAGCTTTGAATCCCTTTTCCTGCAGTTCCTTGAACTTCTCGGGCGGCGCGTCCGTTGCCGTGAACGCAATGCTGCCGCCGTCCGGCGACGGGTAGATTCGCTGTATGCCGTTGACATGCGTAAACAGCTGCTCCGCCTCGCCACCATCCACCCTGATCCGATACAGAGAATTGAAGTCGGCTTCAGCGTCGCGCTTCGCAAGGAAGAATATCGACTCGCCGTCCATTGCCCAGGCGATATCCGTGATGTCGATATCGCCGCTTACGTAGGGCTTCGAGTTGCCCTCGAAGTCAGTGACGTGAAGCTCGTGGTACGGCGGCCCGTCTGTATCCTTGTAGATCTCGCGTGGCACCTGCAGCAGGTAGGCGATGCGTTCTCCGTCAGGGCTCAAGCGCGCGGCCGTCACCTGTTTCAGCGAATTGACGTCTTCGAGCGTCAGCGGCGCGGCGTGGACTGCCGAAAAAAAGGATACGAGAGCCACGAGAGTGGTGAGAGAGAAGATTCTTTTCATGGTTTTACTCTGTTAAGCGGTTGTTGGGTGCGGCGCAACCACGATCGAAATCGGGATTGGCATAATTTCAGAGGCTCAGGTGCCTTCGGCCCGCCCGGAACTATGCCATGCCTGCAGCACCGACGCCTCCTTGTCACGGCTCAGGCCTGCACGCAGCGTGGCCTGACGTTCTTCGGGTAGCGATCGGAACCACGCCAACGTGTCACGAATGGTGTCTTCGATCGGGCTGATCGTGAGTCCTGCGGCGAGCGCCTTGTCTGCCGACCAGGTCAGCGAGCCCGCCAGCGGACTGTCCGAGTCCGCCCAGGCGGGAATATCCCTCCAGGCCTGCAGGTCGTGCTCGGCCAGAAAATCGGTCGATACCCAGGTAAGTTCGGCGTCCGACTCGATAGCAGTCACGCAGGCGGAAAGCAGATCTCCGAAAGGCATCGGTTTGCGGACAACGTTGTAGGTATCCGCGAGTCCCTGCTCCAGGCAGTGCACCATGAAGCGAGCAAGGTCGCGAACGTCGATGTACTGCGTGAGGTCCGAGGGCTTCCCGGGCGCGAGCACTTCGCCGCCCTCGTCGATGCGGACCGGCCAGTAGGTGAAGCGATCGGAGCCGTCGCGAGGCCCGACGATCAGGCCGGGCCGTATCTGCGTGACACGCCCGGGCATGGCTTCTTCGACGGCACGTTCGCAATACGCTTTCAGCGCACAGTAATGCGTACGAACATCCTCGGTGGTCGGGTCGTCGAGCGTCGCCCCTGGCCGATCCTCGGAACCGTTCGTGCCACCCTCCGCCCAGTTGTCGTACTGGCAGATGGTCGAGACGAACAGGTACTGCCCGACACGGCCCGCCAGCAGCTCGGCAGACGCGCCTGTGATCCGCGGCACGTACCCGGAAGTGTCGATGACCGCATCCCACTCCCGGCCCTCGAGGCCGCTCAGCCCGTCGTCGATCTCGGGATCGCGGTTGCCGATGATAGTCTCGAGTTCCGGGAACAAATCGGTGTTGGTGCGCCCGCGGTTGAACAACGTCACGTCGTGACCGCGCTCCTGCGCGTACCGCACGGTGTGCGGCCCGAGGAAGCCGGTGCCACCCAGGAACAGGATCTTGAGTTTCTTGTCAGCCGCACCGAGCCTCGCTGCCGGCAACACGGCAAGCGACGCCGTCGCCAGCGATACCTCGATGAATTGGCGCCTGTTGAAGGGCATGAGCTAATTCCCCCGATAATCGACCTGCAGTATGACAACCTGAGGACCGAAAAAATTCAATCGGATAGGCACGGGATCGCTCAGGGATATGGTCCCGTCAGGTAAAATCCGGCCATATGCCCACCAACGTCACGCCCGAATACAAGAAAGCCGAGGAGGCGTATCGCAACGCGCGCGAGCCGAAGGAGCGCCTGGTCTGCCTGAAGGAGATGTTGCGCACCATCCCCAAGCACAAGGGCACGGACCACCTGCAGGCCGACATAAAGACGCGCATCAAGCAGCTGTCCGAGGAACTCGCTGGTCCCAAAAAGGGCGGTCAGCGGAGTGGGCCTTCCCATGTCGTTCGCCCCGACGGCGCCGCGCAGTTGTGCCTCATAGGGCCACCCAACGCAGGAAAATCGAGCCTGCACGCCCGGCTCACGGGGTCGCGGACCGACGTGGGACCCTACCCGTACACCACCCACCTGCCGGTACCGGGGATGCTTCCCCATGAAGACGTGCACTTCCAGCTGGTCGATCTGCCACCGGTGTCGGGCGACTTCATGGAGCCGTGGCTTGTCAATGCGCTGCAGCCTGCCGATGGCGCGCTGCTGGTCATCGACGTTAGCGATCCCGACTGCCTCGAGCACGTTCCCGTCATCCTCGAACGCCTGAGGGAAAAGAAGATCTTCCTTACGCCCGCCTGGCCGGGCCTGGAGTCCGGCGAGCCGGATGAATCCGACGATCCGTTTCGTCTCGATCTTCCCACGGTACTGATCGCCAACAAGAGCGACCTCGATCCCGACCCGGAAGAGGTCGAAATCTTCGAGGAACTCCTCGGGCTGCGGTTTCCGGCGCTCACAATGTCAGCGGAAACCGGAGACGGCGTCGATGCACTCGGGCCGTTCCTGTTCCAGGCGCTCGAGATCGTGCGCGTTTACACGAAGACACCGGGGAAACCGGCGGACAGGGAAAAACCCTTCACGGTGCGCCGCGGCGATACCATCGCCGATGTCGCGAGGCTCGTGCACAAGGACATCGCGCAAGGACTCAAGTTTGCGCGTATCTGGGGTACCGAAGTATTCGACGGCCAGCAGGTCGGGCCCGACCACTTCGTCGCGGATGGCGACCTGGTCGAGCTGCATTTCTAGAGAGGAAATAAAGTGACAGCGTCTCCAACTTCGGCTAACGGCCTTTACGCACTCATCCTCAGCGTATTCCTCCTTGCCACCCTCATTATCGATCCGCCTGTGGCCGCCGCAGCAGACCTGGTCGATGTGGCGAACATCGTGCGCACGCGCCATTGCGGCGAGGCATCGCTCCCCGACAAGCCGCTTGTGGCGAGCGCGCAACTGGATAGCGCTGTCGAAGCCGTCGCCGACGGTGCCGAGGTGAATGCGGCGATTGCGGCTGCCGGCTACCGGGCAAACTCCTCGGCCTCTGTCCGGGTGAGCACGTCCCGGGGCAAGGACGATGCCGTGGCCAGGGAACTCTCCGAACACTTCTGCCATCTCCTCGCCGATCCGGAATTCGCCGATATCGGCGTGTACCGGCGCGGCAAGGAGGTCTGGCTGCTGCTCGCGGACGGGGCACCGTTGCCTGCGCCCAATGACGCCGATCTACTGGACCGGGTCCTGGGCCGGCTGAACGACATCCGTGCCGAAGGCGGCCGCTGCGGCGGGAACGATTTTCCTTCGGGCCCGCCGCTGAAGCGGTCTTCTGAACTGGACGCGGCCGCGCGTGCCCATGCAGAAGACATGGCGCGTAACAGCTTCCTCGCGCACACGGGTTCCGACGGCAGCAATCCCGGCGAGCGCGCCTCGCACGCGGGCTACGACTGGCGGGTTGTTGCGGAGAATGTCGCGTCCGGCCAGACGTCGCCGGACGATATCGCCGCAACCTGGCTCGATAGCGCCGGGCACTGTGCGAACCTGAGGGATGCGAAATACGTGGAAACCGGCATCGCTTATGCCCTCAATCCCGGTGACGGCCGGGACATCTACTGGGTGCAGGTCTACGCCGCTGGCAATTGAGACCCGAATTTCGCTAGCATCGGTCGACCGGCCAGGAAAAAGAAGCAATTTCAACCGGCCGATAAATTCCTGACTCGAGCTTCCCTGGAGCGGCCACCGCGAATGATTCCGCAACGCTACAAAAAGCCGCTGATCATCGCTGCGGCCACGACCGTCGTCTATGCCCTGCTCGGATTCTTCCTTGCACCCTGGCTGATAAAGAACACGGCCATCAATACCGTCCGGGACAATCTCGGTACTGAGCTGAAGCTGCAGAAAGTCTCGGTCAACCCATTCGTCCTGAGCCTGCAAATCGACGCGTTGGCGCTGGACGAACCGGGCGGCGATCCGTTCCTCACCGTCGAACGGATCTTCATCAACTTCCAGTTGAGTTCGTTGTTTCGCTGGGCGGTGACCTTCCGCGAAGTTCATATCGATTCGCCGAAACTCCGCCTCGCGCGGGATGGCAACGGCGATTTCAATTTCGATTTCTTCGCGCAACAAACTGCCGAATCCACGCCTACCGAACCGGCGGCAGAGTCCGGTCCGCCGCGTCTGCTCATCCAGGACTTCGCCATTACCGAGAGCGTCGTCGACTGGCAGGACGACGTGCCACCAGAGCCGGTGGACACGCAATTCGGGCCCATCAATATCGCAATATCCGAGCTCAATACCCTGCCCGACCGTGCCGGCCTCCAGGACGTCGTAATCACGACGGAGACCCAGGGCACGTTGAGCTGGAACGGTAGCCTGGAGCTCAATCCGCTGCGCTCGGAGGGCCGCGCGGCAATCAAGGGGTCGCACTTTCCGCTGACCTCTGCCTACCTGAAGCACGAAGTCGGTTTCGACGTCGATGAGGGCAGTGTCGACGTCGAACTGGACTACCGCGTCGACACGCGCCCCGACGGTACGCTTGAAGCACGCGTGAGCAACTTTGAAATGTCCGTAACTGACCTGGTGGTGCGCACCTTCAACGAGGCGCTCGGGCGGACAGGGGACGACACGGAGGTACTCAGGCTGCCGCTCGTGCGCTTGTGGGGTGGCGAGATGCGTTGGCCGGAGAAGACACTCTCGGCGGCCGGATTCACGCTCGACGACGGCGTCATCAGTCTGCTCCGGGGCGCAGACGGGACGATTAACGTGCAGCCCGCGGAGGACGCAACCGGCCCGGATGAGGGCGAGCCCGAACCAGGCTCCGCAACGCCAGCCAGCGACCCCTGGCGCGTGTCGCTCGCGCAGCTCGTCGTCAACCGGCTGGCCTTGAATCTCGCGGACCAGACACTGGAGCCGTCCGCCAACGTTGGCTGGCGATCGCTGGACATCGATATCCGGGATATCAGCAACGAACCATCAGCGGCATTTCCGACGACGATCCAGCTCGAGGCACTCGATGGCGGCTCGATATCGGTCGACGGGCATCTGGCCGTACTGCCGGAACCGTCGTTTGACTTCGATCTTGCAGTCGATGCGCTCGAATTACGCGCTGCAGACCCCTACGTGAAGTCGCGCGTCGACGTACATCTCGAATCAGGTGCGCTCAACGTCGACGCGCAATTGCATAGCTCCGCGGACGAACCGCTGAGAGTTACGGGCGACATCGAGATCGTCGATTTCCTGCTAACGGAATCGGACCAGGATACAAGGCTCGGCAGTTGGGCGAGCCTGCGGGCCGAGAACCTCGTCTACACGGCGGCCGGTAATGCACTCGACGTGTCCGAGGTGCGTTTCACGAAGCCTTACGGCGACATCCTGATTGCCGAAGACGGCAGCATCAATCTCGGACGCGTCCGCAAGGGCGACGAGGTGGAGAGCGAGGACCAG
>JAACFJ010000089.1 GCA_009937505.1 Gammaproteobacteria bacterium
CGCAGGAGCGCGCCTCGGCATGCGATCGGGATCAATCGTGGTTCGCGGTTCGAGAACCGCTCTTACGGATCGAAAAGCGACGCCGCAGCCCGAGATTGATTTATAGTTACGGAATGAGTACCGATCTCGCTGACAAGCGCTGCAGACCCTGTGAAGGTGGAGTAGAGCCGCTGCTTCCGGCGCAGGTCGACGAACTGATGAAGGGTCTCCATGGCGACTGGACGCTGAGCGAAGACGGCCTGCAAATCTCGCGGCGCTTTTCATTTCCCGCGTACAGCCGCACCGTCGCGTTCACCAATGCCGTCGCCTGGATCGCCATCGTCGAGGGCCATCATCCGGTCCTGACCGTCAGTTACGGTGACTGCGTCGTAAGCTACACGACGCACGCCATCGACGGGCTGTCCGACAACGATTTCATCTGTGCGGCCAAAATCGATCGGCTCGCTGCCGACGCTGAATGATCGACATTGCGGCTATTGAGGCGGCGGCCGGGCGGCTCGACGGCGTCGCGGTACGTACTCCACTCATACGTAATGATGAACTCGATCGCATCGCGGGCGGCCGCGTGCTGGTGAAGGCCGAGAACCTGCAGGCCATCGGCTCGTTCAAGATACGCGGTGCCTATAACCTGATGAGTCAACTCTCCGGCGCGGAAACTACGCGCGGCGTCGTGGCGTTTTCCTCGGGTAACCATGCGCAAGGCGTTGCATTGGCGGGTCGGCTGCTGGGCATTCACGCGGCTATTGTCATGCCGGAGGATGCTCCGCGGGCAAAAATTGACAGTACGCGGCGCCTCGGCGGCGAGATCATCACCTACGATCGCTACACGGGCGACCGCGAGGCGATAGCCAGCAAGGTCGCTACGGAACGCGGTGCTGCATTGGTGCCGTCGTACGATCACGAGCACATCATCGCGGGGCAGGGTACCGTCGGCCTCGAAATCGCCGAGCAGGCGCTCGAAATCCAGGCGCCGCCCGACCAGGTGCTGATCAATTGCGGCGGCGGGGGCTTGTCGGCCGGCAGTGCCGTGGCACTGAAAGCACGCCTCAAGGCTGTTTCCATACGTACCGTGGAGCCCGATGACTTCGACGATACGGCGCGTTCCATAGCCGCTGATGAGCGGTTGATGGTTGTGGCGGGCTCGCGCTCGATCTGCGATTCCTTGCTCGCCGAGACCCCGGGCCTGCTGCCATTCGAGATTCACCGGCAACTCTTCGATGCCGGGCTCACGGTGAGCGATCGCGAGGTCTGCAACGCTATGCGCTTCGCGTTTCAAAATCTCAAGATGGTCGTGGAGCCAGGCGGCGCCGTTTCACTTGCTGCCGTGCTCAGCGGGAAGATTGAAACCGCGGGGAAGACCACGGCGGTCGTAATTAGCGGCGGCAATGTGGACCTGGAGCAGTTTGCAGCGATACAGGAGTCTGCGGACTGAACCCTAGCGCGCCGATGCCGCGGCCGAAATGGAACTTTTGCGCATGCCGGTTATTTCGAGTCCACGCTGCCTGCGCTGCTGCCATCCGTCCAGCCAGGTAACGATTCGTTCGATTTGCTCGACATCCTTTCGGACGCGCGACGGCTGCATCTCGTGAACACCGATCCCGTGTTCGGCCGCGTACACGAAATTCTGGCTGTCCCGCAGCACCGCAATGATCGGGATACCCAGCGAGTCGAGGAAACGCATGAGCTTCGCCAGGCTCTTGGTGTTCTTGCGTGTGCGGTTGGCGATGACGGCGAGTTTTTGCTCGTTGCGATTGACCTTCGCAACCAGCAACAAATCGGCGATGATCCTCGAGGCCGCATGCGTGTCCATCATCGACGGCAGCACGGGCACCAGGATGGACGAAGAATCGCGCGTCAGTTCCCGCAGGTCGTCATGGCTGATGCCGGCAGCGGAGTCGACGAGAAGCGTGTCAGTGTCCTCCGGCACGCGTAACTGCCAGCTGCGCGTAGCATGTATCGATCGTTTGTGCGCGTCGATGCCGTGAATTCCCGGTCTGTCACCGGGCCGGCGTCCGAGCCAGGCCATTGCCGAGCCTTGCGGATCGAAGTCCATGATCGCCGGGGTCGCGCCACGAACCGCGTAACAGGCAGCGATATTGGTGACGAGCGTGGACTTGCCGCAACCGCCCTTGGGGTTGAGGATGACTATCCGGTTCAGATTGTCGCGTCGCGGCGTTCTTAACATAGCCCGGTCACCCGGCTCCCGTACCGTATCAATGTCGCTCACACAGAGTCGGCTGTCCTTGCTCCAGTTCACATAATACCCGAGCGCAACAGGAACAGGAACGGCGCCACTCCGAGCTGTCAGGACCGGGGCGGGTAGGTGTCATGGCAGGGAAGGCTGTCACCGTCGCAGGACCACTCTGCGCGCGAGCCGGAGAATATCCTTGCCTGGGGGACGATGTCGGGCTCGTGATCGAGCGTGCCGGCCGGTACCACGGCGATTCCTCCGTCATACACCCGCGGCAACGGGCTGCCGCAGACAGAGCAGAATACGGCGGTAAAGCGCTCCGCTTCCGGTACCTTGTAACGGCGTGTCAGGGACTCGCCGGCGGTCCAGGTAATTGAATCCAGCCGCAAGATGATATTGCTGGCATGAGCGCTGCCGCTCGCCTTGCGGCAGCGCTCGCAATGGCAGTGGTAGAAACGCCTCGCGTCGCCCTGCAGCTCGTAGGCTACCGAGCCACAGAGACAGCTGCCCGATAAAGCGATATCCCCCATAATCCTCTCCTGCCGGGAATTTCAACGCTGGCAGGATAGCAGGCCCGCGTGTCCAGGGCTTATTTGAGATGCGAGCTCTTGAAATGCCGGGCTTCACGCAGCCAGCGGCAGGTCTTGCAATAGCAGGATCTCTTGTGCTGATGCGAGGCTCTCAGGTACTCGATCGCCGTCTCGAGCGCATCCGTGAGTTCTTCGACGGTTGCTCCTTCGAGAGAGCGAGAGCGGTTCTGGTCGAGCCAGCGGCAGGAAGTGCCGAACTGGCATTCCGAGCATTCCTTGATGAAGGAATTGTAATGGCCGCCGTACCGGCAATTTGTGAAATCGACCTCGCGTTCGAGTACCCAGCGCGGATACTCGAGAAGGTCCGCGATAAAGCCCGTTATCGTGCGGGTCTTATTGGTCTGCGTAGCCATGGATGGACTCCAAGCTTGGCCGCTGAGGCTAGCAAGCGCCTGCTGCCGATTTCATGTCGGAATCTACGTATCGCCGTTCTGAGCAGCGGCTCAAAACATCTCGCTGGGACCGGGCTGTTCGCCCTCGGGCTTGCTGCGGCTCTTTATGAAGTCGCCCGTGATCATTTTGTCATATGACATTCCGGGGCCCACCATCGGGTATACGCCGGCTTCGGGGTCGATGATGACTTCCAGGAACGCCGGTCCGGCGAAATTCATGAATTCGGCAACGACTGCTTCGATATCCTCATTTTTGTCGAGTTTCTTCGCGTACTCGAAGCCATCCGCCTCGGCGGCCTTGACGAAGTCCTTGCTGTGAAGGGACTTGTCGCTCGCCGCCATGCGGCTGTCGTAGTAAAGCTTCTGCCACTGGCGAACCATGCCATCGCCGTAGTTGTTGAGAACGACGACCTTGATCGGCAACTTGTATGTCGTTGCGGTCTCGAGTTCGCCAAGGTTCATACGCATGCTGCCGTCGCCGTCGATATCGATAACGACACGGTCCGGTTGGGCGAACTGCGCGCCTATGGCTGCGGGCAGGCCGAAGCCCATCGTGCCCATGCTGCCGGAGGTCAGCCACAGTCGCGGCTCACGGTAATCGAAGTACTGCGCCGCCCACATCTGGTGTTGACCGACCCCGGTCGAGATGATCGCCTCGCCTTTGGCGTGCTTGTTGATCTCCTCGATGACCGCGTAGGGCTGTATCGATTCGCTGTCGCGATCGTAGTTCAGGCAGTGTTCTTTCTTGAGGTGAGCGATCTCCTCGTGCCAAACGTCGAAGTCCTTGCTGAAGCTGATTCGCCGGCCATAGGCCAGCAACTCCGCCAGATCGTGGTCGAGGAGGCCGACATGATGCCAGTCGACTCGCTTTACCTTGCCGATCTCGGCGCTGTCGACGTCAAAGTGGGCGATCCTCTTCGCATTCGGTGCAAACCCGCCAGGGTCGCCCGCCACGCGATCGTCGAAACGGGCGCCGACGGCGATCAGGAAATCACAGTCCTCGACCGCATAGTTGGCGGAGGCGAGTCCGTGCATGCCGAGCATGTGCAACGCCAGCGGATGCCGGGTATCGCTCGCGCCGAGCGCCATCAGGGTAGTCGTCACCGGAATACCGTATTCAGAAGCGAGACGCCGCATCGACTTCGCCGCATTGGCGTTGATTACTCCGCCGCCCGCATAGATCAGCGGCCGCTCCGATTCGGCAAGCATTTCGAAAAATCGTTCGCAGGATTCGTCAGTCAACTTGTTTTCGGTGACGGCCTTTAATCGCCGGCGGTAACCCGGCAGCGGCAGCGAGCCGGCGCCCATGAATGTGCCCTGCCAGTTCTGGACGTCTTTCGGTATGTCGATGACGACGGGTCCGGGGCGTCCCGTGCGTGCCAGGTCGAATGCACTGCGGATGGTTGCTTCGAGGCGCTCCGGGTCGGTTACGAGGAATACGTGTTTGGCGACCGCGCCCATGATCGCGGACACCGGCGCCTCCTGGAACGCGTCCGTACCAACCGCGCTTCTCGGCACCTGGCCGCAGATGACGACGACGGGCACAGAATCCGCCATGCAGTCCCGCACGGGGGTTACCGTGTTGGTAGCTCCGGGGCCGGACGTAACCATCACCACGCCCACCTTGCCGCTGGCCCGGGCATAACCCGAGGCCATGAATCCCGCACCCTGTTCGTTGGCTGGCACGATCAGGGGCATCGGTGAGCGGCCGCCAGCGCCGCCATGCAGCTCGTTGTAACGAAATACCGCGTCGTAGGTCGGCAGTATCGCGCCACCGCTGTAACCGAAGATCGTGTCGACGCCTTCATCCGCAAGCACCTGCACGACGATATCGGCGCCGCTCATGATTTTGCCTGCCAGGGGATGACTGCTCGTGCGCTCTGCGCTGGCCTGTTCGCTCACCGTTTTGCCGTCGCTCTTTTTTGTACAGGTTCGCATCGAGTGTTTACTAATTTTTATTGCATTGCAATACTCGCTGTATTGCGCCGCCGGATGTTTATCCAGGAGCGCAATGTAGTTTCATACGATTCTTTTTCTACGGGGAAAACAAGGCGATGCGACACGCGATATCCGTACTGTTAGAGAACGAGGTCGGCGCCCTGACGCGAATAACCGGGATGTTCTCGAGCAGGGGCTACAACATCGAGTCCCTCAACGTTGCGCCAACCAACGATGCCGCCGTATCCCGCGTGACGCTCGTGGTGTCCGGCTCCGATGCGGCTATTGCCCAGCTGAACGCGCAGCTTGCGAAGCTCGTCGACGTCGTCAATATTCACGACATGACGCTCGGCGAACATTTCGAGCGCGAACTGGCGATCATCAAGCTTAAACTCGCGGCCGGAGGGCTCGCGCGCGCCGTCGAGCTCGGGAAAAAATTCGGAGCCGAGGTTCTGGACGACGACCCCGCGAGCTACACGCTGCAGCTGACGGGACGTATCTCCGAGGTCGACGACTTCGTAAACAACGCCGCTGACATCGGGCAGCTGTCGGCCGTCGCGCGCAGCGGCAGCGTCGCGGTTTCCACGGGTGAAGTAACGCTGTCTTCGTACGACCGGAATCATCGTCTGTCCGGCTGACGCGATGAGCGAATTCGCTGTCGATGGTTTCCGCCGTATCGTCGTCAAGGTCGGCTCATCGTTGCTGATTGGCAGCGACGGCCGGGTCGACAGGCAGTGGCTTGGCGGTCTCGCTGACGATATCGCGGATTTTCACCACCGTGGCCACGAGGTGCTCGTCGTGTCGTCCGGTGCGATTGCCATCGGCAGCACCGTGCTCGGAATCAACAAGCGGCGCGCGAGGCTCGAGGACCTGCAGGCGGCAGCCGCGGCGGGCCAGGTACAGCTGGCACATGCTTACCAGGACGCCCTGGCGCACTACGACATCACCACGGCGCAGGTGTTACTTACGCCCGAGGATACAGAGAACCGCCGTCGTTTCCTGAATGCGCGCGGCACGCTTGGGCGCCTGATCGAAAGACGCGTCGTGCCCGTTATCAACGAGAACGACACGGTAGCCACCGAAGAGATCCGATACGGGGATAACGACCGGCTGGCCGCGCGTGTCGCGCAGCTGGTCATGGCTGACGCGTTGATCCTGTTGTCGGATGTAGACGGTTTTTACACGGCCGATCCGGTCGCTGACCCACAGGCCGAGCACATCCCGATGGTAACGGCGATCACCGACGAAATGCAGCGCATGGCGGGCGAGACCCGGTCGGATATCGGTAGCGGCGGCATGGCAACCAAGGTGCAGGCGGCGCGCATCGCCACGCACGCCGGGTGTTCGACGATCATTACGAGCGGCGTCGTGCAAAGACCGCTCAGCCAGCTTGCCGCAGGGGGTCGATGCACGCTGTTCCGGGCTCCCGGGACGCCCGCTTCGGCACGCAAGCAGTGGCTTGCCGGTGTTCTCGAGGTCCGTGGCGAGATAAGGTTGGATGATGGTGCATCGCAGGCGCTGCGCAACGGCAAAAGTCTGCTGCCGGTCGGTGTCGTCGAAGTAATCGGCAATTTCCGCCGCGGCGACGTCGTGACGCTGGTGGACTCGCATGGCCGGGAACTGGGCCGCGGGCTCGCGGAGTATTCTTTCGACGAGGCAACGCAGGTCGTCGGCTGCCATTCGGAGAGTATCGAGGCCGTGCTTGGCTACCGGGGCCGCGCCGTGATGGTGCATCGCGACGAACTGGTGATATTTGATCGTGACGACTGAAACGCCAATACCTGATTCGCTCTCACGAGCAATGGACGGGCTCGGCAGACAGGCCCGAGACGCTGCACGAGAGCTGTCTATGTCGAGCGGCGACGCTCGCAATTCGGCGCTGCACGCCGCCTCGGCTGAATTGCGATCGCGCCACGCCGAGATCCTCGATGCGAACGCCATCGATATGCGCGAGGCAGGCGAGCGAGGACTCAGCGCCGCGATGCTGGACCGCCTCATGCTCGACGAGAGCCGCATCGAGGCCATGGCTGCGGGACTCGAAGCGATCGCCGGGCTGCCGGATCCGCTGGGCAGGGTCATGGCAGAGTGGCAGCGGCCTAACGGCTTGAATATTCAGCGGGTTGCCGTGCCCCTTGGCGTCATCGGGATCATTTACGAAAGCAGGCCCAACGTCACGGCCGATGCCGCAGGGCTCTGCGTGAAATCGGGCAATGCCGTCATCCTGCGCGGCGGTTCCGAGAGCTTTCATTCCAGCCGCGCCATCCATGCCTGCCTCGTGTCGGGGCTGGAAAAAGCCGGTTTGCCCGCCGACTGCGTGCAGATGGTGCCGACCACCGACCGTGCCGCGGTAGGTTACCTGTTGTCATCGATGGCGCACTGGGTCGATGTGGTCGTGCCGCGAGGCGGCAAAAACCTCATTCGTCGCGTGCAGGAGGAGGCCCGCGTGCCGGTGATCGGCCACCTGGAGGGTATTTGCCACGTCTACCTGCATGAAGCGGCCGATGCCGCCATGGCGGCCGAGATCGCCGTGAATGCGAAGATGCGTCGAACCGGCATCTGCGGAGCCGCGGAGACTCTGCTGGTCGATCGTGGTGCGGCGGCAAGGCTGCTGCCGGGCGTCCTTACCGCGCTCAGGAATGCGGGCTGCGAAATCCGGGGCGACAGCGACGTCGTCGAATTCTTCCCGGAAGCGAAGCAGGCCAGCGAAGACGACTGGGGCACCGAATACCTTGACGCGATACTGTCCGTGCGCGTGGTCGACGACATCGATGCCGCGATCCAGCACATCTCGGAATACGGTTCCGGGCACACCGAATGCATCGTTACTAATGATGACGGCGCGGCCGGGAAATTCTTCCGCAATGTCGACAGCGCCATCCTGTTGCAGAACGCTTCGACGCAATTCGCGGACGGCGGGGAGTTCGGCATGGGCGCCGAGATCGGCATCGCCACCGGCCGCATTCACGCGCGTGGCCCTGTCGGCGCGGAGCAGCTGACGAGTTACAAATACGTGGTCCGCGGCAGCGGACAAACCCGTCCCTGATGACCGCGGAATCGCGGACATTCGATCTTGCGGTTATCGGCGCCGGCATCAACGGCGCGGGGGTCGCACGTGATGCTGCGCTGCGTGGCCTGTCGGTTGTCCTTTTCGACAAAGGCGATGTGTGTAACGGTACGTCCTGGGCGTCGAGCCGCCTGATCCACGGCGGACTGCGTTACCTCGAGTATGGCGAGATTCCGCTCGTCTACGAATCGCTGCACGAGCGGCGCCACCTGCGCCGCATCGCAAGCCACCTCGTCAAGCCGCTGCGTATCTGCATCCCCATCTACCGGGGCGCGAAGCGCGGGCCGTTAATGGTCCGGCTCGGGCTGATCGGCTACGACCTGCTTGCCTGGAGCAAGCCATTGCCTCGCCACAAGATGTTGGGACGAGACGAAATTCGGGCGCGGGAACCGGGCCTCCTGCAGGACAGGCTGCGCGCAGCAGCGTGCTACTACGACGCGCAGGTGACGTTCGCGGAACGCCTCGTGCTGGAAAACGTGCTTGCGGCACGCGCCGCGGGCGCCGAGATCATGACCTATGCGGAAGTAACCGACATCGTCATTCGGGGCGGGGCGGTTGCTTCGCTGAACTGCGAGGACACGCTGACCGGTCAACGGACGCAGATCGCGCCAAAGGTGGTCGTAAATGCAGCCGGGCCGTGGGTGGACGCGGTGCTAAATAAGACGGGCAAGCGGTTTCCACCCCTCATCGGCGGCACCAAAGGCAGTCATATCATCGTCAGCCGATTCGACGGCGCGCCGCGTGATGCTTTTTATGTCGAAGCGGATACCGACGGCAGGCCTTTCTTCATATTGCCATGGAACGGGCTGTTCCTCATCGGGACCACCGACACACGCTACGACGGCGATCTGTCCAGCGTTCGCGCTACTCGCGCGGAAGTCGACTACCTGCTGGCCGAGACCAATCGGGTGTTTCCGGCTGCCGGACTGACTATCGGCGACGTGCATTACGCCTACGCGGGCATCCGGCCGCTGCCAGCCCAAACCGGGGGGCCGGAATCCGCCATCACGCGAAAGCACATCATCAAGTCCCACCGGCGCGTCGCGCGCGGTTTGATGTCGGTTATCGGCGGCAAACTGACAACCTACCGCAACCTGGCCGAGCACGTTGTCGACAAGGTGGGCAAGGCGCTCGGGCGCCGGCTGCCCGAGTGCCGTACGAGCGACACGCTGTTGCCGGGAGGCTGGGGGCTCGAGGAGGCCCGCGACGCGCTCGGCGCATTATCGGCACTATCGGGCGCGGGCGTGGACCGCCTGTTGCGGGTCTACGGAGGGCGCGCCGTCGGAATTGCGGCTATAGCGCAGCAGCGGCCCGAACTCGATGGCTGTGTCGACGAGGCGGCGACGCTGCCGGAAGCGGAAATCGCTTTTGTTGTGGCCGAGGAGATGCCGAGAACGCTCGTCGATATCGTTTACCGACGCATGATGATCGGTCTCGATGCAGACCAGGGACGGACGCACTACGCCAGGATTGCCGAACTCGCGGCGGCAGAGTTCGGCTGGGACGACGCCCGCCGCGATGCAGAATTGTATGCGCTCCGGGCGCACACCGATTCACTGCAAGTGGGTCGGCCTGAGGCCAAGAAACTGACTTCGTAACCGCCGGATCAGATTGCCGAGGTTTTGAAATTCGAAGTGGGTCGGCGGCTGAACGAAGTCGGGAGTCACGCCTGGGTATGTCTGCTATCCACCCCAAAGCTGCCACTCGTCCGAATTGGACTAGAATGGCCGCTACTGACCCACAGCAGACATATCAATGAATAGTCAGTACGCTTCGGGCATGCAGAATCCGGAGTCATGTTGTGTCGCAATTTGAGTATGT
>JAACFJ010000090.1 GCA_009937505.1 Gammaproteobacteria bacterium
ACGCGTCAGACCTGCACCTCTCCGGTGGCGTGCCGCCGATGATTCGCGTTGATGGTGACATCAAGCGCATCAACATGCCGGCGCTGACCCACAAGGACGTCAATAGCATGGTGTACGACATCATGAATGACAAGCAGCGCAAGGACTACGAGGAATTCCTGGAGACGGATTTCTCGTTCGAGATTCCCAAGCTTGCGCGCTTCCGGGTCAACGCCTACAACCAGAACCGCGGCTCGGCTGCGGTGTTTCGTATCATCCCGTCCGAGATCCTGACGCTGGACGACCTCGGTGCGCCGGGGATCTTCAAGGACGTTTCGATGCATCCCAGGGGAATCGTGCTGGTAACGGGACCGACGGGCTCGGGTAAAAGTACCACCCTTGCGGCGATGGTCGACTACATTAACGAGAACAAGCCCGACCACATCCTCACGATCGAGGATCCGATCGAGTTCGTTCACGAGTCGAAGAAATCCCTGATCAATCAGCGCGAAGTACATCGCGATACGCTGGGATTCAACGAAGCGCTGCGGTCGGCGCTGCGCGAGGACCCCGACGTGATTCTGGTCGGCGAGCTACGCGACCTCGAGACCATTCGCCTGGCGCTGACAGCGGCGGAAACAGGACATCTCGTCTTTGGTACGCTGCACACGAGTTCGGCCGCCAAGACCATCGACCGCGTCGTGGACGTGTTTCCCGCAGCGGAGAAGGAAATGGTCCGTGCGATGCTGTCAGAATCATTGCGCGCCGTCGTCTCGCAGACGCTGCTCAAGAAAGTCGGTGGCGGACGCATTGCCGCGCACGAGATCATGATCGGCACACCTGCGATCCGTAACCTCATTCGCGAGGGCAAGATTGCGCAGATGTACTCGGCCATCCAGACCGGCCAGGGCTCCGGTATGCAGACTCTGGACCAGAATCTGGCAGAGCTGTTGACGAAGGGCCTGATTAATAAGGAAGAGGCGCGATTCCGCGCGGTCAACAAGGAGAACTTCTAGGGGGTCCGGCGACCAGCCTGGAGAGGAGACTGACACATGGAACGCGAGCAAGCAGTACGCCTGACACAAAACCTGCTGCGCAAGATGGTCGAGCGAAACGGCTCGGACCTGTTCATAACCCGCGGATTCCCGCCGGCGATCAAGGTCGACGGTACGATTCATAAAGCGACCGACACGCCGCTTTCTGCCGACCAGTCGGCCATGATGGTGCGCTCCATCATGAACGACAAGCAGATCAAGGAATTCGATTCCACCAAGGAATGCAATTTTGCCATTGCGCCGCAGGGCATCGGCCGCTTCCGCGTCAGCGCATTTATTCAGCAGGGTTACATCGGGGCCGTGCTGCGAACCATTACCACCGAGATTCCGACCCTCGAGGATCTCGAGCTGCCGCCGATCCTCAAGGATGTCGTCATGAACAAGCGCGGCATCGTGATCGTCGTCGGCGGCACCGGCTCGGGTAAATCGACCACGCTCGCCGCCATGATCGGCCACCGTAACGAGAACTCCCGGGGCCACATTGTGTCCATCGAGGACCCGGTCGAGTACGTCCATCCACACAAGGGCTGTGTAATCACGCAGCGTGAAGTCGGGATCGACACCGAGAGCTGGCACAATGCGCTCAAGAACACGCTGCGGCAGGCACCGGACGTGATACTGATCGGTGAGATCCGCGACCGCGAGACGATGCAGTACGCAATCCAGTTCGCGGAAACGGGCCACCTATGCCTGGCGACGCTGCACGCCAACAGCGCCAACCAGGCATTGGACCGTATCATCAACTTCTTCCCGGAGGAGCGCCGGCAGCAGCTACTCATGGATCTTTCACTGAATACGCGGGGTTTCATTTCGCAGCGGCTGATTCCACGCGAGGGTGGCATCGGGCGCATTGCCGCGATGGAGATCTTGCTGAATACGCCGTTGATCGCGGATCTCATCTTCAAAGGCGACGTCGGCCAGATCAAGGACATCATGGCGAAGTCGACTCGTCTCGGTATGCAGACATTCGACCAGGCGCTCTTCTACCTCTACGAGGAAGGCACGATCTCCTACGAGGAGGCCATGCGTAATGCGGACTCGAAGAACGAGCTGCGCCTCAAGATCAAGCTGGAGAGCAAACGGGATTCGACGATGGCAGATCAGCAGTCCGAGAGCCTGAGAATCATGGAAGAAGATACGGCCCGGACTTTCTGAGCCACATACGCAGGCAAACACCTATATGAACGTCAAGCCGCTCTTCAAGCTGATGGTCGAAAAGAACGCGTCCGATCTTTTCTTCGCGCCGTTTTCGCCGGCGAAGATCAAGATCGAAGGCAAGATCATGCCCGTCAACAAGCTCGAGATGACGCCGAAGATGGTCAAGCAGGCGGCTATCGAGCTCATGGACGACGATCAGCTCGAACAATTCTATAAAGAACTCGAGATCGACTTCGCGATATCGGAGCCCGGGCTCGGTCGCTTCCGCGTCAACGTGTTTCACCAGCGCGGCAGCATCTCGATGGTTTTGCGCTACATTACCAGCGAGCTGCCGAACCTCGACGAACTCGGCATGCCGGAACAGCTCAAGGAGCTCACCATGCTGCGCCGCGGGCTGATACTCATGGTCGGCGCAACAGGCGCGGGCAAGTCGACAACGCTCGCTGCGATGATCGATTACCGCAACGAGAAGACCTCTTCGCACATCATCACCATCGAGGATCCGATAGAGTTCCTGCACCCTAACAAGCAGTCGATCGTCAACCAGCGCGAAGTCGGCCTCGACACGAAGTCGTATGGCCGCGCCCTGAAGAGCGCGGTTCGTGCCGCACCCGACGTTATCCAGATCGGCGAGATCCGCGACCGTGAGTCTATGCAGTCAGCGCTCGACATGGCGGGCACGGGACATCTCGTGCTCGCGACCGTGCATTCCAATAACTCGGCCGAGACGCTGGACCGCATCATCAACCTGTTTCCGCAGGACCAGCATTCGCAGGTCTTCATGGACCTGGCCCATTATCTTCGTGCGATCCTGTCGCAGCGCCTGGTGCGCTCACGTAACGGCAAGCGCGTGGCCGCCGTGGAGCTGCTGTTGAACACGCCGCACATCAAGGACCTGATCCTGAAGGGCGATATTTTCGCCGTGAAGGAAGCGCACAAGGACTCTTCCGAGGCCGGTATGCGCAACTTCGACGCCGCGCTACTCGACCTCTACAAGGCGGGTACCATTACGCTCGAAGAAGCAATGTCGCACGCCGACTCACGCGCGGACCTCGAGGCGAAGGTCAACTTCGGCGCATAGAGCCGGGCGGCTCGTCTATTGCGACTTCCTGGCCTCGACGATCTTGTCGGCCGCACCGTAGACCTCTTCAACGGTTTCCTGGCCGCCGATCCGGCTGACGGCGAAGATGATACCGGCACCCTGTTTTGATCGGTCGCCGGGATGCTTGGGGTGCGGTATTTCGGACAGGCCCTGATCGGCAATATATTCCCTTATTTCCGTATCGGCCTGCGCCAGGGCGGCTTCGATCTCGGCCTTGGTCGCGCCCGGGCCTATAACGACAAAGCTGAATTCATCGCCGCCATGTCGAAAACTGCACGAGTCGGATTCGAGACCCTGGATATGACGCTCCGCGATGGCGGTCATTCTGGCGAAAACGGAATCGGCTTTGCTGTGACCAAGTTCATTATTGAGTCCGCCAAGATTCTGAATATCGACTTCCACGTAAAAGGCGTTGAGGTCCGGTTTTCCGGCAACCGCAGCAAGTGCCCGTTTGACGGTCGAGCCCCTGTCCTGGGCAGGAGCGAAGCCGGTAACGACGTCGCTCCGTGCGCCGCCACTTATCACATACAGTTCCCCGGCATCCGGGCTGGAGACGCCCATGTCGGCAGCCGCATCCATGAACCGTTGTTCCCGGTAACTGGATTCACAGGCGAATATGCCGGAACTCGTTTGCGCGGCATCAGCATCGGCCGTTTGCTTGAGCCCTGTCGTCGACGGGCAACCGGACAGGCTCGCAGTCAGCATCAGCAACCAGAGTACTTTGAATCGACCTGGTTTCATGGGACATCTCTCCTGGTTACGGCTCGGCTCGCTCTGTAAGCCTGGCGCAACAATAACAACAACGAGAGGAATACGATAACGATCGTCGCCGCGCCCGACCGAATTACCAGGCGACGGTCGCTGCGTCGAAAACGGGCCCGTCGACGCAGACCCGTTTCATGGCCGGGCCTTCCGGCGTATCGATTCTTACCGTGCAGCCGGCGCAGCCTCCAACGGCGCAGGCCATGAATTCCTCGAGCGACACCTGGCAGGGCAGGTCGTAGCGGGCGGCGAGCGAGGCAACGGCCTTTAGCATCGGTGTCGGCCCGCAGGCGAAGATCTCGACCTGAGCCAGCCCGTCGTCGCCGAGCCCCTGCAGCCATCGATCCGCGAGGTCGGTGACGTAGCCCTTATGGCAGCCCTCGTAGCCCTGCAGACTCGTCAGGCGTGCCGGTATACCCCAGTGCTCGAGCAGCGGCATCGTGCTCCGTACTGCGTCATCGATACCGTCCACGCGCAGTGACGAACGCTCCAGTTCGAATGGAAACGGGATTTCGGAACCGAGGATGGCCAGGGAATTCCACGCCTTTCCATCGTTGCGGATCGCATCCGCCAGGCAGACCATCGGCGGGATGCCGACGCCACCGCCAATCAACAGCGGCCTGGGCCTGTCCTCGTGCAGTTCGAACGGCTGGCCGATCGGCCCGAGCAGGCTTACAGCGTCGCCGCATCGCTTGCGTGCCAGCAGATGCAGACCTTCGCCTACTATCTTGTAAAGGACTTCGATCCAGTCGTCGGTAGCCCGCATGATGGAGAGCGGCCGGCGCATCGGCAGTTCCTCATCGCAGCTGATATGGATAAAGGCCCCGGGCCTTGCCGCCGCGGCGCACTTCGGTGCACGGATACGCAGGATGTACTGGTCTCCCGGCCAGATTTCGTGACCCAGGACCTCACCCTGTTCGACGAAGATCGTGCCGCGATTACGTTGCGCGTGTTTTTGCGCCTCGGTAATCAATGCCCCTCCAGCGACTTCGCCACGCGGTCGAGCACAGCCATGCGAACGGCGACGCCATTGGCGACCTGCTCGGTGATCACCGACTGGCCGCTATCGGCGAGGCTACCCTCGATTTCGATGCCGCGATTCATCGGGCCCGGATGCATCACGATGGCGTCCGGCCTGGCGAGTTTCATGCGCTCATGGCTGACGCCAAAGCTTGAAAAATATTCTTCGGTGCCGGGGATGCCCTCGAGATCGCTGATGCGTTCACGCTGAATACGCAATGCCATGACGACATCGGCATCGGCCAGGCCGTCATCGAGATCGTCGCAGATACGAGCGAACGGCATCTCGTCGGGGTCCGGCGCCATCGACGGCGGCGATATCAACCGCAACTCGCCGACGCCGAGCGTGTGCAGGCCCCAGCCAGTGGATTTCGCAACGCGCGAATGTCGAATATCGCCCACGATCGCAACAACGAGCTTTTCGAAACTGCCCTTGTGTCGCCGGATCGTCAGCAGGTCGAGCAGGCCCTGCGTGGGATGCGAGACGTCCGATTCGCCGGCGTTGAGGATGCTGACGTGATCTTTGACGTGGCGTGCGATATACGCCGGCACCCCGGCACTTGCGTCTCGCACGACCATGATGTCGCAGCGCATGGCCTCTAGCGTATAGATCGTGTCGAGAATGCTCTCGCCCTTCTTCCGGGACGACGTGTTGACATCGAGGTTGAGTACGTCGGCGCCGAGGCGTTTGCCGGCAAGGTCGAAGGATGCGCGCGTGCGCGTGCTCGGTTCGAAAAACAGGTTGGCGACGGTGCGCCCGGTGAGCGCGTTGCTGCGCGCCGGGAGGCCGCCGGTCGGCGTGAGGTAGTTCTCGGCATCCCCCAGTATTTCGACGAGCAGCGACCGGTCGAGGCCCTTCAACGTGAGCAGGTGTCGCAGGTTGCCGTCGTCGTTCAACTGCAGGCGGGATTCGTCCTCGAAAATCTGGTCGGGCTTGGCACCGTTCATCGCGCGGGCATTCTACATTAACGCCCCGCGAGATACCGTTCCGCGATAAAAACGGCAGCAGCGGCGTCGATGTCCTGCTTCGAGATGCGGCCCCGCGATCCCTGTCTGCGGGCGTTCTTTAGAGCCTGCTCGGCTTCGAGCGAGGAGTAGCGTTCATCGATCGTGCTGATCGGGAGTTCGTGCTGCGCCAGCTCGCCGATGAATGCCTCGACTGCTGCGGTAATTGCGCCGGGCGAGCCGTCGGCGTGGGTCGGCATGCCGACGACGAGCCTCGTCGGATGCCATTCGCGAATAATGGCCCGGATCCGGTCGTGATCGACACCGCCTTCGCCGTTGGCGACGACACCGACGGGGCTCGCGGATGCCGTAACATCCTGTCCCACGGCAACACCGATGCGCCGCAAGCCGTAGTCAAATGCCAGAATTGTCTCGGGCAAGTCGGTCTCAGGCGTGGCCGGCCTCCGGGGATAACAGGGTCAGGTCCACTCCGAGCGCCTGTGCCGCCGCCGCCCAGCGGTCCGCGAACGGCATATCGAATACGATCTCCGCGGTGGCCGAAACGTTGAGCCAGGAGTTGGCCAGCATCTCCGCTTCGAGCTGACCGGTTTCCCAACCCGCGTAACCGAGCGCCACGAGTGATTTCTCGGGCCCCCTGCCGCTCGCCATGGCATCGATGACGTCACGTGACAGGGTCAGGCAGATTTCGCTGGATACAGCCAGCGAATTTTCGTAGTTGTGCGAGGTGTCGTGCAGCACGAAACCCCGCTCCGGGCCGACGGGCCCGCCCATGAGCACCGGGTGATCCAGCGACGCGGCGTCGGGACTCTCGACCTGCAGCTGCTCGAACAGGCCGCCCAGTTTGAGGTTGAGGGGGCGGTTGATGACGATGCCCAGCGCGCCCTCGTCATTGTGTTCGCAGATAAGAGTCACCGTACTGCTGAAGTTCGGGTCTGCCATGCCTGGCATCGCTATCAGCAGCTGATTCGCCAGCGTTCCGGTGGTCTCCATGCGGACAGTATCCGCTCTCGTGACGGCCGGTACAACCGGTCGTCCGCAACGATCAGCCTATTGCCGGGCGACGCTCGCGGCTGCCGGAACAAACTCTTCGCTGAACAACCACTTGTAGGCGAAGCGCAGGCTGTCGTACTCGGTGCTGATCTCGGCCGGGAAGGGATCGAACGGCGAGGCGCGCCGCAATATGTCGAGCGCGGCCTGGTCAAGGACGCGCGAACCGCTGGATTTGCGGATGATAACCTCGGCCAGCTGGCCGGATGCGTCGATACTGACTTCCAGCGTGGGGCTGCCGGTCAGCCCGTCCAGGTTGCCGAGCGTCGGGAAATACTCGTCGCCGACGGATTCGATACGGCGTTTCCAGTTGTCGAGATATGCGGCAACAACGGATTCGCGGGTGTCCGCACTGATGACAAGCTGGCGCGGATCGTCGTCGTGGATCAGCAGGGTCGCCTTGTCGTCCTGCGGTAACGGCAATGTCGTCTCCGCGCCGGACTCCAGCGCGAGCGCGGTATGAGTTTCTGGCTGAGGCTCGAGGCGAGGATCGTCGGTAACGGCTTGCTCCTGATCTGCCGCAGTCGCGAGAAGCTGGTCCGCGCTGACCTGGTGTTCGGTCGATTCCAGGAAGCTGTCACCGGTCTCGTCGCCCGGATTGTCAATCGGCGAAGCGTTCTCCGCCGGAGCCGATGGCCGCACCTGCTCGGCGGTATTGCCGCCGCCCTCCTGGCTGGCCTGGGCAAGGTACTCGGCCCGGTCTGGCCGGTCGATGTCCTGGTCCGGATCGGCGACGATAGTGACTTCGAGTGATATGGCGTCGCTGAAATCGTCCAGCATTGCCGGGTTGAAAGTAACGCCAATGATCAGGATGCCGTGCAGCAGCGCGGCGAGAAACAGCATCGCCGGCAACCGGTCCGGTTGGGGGTCGGCGAGCTGTCTCAACTCGTCGAGAGGGTCCGTTTGTAGGGCAAAATCGGCCATATGTCGGGGCTACGGTGCTGGCGCGAATGATGATCCATACTTATCAGTAAAACAAGCGCTTAGGACAAATACCTCTTGTAACAGCGCTTCTCGAAGCGCGATCGGTCTGCAGGTCGCGGTTCAGGAACTGCTCGTACGGGAAGCGCTCCTGCGTGTCAGTGTATCCCGGCCGCGGCTCCGGGCCTGAGACCTGTGTCACCCATTGCGGCCCAGGCGCTGCTCGATCGCATCGAACATCAGGCCGGCGGTGTTGAGTTCGAACTGTTCGTCGATCTCGCGCATGCCGGTCGGGCTCGTGACGTTGACCTCGGTCAGGTAATCACCAATCACATCGATGCCGGCAAATATGACGCCGGCGTCGCGTAGCACGGGCCCCACACGAGTGCATATCTCGTGATCGCGATCTGACAAGGGCTGGCCCTTGCCGACGGCGCCCATGACCAGGTTGCCGCGATTGTCTTCGTCCGACGGTATGCGCGCGAGCGCGTAAGGCACAGGTTCGCCGTCAAAAAGCAGAATGCGCTTGTCGCCAAGCGAGATCTCGGGGATATAGGTCTGCGCCATGGCGAACTGTTGTCCGTAGTCCGTCAGCGTCTCGAACACGACGTTGGCATTCTTGTCGCCCTGCCTTATGACGAAGATCGAGCGGCCGCCCATTCCGCCGAGCGGCTTGATCACGACATGCACTTGTTCGGCCAGAAAGGCCCGCATCTCGTCCATGGACCTCGTGATCAGGGTCTCCGGGACGCAATCGGGAAACCACGCGGTGAAGGCTTTTTCGTTCATGTTCCGCAGCGCCTCGGGGTCGTTCATGATGAGTGCGCCGGCGTGCCTGGCACGATCGAGTATGTAGGTGGTGTAGATATATTCCATGTCGAACGGCGGATCCTTGCGCATCAGGATCACATCGAGATCGCCGAGCGGAATCTCCCGCTCTTCACCGAACTGCCACCATCGGGCTCGGTCGTCCTCGACATTGAGCCGCCGCGAACGCCCGAATGCGGTGCCGGAAACGATCTTCAGGTCCGACTGGTTGAAATAGTGGATTTCTGCCTCGCGGCGCTCCGCCTCGAGAAGCATGGCGAGCGAGCTGTCCTTGTAGGGCGTGATGGACTCGATCGGGTCCATGACGATGCCGACGCGCAGCGATTTGGTGACCATCTTGAGTACTGGTTCCTGTTAATTCCGAAAGGCGCCAACTATACAGGCGACACGGCGACCGCGCGCTTTTTTTGGGCGCACAGCGCGTCTGCGGCGCGCGTCGTAGCGGGACTTATGTCAATATGGTACAAGACATTTCCCTGAACGAAACCTGGGTACTGGCGACCTTCGTTCGGGGATTTGGGGGTTTGGAAAAAGCGACTCGCATAGATTCGCATTAGCGTGAGGAAATCCGGTGTCCAGTAGTGCATCTCGACGTCTTAACGGCCTCAAGATTCTCGTTGTGGATGACAGCAAGACCATCCGCCGTACGGCAGAGACCTTGCTGACCAAGGAAGGCTGCCAGGTATTTACAGCCATCGACGGCTTTGACGCGCTTTCGAAGATCGCGGACCATCAGCCCGACCTGATCTTCGTGGATATCATGATGCCGCGGCTCGACGGCTACGAAACCTGCTCGCTGATCAAACACAACAAGATGTTCAAGGATACGCCCGTGATCATGCTGTCGAGTAAGGATGGCTTGTTCGACCGGGCCCGCGGCCGGATCGTCGGTTCGGAGCAATACCTGACGAAGCCATTCACCAAGGACGAATTGCTGGGCGCCGTATCGAACCAGATCGGTTAGGACGCAGCATAACTTGTCATTATTCTGCATAAGGAAGCACTGATGGCAGTCATTCTTATCATTGACGATTCGCCGACCGAGTTTCGATACGCTCGTTGCCGACAGCGGCGAGGAAGGGCTGCGGCAGGCGCAGGCTGCGCGGCCCGACTGCATTCTCATGGACGTCGTGATGCCCGGAATGAACGGATTCCAGGCGACGCGCAAGCTCAACCAGGACCCGCGAACATCCAGTATTCCGGTGATCATCATTACCAACAAGGACCAGGAAACGGACAAGATCTGGGGCATGCGGCAGGGCGCCGTCGAGTACCTGGTGAAGCCGATTGGGGAGAACGAACTTGTGGCAAAGATAAACGCGGTGATGGCTGACTGAATGAGTGCCCCGGTCGAGCTCGCTTCTCTGGTCAAGCAGCCCTTTGAGCTGCTGCGCGAGATCGAGCGCCGCAGTATCACGGCGCATTCGGGCGCCGGCGGGGCAGCTTTGCCTTCAGAATGGGTCGGTATCGGTTTCCGCATCGGCGATGAGCAGTTTGTGGCGAGCCGCGAACAGGCTCGAGAGGTGTTGATGCTCCCCGATTCCATGACGCGCGTGCCCGGCGCCAGGCGGTGGCTTCTCGGAATCGCAAATCTTCGCGGCCACCTGTTGCCGCTGGTCGATCTGAAGCTGCTGCTCGGCAGCGGGAGGACCACGTTACGGCGGACGACGCGCGTGATTTCCGTCAATCATCGTGAAATACCGGCCGGCCTCGTCGTGGACGAGGTTCAGGGGTTCAGGCGGTTCACGAAGCATGAATTTGCGGAGACGCGGCCTGAAACGGCCGTTCGCTGCGAGCGCTACCTCGCTGGCGAGTACCGTCGTGGCGACGAGAGCTGGCCGATTTTCGACCTGTTCGAGTTCGTCGAGAGCAATTTGTTCCTGCAGGCGGCAGACGAATGATCTCGCCGTTGAGAGCGCGGCCGAATTGCCGGGCTGGAGTCAATTACCGGGTTACACCACATGGCCAAGAAGACTGACACAACCAACCTGTTCCGGATCGTGGCGTTGCTGGTCGCGATTGCACTCCTCGCCGCTGCCGGGCTCGTGTATCTGCAACCGCCGGGCGGCGGTACGGGGCAGGCGGAGCTTGCGGCTTTGTCGCAGGCCACCCCCGTACGCACGGCGAACGCGCTGGCGGGCCGCGACGGCGCATTCGACACTCTCGAGCGTGATCTCGGACGAATGGCCGAATTGCGGCGTGCTTCCGGCGCGCCCGGCAATGGCGCCGACTGGCAGCAACTCGAATCACGGGCATCGGCTATCCTGGGCAGGCGTACGGCGATCGAGGCGGCCAGCGGCATTCGCAAAACCGGCAACGAAATCGTGAGACTGACCGACGAGCTGCTTTCGCGCTCCGGCTCCACGGCAGTCGTCCAGGAAATGCAGCAGCGCGCGAGCGATATCGCGAGCGCTGCGGCCGGGCTGAGAGGCAATGCCGATGCTGGCGCGGCGCTGACGGCCATTGCCGAGAATGCCGAATACCTGCGTTCCGCGAGCAATGCACTCGCGGGACAGAACAGTGCGCTCGATGTCGTGCCACTGGATGCGGACGGCCAGGCGGCGGTTGTGGAACCTCTTGCTGCACTGATCGCCGATCTCGAGGCAAATATCGACACGGTTCGCCGGAACAGCGCTCAGCTGACGGGGCTCGGCACCGCCCAGCAGGAGGTCTCTGCAGCCGCAAATAAGTTGGCCGACGCGTTCCGTGGTGGTCGCGCGGGCGGTGGGCTGCCGGGGATATTGTCGAGTCCCTGGATTCCGCTCGGGTTGATCCTGTTCGCGGTCGTCCTTGTTGTCACGTTGGTTCTGCTGAACGTGCGCATGGCCGCCTTCGAGCGCCAGGCGCGCGATCAGGGCGAGCAGAATGAACGTAATCAGCAGGCTATCCTGCGGCTGCTGGATGAAATGGGCAGCCTCGCAGACGGCGACCTGACTGTGGAAGCGACCGTTACCGAAGATATTACGGGCACGATCGCCGATTCGTTCAACTATGCGATCGAGGAACTGCGCAAGCTGGTTACGACCGTCAACGAAACGGCGATCATGGTCGACTCGGCTGCCAAGCAGACCGAAAGGGGCGGGAAATCAATGCGGCGACCGAGTCGATCGTATCGATGGCCGCGTCGATCGAGGAGGTTTCCGGTAACGCCGAGCGTTCTTCGGACGTCGCACGTCACTCCGTCGAAGTGGCGCACAAGGGCGGTGAGGCGGTACGTCGCACGATCGACGGAATGAACACGATCCGCGAGACCATCCAGGACACGTCGAAACGCATAAAGCGCCTCGGCGAGAGTTCGCAGGAAATCGGCAACATCGTGGAACTGATCAACGATATTGCCGAACAGACCAATATCCTCGCGCTGAATGCGTCAATCCAGGCATCGATGGCGGGCGAAGCCGGGCGCGGATTTGCAGTCGTCGCCGACGAGGTGCAGCGACTTGCCGAGCGCTCGACAAACGCAACCAAGCAGATCGAGGTCCTCGTCAGTACCATTCAGTCGGATACCAAGGAAGCGGTCGTGTCGATGGAACGCAGCACGACGGACGTGGTTGGCGGGGCGCTACTCGCCGAGAATGCGGGGGCGGCGCTCGACGAAATCGAACAGGTATCGAACCAGATTGCGAGCCTGGTCCAGAACATCTCGAGCTCGGCGCGGGAACAGGCGGGATCGGCCGCGGATGTCACGCGCCGCACGACCAAACTGCGCGAGATCAGTGAACAGACCGGCAAGGCGACGACGGCGACGGCGGCGGCAATTTCGAAGTTGTCGGAGTTCGCGTCGCAGCTCAGAAAGAGCGTCGCCGGGTTCACGCTTCCCGGCGATGCCCTATCCGGCACCACGCGGATGACGGCAACATCCTCCGATGCCACCCGCATGCAGCCGGGAAAGAAGACAGGCACGGGCTGATAGCCAGGCAAAGATGACGGGCGATACCGGCATAAGCGACGAGCGCGAACAGGGCGAAATTACAGGTCCCATAAACGCACTCGCCATCATCAGCAACGAGCTGATGGAGACGATCCGAAATGCGCACCTTGCCGTCGAGGATTGTGTCGACGGTCGCGGCGGCTCTCAGGCGCTCGTTCGCGCCGGAGACCAGCTGCACCTGGCGCGGGGCGCGCTGCAGCTGGCAGAAACCTACGGTGCGGCGTTGCTCGCCGAGGAGATGGAGCTCGCCTGCAAATACCTCGCGGCTTTGCGGCCGGGTAAGGGCCGGGAGGACGGGCTTGACGCACTGACGCGTTCGATGGTCCAGCTGCCGTCGTATATCGAGCGCCTGCTCGGCGGCGGCCGGGATATCGCGCTCGTGTTGCTGCCGATGCTCAACGACCTGCGTGCCGCGCGCGGCGAACCATTGCTGTCTGAAGGCACCCTGTTATTGCTGAACCTCTCGCCGAGCCGCAGCAAGACCGCCATGGCGCGGCCCGAGGGCGGCGGGGAGGACCCGGTCACCGTGGCCAGGCGCCTGCGACCGAAATTCCAGTTGGCGCTGCTCGGATGGATCCAGGGCGGCAACGCACAGCAGCACCTCGAAACACTCTCGAAAGTCACTGCCGCGCTGGAAAATTCCGCTACTCGCGACGACATGTACCAGTTGTGGTGGGTGACCGGCGGTGTACTCGAGTCCCTTCAGAACGGCGGCCTCGAGACATCGGTTTCCCTCAAGCGCCTGCTGGCGCAGGCGGACAGGCAAATCAAGTTCGTGATCGACCAAGGCGTCGAGGCGTTCGACAAGCACCCCGTCGACGATCTCCTGAACAACCTGCTGTATTACGTGGCGCGGTCGAGCTCTGCCGGCAAGCGCATCAGCGAGATTCGTTCGGCATTCAACCTTGCCGAATTACTGCCGGGCGACGAACAGGTGGAACAAGCCCGGGAGGCCCTGTCGGCGCCGAGCGTCAAGCTGATGAAGACGGTTGCGGCGGCGATCAAGGAGGACCTGGCGCGCGTGAAGGACGTGCTGGATATCTTCGTTCGCACCGGCATGAACAAGTCGTCCGAGCTGGTGCCGCAGCTCGAGCTCCTGAAAAAGATCAGCGACACGCTGGGCGTGCTCGGCCTGGGTGAACTGCGCAGCGATATCGATGGCGAGATCGATCGCCTGAAATCGGTTGTGGAACGCGGCGGCGCTACGAACGACCATGTGGTTCTCGATATCGCCTCAACGCTGTTGCGTGTCGAGGACCGGCTCGACCAGCAGCTCATCCGGCTGACGCTACCCCAGGATGCGCCTGCGCCGGCCGAAACCGACATGTCACCGCAGGATGCGGCCGACTACCAGCAGGTGGCCGAGTCGGTCATGCGCGAGTGCATCATCAACCTCGCGAGGATCAAGGAAACCATCGGCCAGAGTATCGCGTCACAGGCGCCATCGCAGGGCCTCGACAGCCTGCCGTCGCTGGTGCGGGGTATCCGGGCCGGCCTGCTGATGTTGAACAAGACGCGCGCCATGGACGTCATGGAGCGCATCGGCAAGCTGATCGTTCTGACGCTGCAGGGCGGCGGTCCGTCCCGGCTTGCGCAGAAGGAAACCGATCGTCTCGCGGATGCCATCGTCAGCATCGAGTATTACATGGAGACGGTGAAGGCCGGCCGGACCGATCCCTGGTACATGCTGGACAATGCGGAGGCCTGCCTGACGGTTCTGCGCGACATAGGCATGCGCCTCGAACAGGAAGCCGCGAGCGAGGTGCCCGAGACCACGCAGAAGATACCGCAGGCGGATATCGAGGCGCAGACGATGGCACAGGGAGCGGCCGGCTCACCGCAGGCGACAGAGGTCATGCCGCTGCCCGTTGTTGCGCCCGATGCGGAGCACCTGGATCCCGAGCTTCTCGAACTCTTCATCGAGGAAGCGAAGGAAGAGGTGGCCTCGATCAAGCGAAATCTGCCGGCCTGGAGCGACTCGCCCGACGACATGGAAGCGTTGATCACCGTGCGGCGTTCGTTCCACACCCTGAAGGGCAGTGGCCGCATGGTCGGCGCCGAAAGGATCGGCGAATATTGCTGGGCCGTCGAGAACCTGCTCAACAAGCTGATCAACCGCACGCTGGTCCGCACGCCGCCGATGGTCGATTTCATCCTGAAGGCGGCGGCCGCCGTGCCGGAGCTGATCGAGCAACTCGAGGTCGGTACCGATCCGGGCAGCGACATCAGTCTGCTGGTGGCGCGCGCGCGCGCGTTCGCCGAAGGCGATCCCGGTGCGGCCGTGCTCACGATCGAAAAGCCGGCGCACGCCGCGGAGGAAGAACAGCCGGGATTCGAAATGGATCCGGTGCTGCTGGACATTTTTGCGAAAGAAACGGCCGGGCACCTCAAGGTCATCGTCGACTATCTCAAGGCATGCGACGGACGGCAGCCGCCATTCGAAGTTACTGACAAGCTGTACCGGGCGTGCCATACGCTGCACGGCAGCGCCAACATGGCAAACGTCAAGCGGGGAGTCGCAGTTGCCGGTGCGCTGAATCGCCTGGTACGGCGTGTCTACGACTACAAGATCGGTTTCCAGCAGTCCGGCATCGACGCCCTGAAGGCGGCCGCGAAAGCGATAGCGACAATCGTCGGCGATATCAACAAGCCCGGCCAGAAACGGGCGGACTACACCGCGCTCGTCGAGCATATCAACAGGCTGGCGAATGCCTTGCAGCCCGACGGAACCGTTGCGGACCTGCCGGAGAAACACGCACCGGAGAGCAAGCCGGAGCCGGTCGTTGCCGAAGCAGAGCACCTGGAGGCCGATTACGACAAGGAGATTGCCGCGATCTTCACCGAGGAGTCCGCGGAACTGCTGGAATCGACGGACAAAGCCTTCGGTCTCTGGGTCAAGGACAAGAACGCGAGGCAGGCCGTGGAGGAACTCAAACGGCACCTGCATACGCTCAAGGGCGGCGCCCGGATGGCCGGCATTACGGCGATGGGCAACCTGAGCCATGAGCTCGAGACCCTGCTCATCTCGGTCGACGAAGGTCGCGTGCATTCGAGTGCCGGCATCGAGGAGCTTTTGCAGCGTAGCATCGACGAGCTGCATCGCATGCGCGACCTGGTGATTGCCGGCAAAGCCGTGCTGCCGGCTGCCGAACTCGAAAAACGGATCCGGGATGCGAACGCCGGATTCGAGGTTGCCAGCGACGCGGACGTCGAGCTGGCGGCGGCGGAGACGGGCGTGCAGCCCGCCGCGTTCACTTTCGAACCCGACGAAACGGTCAGCATGGTTATTGTCGACACGCCGCTTGCAGACGAACTGGCGGAGATTGGTGCGAGTGCAGGGGACGAGGCGGCGCCGTCCGCCGTCGAGCCGGAACCCGCGCCCGAACCCGAACCCGAGCCCGAACCCGAGCCCGAGCCCGAACCCGAGCCCGAGCCCGAGCCCGAACCCGAACCCGAACCCGAGTCCGAGCCCGAGCCGGAACCCGAGCCAATAGCGGCCGCCTTGCCAGCGGCAGAGTTGCGGCCGGTCAAAAAACCGGAGTTGCGCAGGGTGCGGCGGGCGAGATCAGCATCTATCATTCCCGTCTCAGTCAGCAGATCAGCTCGGTCGAGTTTCACGTCGAGGAGTTCGAGCAAACGGTCGCGCGACTGCGCGAGCAGCTGCGGAAACTCGAGATCGAGACCGAGGCGCAGATCATGGCCGGACACCAGGACACCCTGGTTGCCAAGGACTTCGATCCGCTGGAGCTCGATCGGTATTCGAACATCCAGCAGCTTTCCCGTGCGCTCGCCGAGTCGGCCAATGACCTGGAAAGCATCAAGGACCTGTTGCAATCGCTGACCACCGAGGCCGAGAGCCTGCTCGTGCAGCAGTCGCGGGTGACCGCGGAACTGCAGGACGGGCTTATGCGTACGCGCATGGTGCCGTTCGAGCGGCACGTCCCGAGGCTGACGAGGCTGGTCCGGCAGGTTGCCCAGGAGGCCGGCAGACGGGCTGAACTGTCGGTGGAGGGGGCGGCCGGCGAGCTTGATCGCCAGGTGCTCGAGAAGATGCTGCCGCCGTTAGAGCACATGCTCCGTAATGCCGTCGTCCACGGCATCGAGGAACCCGACGTTCGCCAGGGCAATGGCAAGCCGGCAACGGGCCAGATCACAATTCGCCTGCATCGCGAAGGCGCCGAGATGGTCATTGACATCTCCGACGACGGCGCCGGTCTCGATGTAGAGGCCATTCGCCGCAAGGCCTACGAACTCGAACTCCTGCAGCCGGACAGCAAGATTACCGACGAAGAGATCATGAGCCTGATCCTGACGCCGGGATTCTCGACCGCGGGCAAGCTCACGCAGGCCGCCGGCCGCGGCGTCGGCATGGATGTCGTCGCCAACGAAGTGAAGAAGCTGGGCGGATCGTTGCGCATTTCGTCCGTGACCGGGCAAGGTACGAATTTCACGGTGCGGTTGCCATTTACGCTCGCCATAACGCAGGCGCTGATCGTGCGCACGGGCGAAGAGGTTTATGCGCTGCCGCTGCCATCGGTCGAAGGCGTGGCACGAATCCCACGGGGCGAGCTCGAAAACCTTCTCAGCCAGAGCGAACCGAGCTATCAATACGGCGAAGAAACCTATCGCTTCCGGCACCTCGGCATGTACCTCGGTGGGCAAGCCGCGGTCCTGCCCAAGGACGAGGCGTTCGTGCCCGTGATCCTGGTTCGCGCCGGCGAATTCTCCGCAGCGCTTCTCACCGACGAGATGCTCGCCAGCCGCGAGATCGTCGTCAAATCGGTCGGCCCGCAGCTTTCGAGTATCCGCGGGATTGCCGGCGCGACGATACTCGGCGACGGCCGCATCGTGTTGATCCTGGACATCAATTCGCTCGTTCGCAGCGGCGCGCCGGTCGTAGAGCTGAAGAAGGCGGCGCCGAAGCCTGACGACGTCCGCCCGACCGCGCTGGTGGTCGACGACTCGATTACGGTGCGTCGCGTTACGGAGCGTTTCCTGCAGCGTCAAGGCATGCGGGTGCTGACCGCAAAGGACGGTCTCGATGCGATCAGCGTGCTGCAGGACATCAAACCCGATGTCATTCTTCTCGACATCGAAATGCCGCGCATGGACGGTTACGAGTTTGCGTCCCACGTGCGCAACGATGAGCGCTATGCCGACGTGCCGATCATCATGATTACCTCGCGGGTCGGCGACAAACATCGCGCCCGAGCCATCGAACTCGGCGTTAACGACTACCTGGGCAAGCCATACCAGGACGCACAATTGCTCGAGGCGATCCAGCGCCAGCTTGAGGACAGGGGAATCCAGCTCCAGTGAGTGCCGAAGCCGACGAACTATATAGCCTGCTCGTACCGCTCGCCGACGAACGGCTCATCGTGCCGCGTGCCTGTGTCGCGGAGGTCGTGCGTTACTCGGCGCCGCAGCAGGAGGCGGGTGCCCACAACTGGATGCTCGGCACGGTCAACTGGAACGGTCGGTCACTCCCCGTCGTCTCGTTCGAGGGCACGCTCGGCAAAGGCGTGCCTGCAGCCACCGGCCGCACCCGCATCGTCGTGTTCAGCGGCAGCACGGGCCAGCTGAAGACGGGCTTTTTCGGTGCGATAACCCAGGGATTCCCGCAGCTCGTGCGCGTAAATCGGGACGTGTTGCAGCTCGATTCGACCGAGGGCTGGCCCAAGGACGCCCCCGTACTTTGCCGGGTCAAGATGATCAATGAATTTCCGCTGATTCCCGACCTCGAACGCATGGAGGCCATGCTGGCGCGGGAATCGCTGCAGGCCTGACGCGCCCCGGGCGGCTTTACAGGTCGCCCCAGAGTGCCTGCGCGATGGCGATCGCGGCCACGGCGGCCGTCTCGGTGCGCAAAACTCGCGGGCCGAGCGTCACCGCGTCGAAGCCCGCGAATCCTGCGTCGTCGTACTCGCGTTCGCTGAAGCCCCCTTCGGGCCCTACGAGGAGGCAGAGTCCGGCCTCGGGCTTTTCGGTGTTGGTAAGCGGCTTGCCGGCACCGGTTCGAAGAATGACGTCGGTGGTAGTGCCAGCACGGTCCGTGCCGAACCAGTCGTTCAAGGGCAATGGCATATCGATCAGCGGCGGCCTTAGGCGTCCCGACTGTTCACAGGCGCTCGCCGCGACACCCTCCCAGTGGGTCCTGCGCTTCTCGGCCCGCTTGCCATCGAGCTTCACGACGCCGTAGTCCGTCAGTACCGGTGTTATGTGTGCGACTCCAAGCTCGGTCGCCTTCTGCACGACGAAGTCCATCCGCTCACCTCGCGAAATGCCCTGCACCAGCTGGATCTTCAGTTCGGGCTCGGCCGTGTTTTCGACGGTGTCGTGCAGCAACAAGGTCACGCGGTCTTTGCCGAACCTGCCAATCGTGGCGGACCACTCACCGTCGTCCCCGTTGAATACGTGCACCGTGTCGCCCGTGCGCAGGCGCAGCACGCGTCCGAGGTAGCGCACGGCCTCGTTGCCGAGACGCAACTCGGCCCCGGCGGCAAGCTTTTTGGCAACATAGAGTCTTTTCAACGGCATGATCGCTGCGTCAGTCACTGTTTTGGCGTTGACAGCTAATGTCTGCACAGAGGACTATCGGCAATCGACCCGCAGTTGGCAACCAATGAAGCAGTCTTTCACCGTTGATGCGGATACGGATGAGCGCCCACCCGGTGAAGAACCTCGCGTCGTTATCCTGCACGGGATCAGCCTGCCGCCGGGCCGTTTCGGGGGACCGGAGATCGAGCAGTTGTTCTGCAACTGCCTGGATTGGGGTGCCCACCCCTATTTCGACGAAATACGCGGCCTCGAGGTTTCCGCTCACCTCCTCATAAGACGCGACGGCGCCGTCGTGCAGTTCGTTCCCTTTACGGATAGAGCGTGGCACTCGGGCGAGTCCCGTTTCCGGCGCCAGTCGCGGTGTAACGACTACTCGATCGGCATCGAACTCGAAGGCGAGGACGACATGCCCTATGAGGATGCACAATACGAGACGCTGACGCCGGTGCTCGCCGCATTGCTGCTTGCGTATCCTGCGATATCGCCGCGCGAGATCGCCGCACATTCGGATATCTCACCCGGCCGAAAAACAGACCCGGGTCCTGCTTTCGACTGGCTGCGATTGTATGATGGCCTCTCTGGCCAACTCGCCTGAGCCGTTTCCATGACCCTGATCGCCCTGCTCATCGGACTGATTATCGAGCGCCTCGCGACGCAGATATTCCACTGGCGCCGCATGCGCTGGCTCGACCGGATAATCGACGAGGGATTTGCGTTGTCCACGAGGCTCGCGAACTGGCCGGCCGTGATTCCGATCATCATTCTAACGGTTGCCCTGGTGCTGCCCGTTGCCGCCGTCACAATCGGCCTCGTCGATCGCCTGTTCGGCTTTCCTCACCTGGTCCTCGCGGTGGTAGTCCTGTTCTTCTCCCTCGGTCCCAATGACATCGGTGAAGATGTCAACGAGTATTGCAGTGCCCTGGAGGAGGGCGACATCGAAGCTATCGGCCAGACCGCCAAGGCGCTGGTCGAAGATGCCGTGCCCGATGACCCTCTCGAACGGTTTCGCTGCGTTGAAGAGGCCGTTTGTATCCAGGCCAACAACCGCCTGTTTGCGGTGATCTTCTGGTTCGTGCTGCTGGGCCCGCTCGGGCCGCTCGGCGCATGGGCATACCGCGTAACCGACCTGGTACGCCGCCGCGCGGTGTTCCAGGCGGGCCGCGATGAAAGTAACCTGGAGACGATAGGGTCGCTGCGTGATGCGGCCGTGGCGGTGCACGGCTGGCTGGCGTGGATACCCGCAAGGCTCACTGCAGTCGGCTATGCGGTCGCGGGTCATTTCGACGACGCTCTGGCAGCGTGGCGCGGTGGTGATGATCAGCCTGCCGGCACCACTTCCGAAAACAGCGAAAGGCTGCTCGCCAGGGTGGGCGTTGCAGCCCTCGCACTTCAGGCAGGTGAAGATGAGGGTCTTACGGCGCGTGGCGTCCGGGGCGCGACCGCGGCCAAGCGCCTGGTATTCAGGTTGCTGCTTATCTGGGCCGTCATTATTTCGGCGATGACGCTGTACGGCTGGACCGTGTGAGGCGGACGGTACTTACCTTTCTCATCGCAACGCTGCCGACGCTTTTTGCCTGCGATAACCCTGACGTCCCACAGAACCCGACGAATGCCGCGCACTCCTCGCGTATCGTTACGCTCGCGCCAAATCTGGCCGAACTCGTATTCGCCGCCGGCGCCGGCGATACACTCGTGGGTGTCAGCGCCTACTCCGATTATCCACCGGCTGTAGAAACGCTGCCCCTCGTCGGCGACGCGTTCACCATCGACCAGGAGCAGCTCGCACTGTTGCGGCCGGACTTGCTGCTTGCCTGGGAGAGCGGCACGCCGGCGCATGTCGTGGATGAACTGAGGCAGGCGGGCTACGAGGTAGAGACCATCAGGACACGCAGCCTCGGCGATATCGCTGCGGCCCTCGAGCGGATCGGGAAGCTTGCAGGCACGCCGCAAAAAGCACGCGAAGTCGCCGCGGAATTTTCTGTCGGGCTGCAGGAACTCCGTGACGCTTATGGTGATGCCGAGCCGATACGCGTCTTCTACCAGGTGTCGAGACGCCCGTTGTACACGGTCGGCCACGAACACTATGCGAGCGAGCTGATTGGATTGTGCGGTGGAAGCAACGTGTTCGCCGACCTCGGCAAGCTGGCGCCCGCGGTCGATGTAGAAGCGGTGATCGACCGGGACCCCGAGGTCATTCTGGCGGGCGACGATGCGGGCGACGACGCATTTGCCGAGTGGGACCGCTGGCCGTCGATCGCGGCGAACCGCTACGGCAACCGATTCCTGTTGCCGAGCGACGAACTGAGCCGGCCGACGATCCGGGTACTCGTGGCAGGCGAGGTCATCTGCGGAGCACTTCGGTCAGCGCGCTCGAATCGAGCCGAGAGCGACACCGGTGCAGATGGCTGAGCTTGCGATCCGCGTGGCGCGAGCCGCGGACCTGGCGGCGGCGACGAGCTTGCTGCGTGCGGCGGGATTACCGGTCGAGGATTTTTCCGAAGACCTTATCGGCAATTTTCTGGTGGCGTCGACCGGACCATCAGTCGTGGGATGCATAGGACTCGAACCACTCTCGAACGTGGGCCTGTTGCGTTCGCTGGCGGTGGACCCGGACTTTCGCGACGGTGGCGTCGGTCGTATGCTGGTCCGGGAACTGGAAGCCCATGCCAGCCGGCTCGGGATAAATGAGCTTTGGCTCCTGACGATCGATGCGGACGGTTTCTTCTCGAGGCTTGGTTACCGGGTGCAGGAACGCGACAAGGCGCCCGCAGCCATTCGGCGGACCGCAGAGTTCTCGCTCCTTTGTCCCGACGACGCGATTCTCATGAAGAAGACGATCTAGCCGCGATCGCGGTTCCAGAGCACTTCCGTGCCTCCTTCCATTCGCGACAGCACACGCGCGTAGACGAACAGCAGGTCGGAGAGCCGGTTAAGGTAGCGCAGCACCTCGCTTCTGACGGGTTCTGTGTCGGCGAGCGTCTTGGTGCGCCGCTCGGCACGACGCACGATGGTTCGCGCGAGGTGGCAGGCTGCTGCGGCCGGGCTGCCGCCAGGCAGGATGAAATCGTTCAGCGCGGGCAGTGCATCGTTGTGCTCATCCAGTTCCTGCTCGAGCCGCTCGATCATCGCATCCGTGATGGCACTGTGTCCGGGAATGCATAGCTCCCCGCCCAGCTCGAACAGGTCGTGCTGCACGTCCGTCAGGCTCGAGCGAATCGAATCGGGCAAGGCATCGTGTGAGAGGACTACGCCAATTGCACTGTTGGCCTCGTCGACCGTGCCGTAGGCTTCGACGCGCGGGCTGTCTTTGGGCGTCCTCGTGCCGTCGCCCAGACCGGTCGAGCCGTCGTCACCCGTGCGCGTGTATATCTTGCTGAGTCGTTTGCCCATCGTTATGGCCTGCGATATTTGAGTTCGACGAACGCGCTGCGGCCCTGCATGCGAAAGTTCGCGGCGGTCTGGTAGTCGGCATCGAACAGGTTCTCGACGCGCGCATTTAGCTGCAGTGTTTTCGATAACCGGACCTGTCCCGTCAGGCTTGCGACGACGTAGCCGGGCAGGGTCACGCCGCCGAAGTCTTCGCGATCGCCGCTCGCGAGCACCGACAAGCCCAGCCGGTGCTGCCCGACGTCCTGGGTGTAGCTCAGCGTGATGCTCTCCTCGGCGCGGCGCAACAGCCTGGTGTCGTTGCTCGTGTTTTCGGCTTTTTGCCTGACCAGGTCCGCACGCAGGGAAAAGGTATCGCCAAGGTATTCATAGCCCAGCTGCGTCCCTCTTATTTCTGCGGTATCGATGTTAACGAGCGTGAAAGTGGCAAAGTCGAACTCGATCAGGTCTTCGATATCGTTGGCGTAGAACTCGATATCGACGCTGTGACGGCTGCCCGGCGCATAGCGCAGGCCCAGCTGGTATTCATTTGCGATTTCGGGCTCGAGATCCGGATTTCCACCGAAGCCGTACCGGTCGGTCGCGTCCGGTGCTCGGAATGCACGCCCCAGTCCCGCGCGCACCGTCCAGGATGGTGTCAATTCGTAGCCGTACTCGACATTGTAGGTCGTCTGGTTACCGAAAGAATCGTGGTCGGTGAGTCTCGCGGCAACGAACGCTCGGTGTCTGTCGCTAATCCATTGGTCCTGCAGGAACAACGCTCTTACATCCGTGTCTTCGTCGAAACCTGAGCCGAATGACAGGGTCTTCGCGTTCTCCTTCATTGCAAACAGTCCCGCTGTAACCGTGTGTTCGGAGAAGGCGAGAGTGTGCTGCCAGTCCAGGCTGAGCCGGTCGGATTCGACAAAGTCGTCCGACTGGTTTTGCTCAATGCGATCCATCATGTGAGAGACGATCAGCTTGTTGGTGCCGCGTTCGGACAGCTGCTTGTCGAACTGGAAGGCCGTAACCGCATTGCGGAAGTCCTGGTCGACCGGAGTGAGGAAGAAATCGAGATACTCGACGGTGCCTTCCGCGCGCCAGTGCCGCAAGCTTATTTCGCCGCTGCCGATGTCGCGTGCCGCATGGATATTGAGCGAAAGATTGTCGTAACCGCGGTCTACGTCGGACTCGACCCTGGGCGGGTAGCCCTCCGTATCCTGCCAATCCAGCGTGATGCCGAACTGGTTCTCTTCATTGCGGACGCCACCCGACAGGAACGCGGAGCGCGAGTCGAAGCTGCCCGCGCCGGCGCCACCCTCGATATGCGTCTCGTCGGCGCGGCGCGTGATGATGTTGATGACGCCGCCGATGGCGTCCGTGCCGAACAGGGCCGAGCGGGCGCCCTTCACAATCTCGACGCGCTCGATGACTTCCGGGGAGATATGCTGAATCGCGGCACCGCCAATGGTCCCCGGGTTCATGCGTACGCCATCGATGAGGACGAGCGTATGGTTGCTTTCCGTGCCGCGCATGAAAAACGAGGTCGCCTGGCCGGGACCGCCGTTGCGGCCAATGTCGATGCCGGCTTCGAAGCGCAGCAGCTCTGCAAGATCCGTGGCCAGCGACAGTTCGATGTCGTCGCGGGTTATCACGCGAACCGGGACCGTTGCCTGTTCCAGCGGAATCTCGGTGCGCGTTGCTGTCACGATGATCGTGTCGCTCGGTGAAATGTCGGATGCATGAACATGCGGCGCAACGAACAGCAGCAACGCCGTCGCCGCGACAAATCGGAACAATCTCATGTGTCTCCCCCGTGCGTGCCCTCCGCACGCGACTTGCTTATTGTTTGCCAGAAAGGCTGCGGGGGGTCGGGTCAACAGATTGCGGTGGCCCGAACAAGCGCCCGCCGCGCCGTTCGCGTGTTCACCAGGCCGGTCTCCGGGCTTACGAGCGGATTGCATCCTGCCGCAGCGCC
>JAACFJ010000091.1 GCA_009937505.1 Gammaproteobacteria bacterium
GTTCCCGAACATGGCCTCCTACGATACGTTTTGGGAAGACTGGGCAGCGATTGATGTCGAAACAGTTGATAAACCGGAATTTCGAGAACGGCTTACTAGCCTGAAAACAACTGCAGATACACAATTCCTCGGTACCGTATTTGCACGCGAAGTGCGACTGAAGCCGCAATAGGCAAAGCACGTAGCCGAAGGGCCGGGGCGGCTGCTTCTGGCCGTTAGCTGCCGGTCAAATCAGACCTTCGCAAGGCACCTGAATGTCTGGTATTGGTGTGAGCAGACGTTCGACGTTTCCGCGGAAACATTTCCTAGTATCTACTTTAAGTTTCGCGAATAGCGAGCATCATCCTATCTGACCGGATACATCGACTCTTGACAGATGCTGGCAATCCATTCCGCCAGTCTGTTTCTCTCATTAAGCGTCCGAAACTGGCTAGTTGACAAAGATCTGACTATTAGAATGGTCTACCTCATTTTGCTTGGGTGGATCTATGAACTTTCAGATCAGTGGTCTACACGAAAGGCATTTTCAACATCTATTTGGCCAGACCTCGGAAGTACTCGCCAAACATGGGGTCGAGCGCATTACCGTTGATAGTCGACCCGGCTATCCCTGTCGCGTGTCTCTCAAAGACGTCAATATTGGCGAAACCGTCCTGCTCATGAACTATAAGCATTTGCCTGCATTATCGCCGTACCGTTCCAGTCACGCGATATTCGTAATGGAAGGCGCAAAGGGGGCGATTTTCGGCAAAAACCATATTCCCGAGATGCTGCGGAATCGGCTGCTTTCGGTCCGAGCATTTGATGCTAACGAAATGATGGTGGATGCGGATGTTGTCGACGGACTTGACCTCGAGCCAATTATTGAACGCATGTTTTCGATCGAATTGGTTGATTTTCTCCATATACACAACGCGAAGCGCGGATGTTTCATGGCGCGGGCCGTAAGCGGCCGATCGATTTCACCAATCTACCTCGGAACCGAGTGACCGCCGGAGGCGGAAACAATCTCTCCGGGCGCGCCAAAAAAAAAGGGCCCCGCAAACGGGGCCCTTTTCTGTACAAGCCGAAGCTTTTAGACGAGTACGATATTCTCTGCCTGCGGACCCTTCTGGCCCTGCGTGACGGTGAATTCGACCTTCTGGCCTTCAACGAGTGACTTGAAGCCGTCGCCCTGGATCGCACTGAAGTGTGCAAACACGTCGGGCCCTGATTCCTGCTCGATGAAGCCGAATCCCTTGGCATCGTTGAACCATTTCACGGTTCCGGTAGTAGTAGACATAGCTCTTTCCTATTTAATCAAAGTACTGAAAGCCCTCTTCCAAGGGCCGATGTAGCTGGAAGTGGGGCAATTACTAATGAAAAACAGGACGAGGTACTACGGAAGAAACTTCTGAAGGAACTTCGAAATGGACTGCATAGTCAATGGCGCACTTACAAGCACGGCGGAGTATAGAGCAACTCGCGGTGGATACAAGGAATAAATTGACGATTTCAGCATCGCCCGGCCAGATATGTCATATAGAGCGGCCAAAGTCGTACAAATGGCCTGATATCAAGCGTATGGTACTATTATCTGTACCCGCTTATCGAGCTAGAGGGCCAATCGCGCCCATATCCTCCATTTTCGGATCTGGATTCATTGGGAGGATTTATGAGCTCGAAACGCCATGTATGACACATTCCTCAGTATGCCGGCCGTGCCATCGTCGGTGGTCGGACACCAGAGAACGATCTGTCGTGGAGTATTGTCCCCTTGATCGATAAAGACTATGAAATCGTATCGATAGAGCCAATTGATCCGCCCCCGGATATGGCCGGCACGGGCTGGCATTGCTACATCATCGAGCAAGGCAGCAACACGATTCGTGGCTACCAGCGTGGCAATATCAAAGCCGTTACGCGGGCCGTGGAAGAAATTGTCGTGCGTTTAAACGAACGGCGATACGGAAGAAGCGGGCGAGTTCACCTGACTATGTCGGCACAAGGAAAGAAAGCCAAGCGCCAATAGGCACACCAAGGGATTCCTTCCTTTTCGTAGAAAGTCTGTTATAGTGCGCCGCATCTTGGCGCACATCGATCGGCGCCACTCACTACGCATCGCAATCCTGCGATCATCGTAGCCACTCAAGAATCCCAGCCTGGATCGAGACTTTTGCGGCATCGCGCCGTCATCGTGTCAGGCGGTTTCGGAGCAAACATTCCAGTGTTATTCAACCAATTTGGCCTTTCGGCCGAACTGCTGCGTGCAGTCGAACAACAGGGGTACCAAGAGGCGACCCCGATTCAGCAGCAGGCAATACCCCCCATTCTCGAAGGCCGCGACGTCCTGGCGGGTGCCCAAACCGGTACCGGCAAGACCGCGGGCTTCACGTTGCCGATGCTGCATCGCCTCCAGCATGGCACTGTCAATCGGCGTCGTATCCGTGCCCTGGTGCTAACCCCAACGCGCGAACTGGCAGCCCAGGTTGCTGAAAGCGTACGTTGTTACGGAAAGTTCCTGCCGTTTCGCGCCACCGTCATCTATGGCGGTGTCAGTATCAACACCCAGATAGCAAAATTGCGCAAAGGTGTGGACGTGGTCGTTGCGACGCCCGGGCGACTGCTCGATCACCTGCAGCAGGCAACCATCGACCTCAGCGCCATCGAGTGCCTGGTCCTCGATGAAGCGGACCGGATGCTCGACATGGGCTTCATTCGCGACATTCGCAAGATCATCAAAGCGTTGCCGAAAGAGCGCCAGAACCTGTTGTTTTCCGCCACGTTCTCGAATGACATTCGCCGCCTGGCGGCAGACCTCCTGAATTCGCCGACGGAGATCAGTGTCGCCGTAAACGGCAAACCGGCCGAAGGCATTGACCAGGTCGTGTTCCAGGTTGACCGGCAACGCAAGCGGGAACTTCTTTCGCATACCATTGGCGCGCAGGACTGGCGCCAGGTCCTGGTATTCACAAGAACCAAGCACGGTGCCAACAGGCTCGCGGCCCAGCTTGAATCGGATGGGCTGAAGTCTGCCGCAATACACGGCAACAAGTCACAGCCAGCTCGTGTGCGGGCCTTGCAGGAATTCAAGACCGGTAAGGTCAGAGTCCTGGTGGCGACCGACGTCGCAGCTCGGGGCCTCGATATCGAGCGTTTGCCGCACGTCGTCAATTATGAACTACCGCATGTGCCGGAAGACTATGTGCATCGCATCGGACGTACGGCCCGTGCCGGACGTGAGGGGCACGCGCTTTCACTTGTCTGTGTTGACGAGCATAAACTGCTGGCCGACATCGAGAAGCTGCTGCAGATGAAGATCAGCAAGAAGACGGTCCCGGGCTATGAGCCGGACCCACGCATCAGGGCAGAGCCCATTACGATGGGGCGGGCACAGCGTTCGTCCGGGCCGAAAAAAAGCCGGCGGAATGCAGGCCGTCCAGCCGCATCAAAGGGTAGCGGTTCCCGCAAACGCCGATCCGCCGCACGTCAAAGATAAGACTGACGAGGAGACGATCAGGGTTCTCGCCGCAACAGGCGCACTGATGGTTACCTGCGGCATCCGCGCGCTGGGGCTACGGAACTAGCCCCAGATGTCCGACGTGATGCTCTGATACCAGCCCACCGCATAGCGCGATTCGGCAGCCCGGAACTCGGCATCGGCGTCTTTCGGGCTTACGCCGCCGGCGCCTGCAACCGCTGCGATCCCATCATCGCCGAGCCGGTAAACCGCGGCGACGGAGATCCCGTAGTCCGGTCCCACGAGGCTGTAACAGGTGTTCACGTAGGAAGGATCGGGCATTTCCTGGCCACTGAGGCTCGCCACGATGGCGGCCGCACAGACCTTGCCCTGGCTGCTGGCAGCGAAGCCGGATTTCGGCATCGGCGTCGCGATTGCAGCATCGCCGATTACGTGAATGTCCTTTTGCGCCTTCGATTCGAAGGTACGCTGGTCGACCGGACACCAGCCATTGTCGTCGGTAAGTCCCGCAACGCCGGCGATCATTCCTGCCTTCTGCGGAGGAATTACGTTGATGACGTCGCCCTTCTGCGGGTCGCCGAAGGTCGGGTTTACAGTCATTGCCTTGATGTCCACGCCATCGATCGCGCCACCCTCGGACTCGCTGATCCACTCGATCATGCCGGGGTATAGCGCCTGCCAGCCCTGTTCGAACAACGGCTGCTTCGAGAACTTCGGCTTGGCGTCGAATATCAGGATCTTCGATCGCGGCTTGTGTTTCTTCAGGTAATGCGCGATCAGGCTCGCCCGCTCGTACGGGCCGGGCGGGCACCGGAACGGATTGCCTGGCGGCGCAATGACTACGACGCCACCGTCCGGCATCGCTTCCAGCTGCCTGCGCAGAATGGTCGTCTGTTCGCCGGCTTTCCAGGCGTGCGGCATCGCCGCGCTCGCAGCTTCGTCATAGCCCTCGATCGCGTCCCATCGCAGGTCGATACCGGGCGATACGACGAGGCGGTCGTACTGCAGCGACGAACCATTGGCAAGGCGGACCTTCTTCGCACCAGCGTCGACGTCGACCGCACTGTCGTGAACGATCTTTACGCCATACTTTTCGCGCAGGGCTTCATACCCGTGCGTGATGAAGTCCATGTCGTAAAGCCCGCCCAACACCGCGTTGCTGAACGGACAAGTCATGAACTTCGAGTCTCGCTCCACAAGCGTCACGTCGATGTCGCTCGATAACCTGCGGAGATACCTGGCACACGAAGCGCCGCCAAATCCGCCGCCGATCACGACGACCCGCCCACCGGCGGTTTTCGCCTGGCCGAGTACCGGCCAGCCCAGCACCGAAGTCGTTGCGCCCAGCGCACCGACCGAAAGTACGAAATTTCTGCGCGTAGTTTTGCTCATGGCCGCTGCTTCCCGTCATTCACTATTGTTTGGAAAAATACTCGGCGATCTGTCGAATTTCCTCGTCGCTGTATCCTGTCGCGTGCCGGCCCATGACCGTGGCCTCTCTCTCTCCCGAGCGAAAGCTCTCCAATGCCTCGCGCAGATATTCCGCGGACTTGCCGGCGATAGGCGGAATCGCGCCCGGGCTGCGTCCGCCAGTCCCGTGACATCCTTCGCAGGATGCGCTCAGGATGGCGGCTCGGCTGAGTTCTTCGGCCTGGACGGCCGGCATGAGAGCCAGGCTTGCAGAAAGTAAAATTATGAGGTTCCAAAGCCGGATCGAGGTTCGCATCGCTCTAACTTCCGTCGTGGTTGAGGTCGTTTGACCGTAAAGCCGTTGCCAGGGCACTTCCTGAAAGACTAGCAGAGGAAAATGCATGTGCGAGCCTGCACTAGGCCGATTTAGACTATGGTCGAATGCGGCCGTGCACGGCGTCGTTGGCGAACGTCTAGGTTTGACTTGCGGTCGAATAAACGCGCTGCAGTGGCCGTTCGTTAATGGGCACGTGGATCAACGCTGCGGCAATGGACAGTGCTACCCCGATCCACCACACGGCGTCATAAGAGCCCGTCCGGTCGTAGAGGTAGCCCCCGAGCCATACGCCGAGGAAGCTGCCGAGCTGGTGGCTGAGGAAGACGATGCCGAATAGCGTCGCCATGAACCGCATGCCAAAAACCTGTGCGACGATTCCCGACGTCAGGGGTACGGTCGATAGCCAGAGAATGCCCATGGCGGCGGCGAACAGGTAGATCGTCGAGGGCGTCTTGTCCGCGATCAGCAAGCCGGCAATCGCGAGCGCGCGCAGCGAGTAGATGATGACCAGGCCGTTCTTCTTCGGCCAGCGCTGGCCCGCAAGACCCGAGAGGAAAGAACCCACGATGTTGAACAGGCCGATAATCGCAATCGCGTAGGCACCGACTTCCGCAGCGAGACCGAGGTCTCTGACGTAGGCGGGGAAGTGCACGGTAATAAAGGCCACGTGGAAACCGCATACAAAGAACCCGAGCGTCAAAAGTACATAGCCGCGATGGCGAACGGCTTCGACGATTGCCTCGCCGAGACCTTGCTCGATCGTCGCGTGGCCGCCGGTATCCTTGTTGCCCGGCAACACGAACGCGAGCGGCACGATAAAGAGCACCGAGGCGGCCAGGAAGAAGAGTGCGGAGTCCCAGCCGAACTTCGCGATGACGAGCTGGCTGAGCGGCGAGAAGATCACCTGTCCGAGAGATCCCGCCGACGTGCCGATACCCAGCACGAGGGACTGACGCCCGGGTTCGACGACCCTGGCCATTGCCGCCAGGGCGATCGAAAAGGAGGTAAGTGCAATCCCCAGCCCGGTCAGGACGCCGCCGAACAACGTCAGGCCGACGCCGGTCGTGGCGGTCGCCATGCCAGCCGTACCAATACCATAGACGATCGCGCCGGCAGCGAGGACTCTGGACGGGCCATAGCGGTCCGCCAGCATGCTCGCGAACGGTACACCGAAGCCCCACACGAGATTCTGGATCGCAAGCGCAAGCGCAAAGGTCTCGCGGTCCCAGCCGCGCGCGCCGGTCATCGGCTCGAGTAGCAAACCGTAGACCGAGCGCGCCCCGAAGCCGAGCATCGCAATCAGGCAGCCGGCGGCGATCACGAGTGCCGGTGTTTGCCACCTCGCACGGAGAGTGGTTGAAGAAACGCCAGGTTTATCCATAACTTGCTGAATGCTATACCCAAAGTGTGTCGCAGTTCCCGGATTATGTTCGTTGCCCTGATTTATCCTGTTCGCACGAACGGCAATCGCACGCGACCCGGTTTGGCGCCAGGGGGACCGCTCGCCGTTCGGCTTGGGCAACTACACCGGTCCGACGCGTGCAATCAATAGCAGGTGCATTCATGCGAAACAAACTAGTTGTTATGGCCTCCGTCCTGGCGTGCTTCGCCGGGTCAAACGTAGTGGGCCAACAAACCAGTAGCGGGGCGACATCCCCAAACGGTTTACAGATCGAGATTCAATCGCCAACCCCTGATTTTGTCGCCAACTCAGGCGAAAAAGTCATCGAGGTCGAAGGCGTCGCGTCGACGATCGGCGGCGTGAAGTATCTCGACATGATATTCGTCATAGACACGTCGACGAGCCTGCGCGGCACGGACCCGAAGGATTTTCGCTCCGCCGGCGCTATTGGCCTGGTCGAGAGCCTCTCGCCCAGAAGTGATATCAAGATCGGTGTCGTCAGCTTCGATAGCCGGGGCGAGCTTCTGCAGCCGATGACGTCGGACCGCGAGCTGGTAGCCCAGGCGCTGCGCGACATGCCGCGCTCCGGCAGCACGAACCTTGGGGCCGGCATCAGTACGGCACTGAAAGAACTCCAGGCACACGGGCGCCCGAACTCGTCGCGCGTGATCATGCTTTTTACGGACGGTCAGTCTAATCGACGGCGAGCACACGCGGCCGCTGTGAAGGCACATGGGCAGGGCGCCACTATCCAGACGCTGTTGCTCGGTTCGAGCAAGACCGGCACGGAAATTCTCGACGAGATCTCCTGGGCGACCGGCGGCAGCCTGGTGCGGGTATCGGACCCGTCGAAGTTGCCGCAGGCTTTCCTCGACCTGCGTACGACCGGCGTGGATACCGTCACACTCAGCGTCAATGGTTCGGCGCCAGTGCCCGCGAAGCTTGCGGGTGGCACGTTCATCGGTAGTCTGCCGGTGGAGACCGGAGAGAACCGCATCGTTGCGTTAGCGACGAGCATCGATGGCCGGATACAGGAATCGTCGATCACCGTATCGGTTCGCGACGCGAGTTGTGCAGCCCTCGAGGTGTCTGCCGTGAAGGCAGGCAGGGAAGTCGTATCCCTGGACGACAAGTCGGTCGAGATCGTCGTCGACGCATCGAGGAGCATGTGGGGCCGCATGCACGGCGAACCCAAGATGTCCGTTGCCAAGGAGATCCTGTGGGACGTCTCCCATTGGTTCCCCGAGGATCTCGATCTCGCGCTTCGCGCCTACGGCAGCACAAGTCCGAGCGAGAGTGCCAACTGCGCCGATTCCGCATTGCTGGTTCCATTTGCCAACGAAAACCGCGGACCCATCCGTGCCGCCATTGAGGGCCTGCGGCCGCTGGGACAGACGCCTATCGCGTATGCCCTCAACCAGGCGAGCAGGGATTTTGGCACGCGGACCGACGACCGGGCCGTCGTGCTGGTTACCGACGGTATAGAGAGTTGCGGCGGGGATCCCGTGCAGGCCGCGCGCGAGCTCCGCGACCAGGGCATCATCGTCCACGTGATCGGCTTCGGGCTCGGCAATGCCGCCGATGAAGATACGTCGAGCCTGCAGTCCATCGCATACGCGTCGGGTGGCCGGTATGTCACTGCCGGCAGTGCCGAGGAACTCAAGGCAGCGCTCCAGCAAACCGTGGCGACGTCCTATAGCGTCTACAAGGGCACCACTGAGATTGCCAGTGGGTCGCTGGGCTCGGACACGCCCATATACCTGCCCGAGGGAGAGTATCGTGTCGAGCTTCACAGCACGCCGCCTCAAAACATGCCCATCAGCCTGGCGCCGAGGGACCGTGTGACCCTGACGCTGGAGAAGGCGGGCGATGCCGTATCCTATTTCGAGCGGCGCGACCAGGTCGGGTACCGGTCCTGCGAAGATGTCGTCGCGTCGATCGAGCGCCTCGAAGCAGGGCAGGAGTCGCTACACTCGGCGACCGACGAAGTGCTTTATAACGACGCCGACTGAATTGCTGCTGGTGGGTGCCCCTTATTGGGTAGTTGTTCTCCGGCGCACGAATCCGTTCCGGTCCTGAAACAAGCTCGACCAACTGAGAGCATGGTCCGAGAAACAGGGAATCCAGTCACCATCGACGGCTTGCCGGCTTGGGTAAGCCCCTATTTTAATCTTGCCTGAAGAAGCGTAGGCTCATTGCTCGCGACCGCCGCCGGCGTGAGTAACGACGTGCTTTCTCGAGCGAATCCCGACCATTTTTTGTCGATGCGGATCGACCATCGATTTCGTGGTGCACTGTGATCGAAAAAATCTATCGATCATTATTTCTATATACGATTTAATGTATGGATAACGTGTCACGTTTCATCCCTGCAGGGAGTAATCAAAATGCTAAGACAAACCATTCCTTTACTAGCCGCGTTAGCGGTAGCGGTGTCACCCATGGTGTCATCGAGCTGTGCCCAGGCCGAGGGCATGGCGAAACCGAACAAGTTCTGGTGGCCTGACCGGGTCGACCTGAGCCCGTTACGGGATCACGGTCCACAGTCAAGTCCGCTGGGCGAAGACTTCAACTATGCTGAAGCGTTTGCGGCGCTCGACCTCGATGCCGTCAACAAAGACATCACGGACGTGATGACAACCTCACAGGATTGGTGGCCGGCCGACTGGGGTCACTATGGAGGCTTGTTCATCCGGATGGCCTGGCACAGTGCGGGCACATACCGGACGCTCGATGGTCGCGGTGGCGCCGATGGTGGTCAGCAGCGTTTCGATCCCCTGGCCAGCTGGCCTGACAACGGCAACCTCGACAAGGCCCGCCGCCTGCTCTGGCCCGTGAAGCAGAAATATGGCAACAGCCTGTCCTGGGCCGACCTGATGGTTCTGGCGGGTAACGTCGCGCTGGAGGACATGGGCTTCAAGACCTTCGGTTTCGCGGGCGGCCGCGTGGACGACTGGGAAGCTGACCTCGTCTACTGGGGACCGGAGAAGGAATGGCTCGCCGACGAGCGCTACGAGGGCGACCGGGAGCTGGAAAAACCGCTCGCTGCCGTGCAGATGGGACTGATCTACGTGAACCCTGAAGGGCCGAACGGCAATCCGGATCCGGTGCTGGCTGCGCACGACATTCGCGAGACCTTCGGCCGCATGGCCATGAACGACGAGGAGACCGTCGCGCTCATCGCGGACGGCCCGGCTGACTGCGTTGGACCGGAGCCAGGTGCTGCCTCCATCGAGGAGCAGGGCATGGGCTGGAAGAACAAGTGCGGCAAGGGTAATGCCGAAGACACCGTCACGAGTGGACTCGAAGGTGCATGGACGGTCACGCCCACGAAGTGGAGCATGAACTACCTGCAGAACCTGTTTAACTTCGAGTGGGTGCAGACGAAGAGCCCCGCCGGCGCGACCCAGTGGATCCCCAAGAATCCGGACGCCGCGAACATGGTTCCGGACGCGCACGTTCCGGGTAAGCGGAACGCGCCCGTCATGCTGACGACGGACCTGTCGCTGAGGTTCGACCCGGAATACGAAAAGATCTCGAGGCGGTTCCTGGAGAACCCTGCGGAGTTCGAAGATGCATTCGCCAGGGCGTGGTTCAAGCTGACGCACCGCGACATGGGCCCGCGCGCCCGCTACGTCGGCGGTCCGGCAGAGGAACTGATCTGGCAGGACCCCATCCCGGCCGTCGATCATGAGCTCGTCGATCAGGACGACGTTCGAACGCTGAAGAACGAAGTTCTCGAGTCGGGCCTGAGCATCCCGGCGCTGATCAGGACCGCATGGGCGTCGGCCTCGACGTTCCGCGGCACCGA
>JAACFJ010000092.1 GCA_009937505.1 Gammaproteobacteria bacterium
AAGCCGCACGCCCGTGGGTCTCCTACCATCGCAATGCGACCGGTGCGCTCGCAGCCCTGACCGGTGCGAGCACATCGGAAGTCGTCGCGATGAATACGCTGACCGTCAACCTGCACGTATTGATGACCAGCTTCTACAGGCCCGATGGGCAACGCCGGAAGATCGTCATCGAGTCGACTGCGTTCCCGTCGGATCGTTACGCAGCCGCGTCACAGATTCGCATGCGCGGCCATGATCCGGGCCGGGACCTGCTGGAGTGGCAGCCGCGCGACGACCAGCTGCTGTACATGGACGACCTGGAAGCGCTGCTGCAGCGGGAAGGCGCACACACGGCGTTGCTGCTGTTGCCCGGCGTGCAGTATTACTCGGGCCAGGTGCTCGACATGCCCGGCATATGCGATCTCGCTCGTCAGCACGGATGCAAGGTGGGTTTCGACCTCGCCCACGCGATCGGCAACGTTGCTCTGGAATTGCACGAGTGGGGACCGGACTTTGCGGCGTGGTGCAGTTACAAGTACCTGAATGCGGGACCCGGCGCGATCGCCGGCGCCTTTGTGCACGAGCGCCATCTCGCAGCCGACAAGCTCGACCAGCTGCACGGCTGGTGGGGCAACAACGAAGCAACCCGCTTCGAAATGTGCGACGAATTCGACCCGGCGCCGGGCGCAGACCTCTGGCAGCTCAGTTGTCCGCCCGTGTTGTCATTCGCGCCAGTGCTTGCGTCGCTCGGGATTTTCGGCGAGGCGGGCCTGTCGCGGCTCATCGAGAAGTCACAACGCCTCACCGGCTACCTGGCATGGCTGGTTGAACACCGATTCGAGGGCCGCATCGGCATCATCACGCCGGCAGAGGAGCGCGGTTGCCAGCTCTCGCTGGTCGTAAAGGATTCGGACGTGGACGCTCGACAGGTCTTCCGCAGGCTCACGGAGCTGAACGTCATCGGCGACTGGCGCGAACCCGACGTTATCCGCATTGCACCCGTTCCGTTGTACAACAGCTACGGCGACGCGTTCGAGTGCGCCGAGCGGCTACAGCTAGCCCTCGACGCAGACTGACTTACGCCCGGCGCCGTTCGAAAACCATTACATCGAACGCGTAGCGATGCTCGTCGTCGGCAGCATGATGCTCCGACGACACCAGTTGCCAGGCGGCCTCATCGATTTCCGGAAAGTGCGTGTCGCCCTCCACTTCCGCCTGCACACGGGTCAGGTAGATCCGATCCGCGAGCGGCATGAAATCGCGGTAAACCAGTCCGCCGCCGATGATCATCGCTTCATCCGCGCCGTCAACGAGATCCATCACCTCGCTGACAGACGCCACAATGTCACAGCCTGCGGCGGAGAAGTCCGGGTCGCGTGTCATCACGATGTTGCGCCTGTCGGGCAACGGCTTGCCGATCGACTCAAAGGTCCTTCGACCCATGACCACAGGCTTTCCGGTCGTGAGGCGCTTGAATTGCCTGAGATCGTCGGGCAGATGCCAGGGAAGCCCGCCGTCGCGGCCGATCACGTTGTTGCTCGAGGCTGCGACGACCAGGCTGATCGTCATACCGCGACGGCAGCGCGGATATGCGGGTGCGCTTCGTAATTGAGGATTTCGAAGTCCTCGAACCTGTAGCCGAAGATGCTGTCGGGCCGGCGCTTGATTGCCAGGCGCGGCAACGGCAACGGCGTGCGCTTGAGTTGCTCATCCGCCTGTTCGAGGTGGTTGGTGTACAGGTGACAGTCGCCGCCGGTCCAGATGAAATCGCCGACACCGAGGTCGCATTGTTGCGCCAGCATGTGCGTCAGCAGCGCGTACGAGGCAATGTTGAACGGCACCCCGAGAAAAATATCGCAACTCCGCTGGTAGAGCTGGCACGACAGCTTGCCTTCCGCAACGTAGAACTGGAACAGGCAATGGCACGGCGGCAGCGCCATCTTTTCGATCTCCCCGACGTTCCAGGCGCTCACGATAATGCGGCGCGAATCCGGTTCTTCCTTCAGTTGCCGCACGACTTCGCTGATCTGGTCTATCGATGAGCCGTCCGGCGCGGGCCAGCTGCGCCACTGGACGCCGTACACCGGGCCGAGATTGCCATCATCGTCCGCCCATTCGTTCCAGATGGAGACGCCGTTTTCGGTCAGGTAACGCGTGTTCTGATCGCCACTGAGGAACCACAGCAATTCGTGGACGATCGATTTGAGGTGCAATCGCTTTGTCGTGACGAGCGGGAATCCCTCGCCGAGATCGAAACGCATCTGGTATCCGAAGACCGACAGGGTCCCGGTGCCGGTGCGGTCTTCCTTGTGGGTGCCGTTGCCGCGGACGTGCCGCATCAGGGACAAGTACTGTTGCATATCAGGTAGTTGCCTCCCTTTTTGTTGTCGGCCGGTACGCGAGATAGAGAAGTATCGCACCGGCAATGATCATCGGTGTGCTGAGCAGCTGGCCCATGGTAACCCAGTCGGCGAACAGGTAGCCGATATGCGCATCGGGGACGCGGTAGAACTCGATATAGAAACGGAACAGGCCGTAAAGCAGCAGGAACAGTCCCGAGACGGCCATGTACGGCCGCTCTTTCGATGAGAACCACAACAGGACACCGAACAGTACGAGTCCCTCGAGTGCGGCCTCGTACAGCATGGTCGCGTGCAGGACCTCATCACCAACACGGAATCCTGCGAAGACGTCGTCCGGAACGTTGAATGCCCAGGGCACATCGGTCGGTTTTCCCCAGAGTTCGCCATTGATGAAGTTCCCGATGCGCCCGAAGCCGAGCCCGAGCGGCACGAGCGGCGCTACGAAATCGGTCATCTGCCACATCGTATTGCCCAACGTGCGGCCATAGAGCCACATTGCGATCAGCACGCCGGCGAGCCCGCCGTGGAACGACATGCCGCCCTGCCAGATCTTGACAATATATAGCGGGTCTTCCGCCATGTTGACCCAGCCGTAGAACAGGATGTAGCCGAGACGCCCGCCCACGATGACGCCGAGCATCACGTAGAAAACGAGGTCATCGACCTGCTGCGAGCTAATGGTCGACCAGGGCTGGCGGCTGCGACGCCGTGCGAGCCACCAACCCGCCAGGAAGCCGAAGACGTACATCATGCCGTACCAGCGAATCTTGAGACCGAGGATCGAGAAGATGACCGGATCGATCTCTGGGTATGTCAGCATGCGGCAAGGCTCGGGGGCGATATTGGAGGGCGCTAGTCTAACAATTCTCGGCGTTGCGCTATAGTGGCCCGCCATCGACGATACGCCGACATGCCGAACCGACTCGCAAACGAAACCAGCCCCTACCTGCTGCAGCATGCCGACAACCCGGTCGACTGGTACCCGTGGGGTGAAGAGGCATTCGCCCTCGCCCGGGAGCAGGACAAGCCAGTGCTGCTGTCGGTTGGTTACTCCGCCTGTCACTGGTGTCACGTGATGGCGCACGAATCGTTCGAAGACGAGGCCACGGCCGACGTCATGAACCAGCTGTTTGTGAATATCAAGGTCGATCGCGAGGAGCGCCCGGACGTCGACAAGATCTACCAGACAGCGCAGCAACTCCTCACGCAGCGCACGGGCGGCTGGCCGCTGACCATGTTCATCAATCCCGACGACCGGCGGCCGTTCTTCGGCGGCACCTATTTCCCCAACGAGGCACGCTACGGCATGCCGGCATTCAGCGACCTCCTGAAAAGCGTTGCCACGTATTTCGGGGAGCAGCGTGAGGAGGTCCGGCGCCAGGGGGCCAAGCTCACCGAGGTGCTCGGCCGACTCGAGCCGCCCGCCGCTGGCGAAGACCTCGAGGTCTCTGCCGAACCGCTCGGCAAACTCCGGGATTCTCTCGGCGGCACGTTCGACCAGGACTACGGCGGCTTCGGCAGCGCACCAAAGTTCCCGCACCCGACGACGATCGACCGGCTGCTCAGGCAGTGGCGTGGTTCCGCCAGCAGCGACGATCCTGATCTCGATGCGCTGTACATGGCTACCCTTACGCTCACGCGCATGGCCGACGGCGGACTGTTCGATCATGTCGGCGGTGGTTTCTGCCGTTACTCGGTGGACCGCTACTGGCAGATTCCGCATTTCGAGAAGATGCTGTACGACAACGGCCCGCTGCTGGCGCTGTATGCCCAGGCATTCCTTGCCACCGGCGACGAATACTTCGCGGCCATCGCCAATGCGACCGCGGACTGGATGCTCTCGGACATGCAGTCGCCGCAAGGTGGTTTCTATGCCACCCGCGATGCCGACTCCGAAGGCGAGGAAGGCCTCTATTACCTGTGGACGCCGGACGAAGTCCGGGCGCTTCTGGGCGAAGCCGATTACGCCGTATTCGCCAGCCGTTTCGGTCTCGACGAGCCCGCCAATTTCGAGGGGCGCTGGCACCTCACCGTGCGGCGCTCGATCGAGGATGTCGCGGCAGACTCGAGTGTCACGGAGAGCGACGCGGCGTCAGCGATCGAGCGCGGCAAGCGAGTTTTGCTGAAATCGAGAGCCGGGCGTATTCCCCCGGGGCGCGATGAAAAGCAGCTTACTGCGTGGAACGCCCTCGCGGTCCGTGGTCTCGCGATCGCCGGGCGCGCGCTGGACCGCGAAGATCTCGTCGGCGCAGCCGTTCACGCGATCGAGTTCATACGCGCTACGCTGATCGTCGACGGCCGCCTGCTCGCTAGCTACAAGGATGGCGAAGCACGCTTTCCCGCCTACCTGGACGATCACGCCTTCCTGCTCGACGCGTTGCTGGAAATACTGCAGGCGCGGTGGTCGGGCGAGCACCTGAAGTTGGCCGTGACCCTGGCCGATACGTTGCTGGAACACTTCGAGGACGCGGACGGTGGCGGCTTCTTCTTCACCGCCAACGACCACGAGGAACTCATCCACCGGCCGAAACCGCTGGCGGACGAATCCGTGCCGTCGGGCAACGGTATTGCTGCATTCGCGCTGCAGCGCCTCGGGTTCCTGCTCGGTGAAACGCGCTATCTTGCAGCCGCCGAGCGAACGTTGCGGGCCGCCTGGCGCGCGATGGATGAATATCCGCACGGCCACGTCACATTGCTCACGGCGCTCGAGGAGTATCTCGAGCACCCGGAGATCGTGATCATCCGTGGCGACGAGGACGAAATCGGGCGCTGGCGCGACGCTGCAGCGAAACTATATGCGCCGCGCCGTCTCGTATTCGCCATAGGCCGCGACGAGCAATCATTGCCGGGCGCACTCGCCGACCGCGCGGCGCTGGAAGACGATACGGTCGCCTACCGCTGCCTCGGCACGCATTGCGAGCTGCCTGTGACGAGCTGGGAGGCGCTCGCCGCCAGCCTGTCGGAAACCGCCTGATATCGATGCGCTACCGCAGGAGCGGTTCCGGAACCGCGACCTATTCGGCGTAACCCGTCAGTTCGACGTAGCCGCGACCCTCGACGGGCGAACCGCCGCGTTCGCCTTCGATATCTACGGCGCCTTCCCAGTAGCGCACCGTCGTGAAGAGCTCCTGGTCGGCCATGACAGGGCGGATCTCCAGCGAGAGTCCCTGCTGCGGTAATTTCAGCGTCCAGGCCGACGGATATCGTCCACCCTCGGGACTGTCCCAGGTATCGCTGACCACGATCTCGATGTCCTCCCGGTCGATGTGCGTCGACGTGCCGTCGGCGTTTATCCAGGTGCCGGCACTGTGCCCGTCCTGGCTACCGTCGAGCTTGCGGAGGTTGTAGAACATCAGCTCGCTGCCATCGGACAGCTGCAGCGCGAACCAGTCCCAGCCGAGCTGATCCGCGCCGAGCGCGCTGCTGCTCCACTCGCGATCGAGCCAGGACAAGCCCGAAACCCGGTACTCGTCATCGCCGAGGCGCAGCGAACCCTCCGTCAGCCATCGGGTGATGGAATAGTAATAGGAGGCGTTGCCCGGCTCGGCCGACTTCTGCGAAAGCCCATCGACGCCGTTCAGCACGGGTGGTTTTGCGGCAGTGAGCGCGACGTCGAGCGCGAACTCAGGGTCGGCCGCCCGCAATCGCCATTGCTCGGGGGACGCGTTTTCCGCTGCCGCTATTTCCCAGTCGTCGATCCAGACGCGAAATGGATCAGCACTCGCGCCCGCGAGCCCGAGCGCGCCCCGCGAGTAACGCTCGGCCGCATAGAAGCGCTCGCTGCCGGCATCGGTCACGGCAAAGTGCGCAATGTAGACCTGGTTACTGCGCCAGTTCGATTCCGTAGCCGTGAGGCCCGGCGTCAACGCGAAGCGAAAGATCGTCAGCTCGAAGCCGAAGCGCCTGCCGTTCTCGCCGTCGAGGTTGCCGGTGACGTACCACCACTCGTTGCGAAATTCGGGATGCGGGCCATGGTCTTCGGGAAATACGAACGCGCGTGGTTCGATGGCTTTCTCGAACCCGAAATCGCCATCGCCGCTCAACAACCCGGACAGCCGCGACTCGGGCGCCGCAGCATCGTCGGCAGACGCCGTTAACGGCAACAGCAGGGCTGCAAAAAAAAGCAGGCGGCTCTTGCGCATTGCGGCCACCTACTCCTCCCGCATGGCCGCGGCCGGCTGGCTCCGGGCGGCACGAAAGGAAGGATAGATGCCGGCCAGCAGCGCGGCGCCAACAGCGAAAGCAATTGCAGACAAGAGGATATCGGGGGCGACCGACATGTCGATCTGCCAGCCGAACGCACGGCGGTTGATGACCTCGATCAGCACGTAAGCCATCATGATCCCCAGCGGCACCGCCGCGACGCCGCTGAGAAGGCCGATCATCGCGGTCTGGGTCGTGATCAGTCCACCAAGCTGCCACGGCGTCATGCCGAGCGCGCGCAATACCGCGAGCTCACGGCCGCGCTCCAGCTGCAGCGCCAGCATGGCGCCGAGGATGCCGATGAACGCCACGCCGACCGCGAGCCAGTAAAGCACGTCGGTAATGATGAACGTACGATCGAAGATCTCGAGGGAGAGCTCACGGATGCGCGCATTGGAATTGAATCGGATCTCCTGCCGGCCCTCGCTGATCTCGCCAATGCGCGCCATAATCGCCTCCGGATCCACACCGCCGGACAGATACAGGCCTACGGAATCCACGCCATCATCGTCGAAGTGCCGGTCGTAGACGACGCGGCTCATGAGCATCGCGCTCGCGTTGATGTCGTAGCTCTGGTAGATGGCTGCAATCACGAAAGAGTGTGGCCCGCGGTCGGTCGGCAGCTGCACGATGTCGCCACGCGAAACCTCGTGTTGATAGGCATAGGGCTCGGATACCAGCACGACGTCGTCACGTTCCCAGGCCGGCCATACGTCGTCGGGATTCGCATCGATGATCTCGGTGCCGGCATACCCGCCCGGCGCCATCCTGATCACGATCAACTGCGTGCGGCCGGCGGCATCTTCCAGCTGTACGCGCCGACTGGTGCTGGAAGACCCGACGCCGTCGAGCGAAACGATATCGCCGAGTAATCCCGGATCCAGTGATCCCCGCTGCACGCCCGCGTAGACGTCAGCTTGCAGTGTTCGCTGCAGCCATTCGTCGACGGAACCGCGGAAACTGTCCACCATTACGCTCACACCGATCGTTGCGGAAACCGCTACCGCCAGCGCAACGATCGCAACGCCCGTGCGGCTCAGGCTTTCGCCAATCCCGGATACCGCCATGCGCGCCAGCATGCCGCCGATTCGCGATGCCAAAGGCGCCAGCACCGCCGACGCGACCTTGACCGCAAGCGGCACGCAAAGCGCGAAACCGAAGATCAGCAGGAACATCGCGATGAGTCCCGCGACGAGATTGCGGCCGGAAAGAATCAGCACGGCCACCGCGGCAAGCATCGTGAGCATGCCTGCCAGAGCGACACGCGGCAGCAGTCGACCGGTGCGGCCCTCGAGCGACGAGCGCATCATGGTGAGGCGTGGTGGAAACGACATCGCTTCGATCGCGGGCACTGCCGCGGCCGCGAGCGAAGCACCGATGCCAGCCGCGAGTCCCTTTGCGATTGAAAACGGACTGACCATCACGTCAGTAACGTTGAGCCGGAAATACAGGTCGTTAATGGACTGGGAAACAAGCACCAGCAAGCGGTCGCCGAGCAGGATGCCGGTAACGACGCCCAGTATCGATGCCACCGATCCGACCACCGCGGCCTCGACGAGAATCAGCGACAGCATCCGGCCACGAGTCACGCCGAGGGCGCGCAGATTGCCGATCAGGGAACGGCGCTGCAGTACCGAGAAGCTGACGCTGTTGTAGATGAGGAACAGGCCAACCAGCAACGCGAGCAGGCTCATCGCCGCCAGGTTGGTCATAAATGCAGCGCTCATCTCGGCCGTCGTACGCGTACGACCTGCCGCGCTCAGGATACGAAGGCCGTCCGGCAATGCAGCTTCGAATCGCGCGAGTGCAGCGTCGTCACCGTCCGGAATACGGGCATCGATGCGCGTTAGCCGTCCGATGCTGTCGAGCCATACCTGTGCTGTCGCGATGTCCGTTACCAGCAGGTTTTGGAGTCCCGTATCGCCGTCCTCACCGAACGTGCCGATCAGCGTGGCGCTGTATGAGCGCCCGCTCGCGCTGACCGCGAGGTCCTGGCCGAGCTGCAGGCCGAACTCGTCGGCTGTCGACCGCGACATCGTGACCGCACCGGGCCGCGTCAGAAAATCCCGGAACAGTGATTCGCCCGGTGCATCGTCGCCACCGGCGGTTTTCGCCTGCCCCGAGAACGCCCGCATTTCCTGTTCGGCAAACAGGTCGACGCCAATCAACGTAAACGACGTTTCGTTCACGCTGACCGTGCCTTCGACAATCGGGGCGATGGTGCGGATGCCCTCTGCCACGCGCAGCCGAACGTACACGGATTCGTCGATCCCCCGCGGTCCGCCGATGACCTGGTGTGTTGCCTCGCCGGTCACGGCATCCATCGACAGCAGGAAAGCTTTGCGGGCGCTGGAATTGGCGAGATCGACGGCGACGATGACGGCGACCCCTATGCCGATACCGAGCAGCGCGAGCGCGAGCTGCAGTGGATGCCTGAGCAGGTAGCTGAAATTGGCGCGAAGAGTGGCCGGGATCATTGATTCTCGACATCCATCCCCAACGGTTCCAGCTTGCCGCCGTGAATCTCGATTGCCCTGTCGCAGACCGATGCAACCCGCGCGCTGTGCGTCGCGATCAGCATCGTGCCGCCGCGCTCACGCACCAGTCGGTCCAGCAGCGCGAGCACGACCTCGGCCGTGGCGTCGTCGAGGTTGCCGGTCGGCTCATCGGCGAGTACCACTGCAGGTTCGTGGCAAAGCGCGCGCGCAATCGCCACGCGCTGCTGTTCGCCACCCGACAAAACATCGGGATAACTGTCCGCGCGGTCCGCAAGACCGACGGCACCGAGAAGTTCCTCGACCCGCTGCTGCGACTCGCGCGCGGCTACCCGATTGAGTTCGAGAACGAGACGAATATTGTCGGCAACATTGAGCGTCGGCACGAGGTTGAATGCCTGGTACACGAAGCCGATATGCTCGCGCCGGAACAGCGTCCGGTCCCGCTCGGTCAGGCCAGTCAGGTCGATGCCGGCGACGATGATGCGACCGGTATCCGGGACATCGATGCCGCCGATGAGATTCAGCAGTGTGGACTTGCCCGAGCCGCTGCGGCCGCGAACCGCTATCGTCTCGCCGCGCCCGAAATCGGCGCTGACGTCGTCCAATACGCGGTGCTGCCGCCGCCCCTCGGTGAACGACTTGCCGAGGTGTCGTAACCGGATTTCACTGGTCGACGTCATTTCGCAGCATCGTCACGCATTTCGTGTTTCCCGTACATGCCGAAGCGAACTAATAGCAAAATTCCTTGAATTAACGCTCGAAACATTCTATCTAGTACCTTCGAAAGGCCAGAATTCGACGATTCGCAGACCAAGATCACGATGAACACGGTGCCAGGAAGCAGCAAACGATCATCGACGGCAAGCAACCGGTTGCTCGCCGTGCTGGTCATATTCTGGCTGAATCTCGTGGCTGCCCCGTGTGCGCTCGCGTTCGGCGAAGACCACGACTGTCCGCACTGCCCCCCTGAGCATACCGGGGAAATGGCAGCACATCATGGACACCATGAAGATATGGCCAACGCCGGCTGCGATAGTGTGTTGTCCGATTGTGACGGCGCCGGCTCGGTTGCTCACGAAGGCCGCTCTGCCCAACCCAAGCTGAAAGACAAGGCAGAGCCCGCACTGATGGCACCGCCGGCGTTTCCGCAGGCAACGCTCGATATCGTCGGTTTTGCCACAACGGCCGCCGACCCGCCTGATCCTCACGGCTTCGGGCCTGCCCTCTACCTGCTGAACTGCGTATTCCTGGATTAGACCGCTCCCCGCTGTAGACCGTTTTCGTCTCGGTTTTCATCGCAGGAGTGTGTCTGATGTACTTTCAATTCGGGATTTGTCCCGACAACGTATACGATCTCCGGGCATCGATTGGTCCGGGGATGTTCGGCCTGATCACTATTCTCGGGCTGCTGGCTTTGCCGTTCAGTTGCGCAAACGCGCAGCACGATATCCCGCTGACGCTGGCGGAAGCTGAAGACCTCGCGCTCGCCTCCGAGCCGGGCCAGCAGGCGCTGCGCGCCCGCGCGGCCTCTCTGGAAGAGCAGGCCGTTGTTGCCGGTACCCTGCCCGACCCCATGCTGCGCCTCG
>JAACFJ010000016.1 GCA_009937505.1 Gammaproteobacteria bacterium
CCATCACCTTCGTCAACGCCGCCGTCAACGTCGTCTTGCCGTGGTCAACGTGACCGATCGTGCCTACGTTTACGTGCGGTTTTGTTCTTTCAAACTTCTCTTTAGACATGAGCCTTTCCTGCTTATTCTAAGTTTGTAAGTCGATCTTTCCGTTTCCAACACCGCGATCTCAGGTCACGGCACTCTCAAATTTTCCACGGCAGAGTCTGGAGCCCACACCCGGATTTGAACCGGGGACCTCTTCCTTACCAAGGAAGTGCTCTACCCCTGAGCTATGTGGGCAACGATCCTGCGCTCAGACCTTGTCTGGAGCGGGTGATGGGAATCGAACCCACATCATCAGCTTGGAAGGCTGAGGTTCTACCTTTGAACTACACCCGCAATTCAACAAAGCGCCTTCGTTCAGCCCCGCAATACCTTCTAAATTTCTAGATTCCGTCGCTTCCCTGGCAGTTCAGCGAGCTGCCGGACAGCCACTGAACTACACCCGCCATTTCCGGCCGTATCAACGGCCCCTAACCTTCGCCGCACACGTTTTTCAAACGTGCAAAAACCCTGACAGTCCTCACTTGTCAAACCGTCCGGATTTCTGAATCTGTCTTTGTCTTCCCCTCGGCGCGCCGCCAACCCAGCTACGCGCATGGTTCAGATCGTGTCTCGCGGCCGTCCCTCTCAGAGCACACCGTTGGCCGAACGCAGCAGTGTAATCCTGCTATACTTTCGCTTGCCTCGGTCCTCCGCCAAAGTATCTGGTGGAGGGGGTAGGATTCGAACCTACGTAGGCATAGCCAGCAGATTTACAGTCTGCCCTCGTTGACCGCTTGAGTACCCCTCCGCTGTGTGTCAACCGCCAGCGAGCTTTTTTTTGCTATGCGGCAACGGCCGAACCCCGCGGTATCTCCCGCTTTCAGCCGTTCATTGCCCAGTGCCATGGCTCGTAGATGATCCCCCGGGGATTGTCTCGCGGATAGGACATCGAGAAGCCGAAACGACCCGCATTTGCGCCCAGCCACCGGAAAGCCGCGGAATCCTCGAACTCCTCGGTCAGCGGCCGCGAGCCCGGCGTCGCTATGTCGACGGCCAGGCCTGTATGGTGCTCGCTGTGCCCCGGCGCGGCGTTGACCTCGAGGATCTCCGTAATCGATTGACCTGCATTGATTTTTTTGCGAATCAACGCGGCCTGGTATTCGTAACCGCGGTATCCGGAGACAATAAGCAGGGTGATGCCATCGCCGGCTGCTGCCTCGACCATCGCGTGCCATTGCTCCGCGGCGTCCGGCGCAAGGCGCTGCATGCGGCCCACCAGGTTCGGCCCTACTTCCACGAGTGCGTCCGCCTCGTCATAGGCGGGCGGGCCGCCGGATTTCCCGTAGTCGGCGGGGATACCGAGTTCCTGGTGAAGTTCGCGTAGCATATCGGGGCAGGATTGTACCAGCCGCACCGGAACATGGGCTGTAATGAGAGAGATGAGCGAAGACAGAATCTATACCGCGAGGGGCGAGGGTGAGCCCGGAGAAATCGAGCCCTTCCGCTTCAACGATGAGGTCGCGGCCGTATTTCCCGACATGCTGCGGCGGTCGATCCCCGGCTACGCGGCGTCGCTGGAGGCGATTGGCTCACTCGCGGCGCGCTACGTCCGGTCCGGCAGCAACTGCTACGATCTCGGCTGCTCGCTCGGCGCCGCCTCGCTTGCCATGCGCCAGGGGATCCGCGCCGAGGGCTGCCGTATCGTCGCGATAGACAATGCGCCGGCGATGGTCGGGCGTTGCCGCAACATCGTTCGCGAGGAATACCTGCGCGACCCGAAGGGCACGCCGGTCGATATCGTCGAGGGCGACATACTCGATGCCGAACTGTCGAACGCGTCCATGGTGGTGCTGAACTACACGCTGCAGTTCCTGCCGCTCGCGGAGCGCGAGACGATGATCCGGCGCATCTTCGAAGGCCTCAATGACGGCGGCCTCCTCGTGCTGTCGGAGAAGGTGGTCGACCCGGACCCCGCGATGGAGTCCTTGCTCGTGGATCTCCACCACGAGCACAAGCGGCGTAATGACTACAGTGCCCTCGAAATCAGCCGCAAGCGTGCTGCGCTCGAGAACGTGCTCATCCCGGAGACCGTCCATGAACACCGCGACCGGCTGTTGCGTGCCGGCTTCAGCAGCGCGGCCGTGTGGCTGCGCTATTTCAACTTCGTTTCCATCATCGCCATCCGATGACCGTACCGGAGACCGCTGCACTCACTGACGTACTCGGGAAACTGCAGCTCGAGCACTGGCTGGGTCCGCTGCTCGCGCTGCAGGCGGAGCGCATGTCGCCGTCTGCGCACGGGGACTTCGAACACTGGCAGGAGGTCGTTACCCGGTTGCGATCGGCGTCCAACGATGCGGAACGACGCAGGTTTCTGTTGCAGCTTGCGCCGTGGCGCAAGGGGCCGTTCGATATCGGTGGGGTGCACATCGACGCCGAGTGGCGCAGCGACCTGAAGTGGCAGCGCGTCGCAGGCGCAATCGCCCCGTTGGCGGACCGGCGAGTACTCGACGTCGGCTGCGGCAACGGTTATTACGCCCTGCGCATGGCGGATGCCGGCGCTGTCGCCGTACTCGGGATCGACCCCACCTTGCTGTATGTCATGCAGTTTCTCGCGGTAATAGCGCACTTGCCGTCACAGCCGGTTGCGGTTCTGCCGCTGCGTCTCCACGAGCTTCCGGGTGCGTGCCATGCTTTCGATTCGACGTTTTCGATGGGCGTCCTGTATCACCAGCGGTCACCGCTGGAACACCTGCAGCAGCTGCGTGCCACGCTGCGGCGTGGCGGGCAGCTGGTGCTGGAAACGATCTACATGCCCGGGGAGGAATCCTGTGCGTGCACGCCACCCGACCGCTACGCACGGATGAAAAACGTCTGGCTCTTGCCCACGCTCACGGAGCTGACCACCTGGCTCAGGCGCAGCGGTTTTCGGGACGTCGAGATCGTCGACACCACGATCACGACGAGCGAGGAACAGCGATCGACCCAATGGATGAGCTTCGAATCGCTCGCCGAGGCGCTGGATCCGGAGGATTCCACCCGCACCGTGGAGGGCTGGCCGGCGCCGCACCGTGTCGTCGCCACCGCGACTGCGCCGTAGGAGCTCTCGTACCGCGACCGCTGGTCGCGCACATGCGGTCGATCAATGCTGCGACGTCGGCTCAGTAGCCCGTCGCAGTCACTTCGCAGCGTTCATGAGCAACCTCTTCCCCGTCGGTCAGCTCGCGGAAGAACCAGATAGACGTTGTCGCCGCGAAAGAGTCCGGCCCGCCATTGATCGAGTGCGCCGGCCGGTAAACGTAGCCACCGGAAAAATAGACGTCCGTCGCAACCTCGGTTCCGACACACTCGCTGTGGGTGTAGTTGCCGACTACCAGGTACCCTTCGCGATTCGCGGTCGATGACTGCCAGGGAATCGTCGCGCCCGGCTGGATACGCTGCAGCCAGGTCCTGGCACCGGAACCGGGATCGGCCCGCAGTTCCTTCACGGCGACATCTTCTGTATCGGTGTCTTGCCAGTCGATTAATCCGCTCTCCAGGATGAGCGGCGTCCTGATCACTGCGGTCGGCTCGATGTCGTCGAGGAAATACAGAATCCGCGCGCCGGTCGATGACTTCAGCTTGAAGCCGAGCGTTCCGGGCGGAAGATAGGCATAGCCGCCGCGCTTGAGGCTGACGTCGGCGACGCTCAATTCACCATCGATCACGAATATCTCGAGCGTCTTGTCGGGCGACGCTCCGCTGGTGCCCTGCCATGACGATGGCAGGTCGATCCGGTAACTGCCGCCGGTGCTGTCGCTGTTCGCACCGACCAGGCCTTTCGCTCGCACACCCGGCAAACCGGCGATGAAAACGTCGGCAACTTCGTCGACGCGCACGTAGGCTGGATACGGAACATCGGGCTGGCTGGGTGCGCACGCCGTCATCTGCAAGGCCAGTGCACAGAAAAGAAGACCGCGAAACGGCTGGATCGTCATGCTGCATCTCCCAACGGTTCGGGCATGAACCGGGCAAGAAAAAAGCCGCCCAGAAACTGGGCGGCACAGTAAGCGGAAGATGGCTCGGGCGGGTTGCAGTGCGCAGGAATGATCAAAACGTCAATGTCGTGATGGAACTCCGCGTAGTACTGCTTCCGTGCACGCAAGCCGCTTGGTCTCTGGTCAGCTGGCACCGATCAATCGCTGCTCGCTTCAGGTGACGCGTTGAGAGGAAGCACGTAGCACCTGCCATAGATTCATGCGTCCGGCATGGCGACTCGCCTGCACTGCCTTACTGCATCTCATCTCCGTGCGTACCGGATTGGTACCGGCGGAATGCTACTACATCTTGTGTAGGAAGGCGAGCAATGCACAAGATATAGATAGAGTGTAAAAAATCGCGACGATCAACGAGGAACGCGATACGCTTTTGCGCCTCGTTTCAGTGAAGGGATCAAGGGGTGAGCGGTTTGACCCACGACGAACAACACGAGGGGCGTGCGACCCACCAGTGGGTCGGTTTGTTTCTCGGCCCGCTGCTTGCGATCGTCATGCTGCTCGCGGGCGCGCCGGAAGGGCTTGGCGATGCTGCATGGCGCACGGCGGCGATCGGCATCCTCATGGCTGTCTGGTGGGCCACGGAGGCCATACCCATCGCGGTAACTGCGCTGCTGCCGCTCGTGGTTTTCCCGATGCTCGACATCGCCTCGATTCACGACACGGCGAGACCCTACTCGAACAAGGTGATCTATCTTTTTCTTGGCGGATTCATCGTTGCGTTTGCCATGCAACGCTGGAACCTGCACCGCCGTATCGCGCTCAACGTGCTGCAGGTCGTCGGTGGTAACGGCCGCTCGCTGGTCGGTGGCTTCATGATCGCGAGCGCGATCATCAGCATGTGGGTCATGAATACGTCGACGACAATGATGCTGCTGCCGATTGCCGTCTCCATCATCGGCGTCATTCATACCTCCGTTGCGGGACTGACGGAGAAGGGCAAGCGCGACTTCCAGTACGCGCTGCTGCTCGGCATCGCCTACAGCGCAACGATCGGCGGGATGACGACATTGGTGGGTACCGTGCCCAACGCATTGCTCGCCGCTTTCATGCTGGACACCTACGGCACCGAGATCGATTTCGCGCGCTGGATGCTCGTGGGCATACCGCTGGCCATCTTCATGTTGCCACTCTCGTGGCTGGTGCTGACGCGGGTCGTGTTCAAGGTGGACTTCGTGACGTCGACTGAAGCCCGCTCGGAACTCAGGCGCATGAAGGAAGAGATGGGCAACATCTCGGTTCCGGAAATTCGTGTGGCAATCATTTTTGCGTGCATGGCACTGCTGTGGATGACACGGCCGTTGCTGACAAACCTGCCGGGGCTCGGAGCGCTTGACGATTCCGGTATCGCGATGGCGGGCGCGATCGCATTGTTTCTCGTCCCCAGCGGCTCGAAAGAGGACCCTCTGCTGTTGCGCTGGCATTACGCGGAACGGCTGCCCTGGGGCGTGCTGATCCTGTTCGGCGGTGGATTGACTCTCGCAAGCGCGGTCGCGAAAACGGGGCTTGCGGAGTGGCTCGGCATGAGCCTGCAGGCGGTCGGCGACCTGCCGCTCTGGGTCGTCGTCGTCACGGCCGCCGCGATGATTATTTTTCTCACCGAACTGACCAGCAATACGGCCACGACGGCGACGTTCCTGCCTGTGGTGGGCGCGATCGCGCTCGAGGCGGGCTTCGACCCGATCATCCTGACCGTTCCGGTGACGCTCGCGGCCAGCTGCGCGTTCATGTTGCCGGTTGCGACACCGCCGAACGCCATCGTTTTCGGTTCCGGGATGCTTACCATTCCGAAAATGGCGCGTGCGGGCCTGGCACTGAACCTGATCGGCATCGGGCTGGTCGCAGCGGTCGCAATGACACTCGCACCCAGGTTCCTGCACTGAGGCTCACCCGATGAAAGAAAACTACGCGATCAGCGACGTCAACAAGGTTCGCCAGCTGCGCGAGAAAGCCCGGTACGACCGGGCAACTGTCCACGCGATTCTCGATGCCGGCCTGGTTGCCCACGTCGCTTTTGTGCAGGATCGTTCACCTGTCGTCGTGCCGATGATTTACGGCCGGGTGGACGAGACTTTGTACCTGCATGGGGCTCGCAAATCGCGCGCGATTCGACTGCTCGAACGAACGGACCGGGCATGCCTGAACGTGACTTTGCTCGACGGCATCGTGCTCGCGCGTTCGGCATTCAATTCGTCGATGAATTACCGCTCGGTAACGGTGTTCGGCACGCCGCAACTCGTGGACAGCCATGACGCCAGGCTGGAAGCGCTGCGCGTGATCAGTGAACAGTCGATGCCGGGACGCTGGGACGAACTCCGTGCGCCGCACGAGCGGGAGATCAAGATGACCGGCGTCATCCGCCTCGACATCGAGTCGGCATCGGCGAAGATTTCGGACGGCATGCCCGATGACGAGGACGAGGACTACGACATCCCGATCTGGGCCGGTGTCTTGCCGCTGGAATCGAGCTTCACCGAGCTGCTGGGCGATGACCGGTTAATCGACGGCGTCGCGCCGTCCGCTGTCGTGCAGGGCCTGCAGCGGCGCAAGCTCTAGCCGGAAACGCGCAGGGTTGCCGCCGGCCGTCAGACCACGTTCGGAAACTGCGAGTGTTCGGCTTCGAGGCGCAGCAGCGCCTCCTTCGTGCCCAGCCCGCCGCCGAATCCCGTCAAATCGCCGTGGCTGCCGATCACGCGGTGACACGGCACGATGATCGGTACCGGGTTGCGGCCGTTTGCGGCACCCACCGCCCGCACGGCCCTTGGCCGGCCGATGCGTTCGGCGATATCGGAGTACGACGTCGTCTCGCCGTACGGGATCTGTTGCAGCGCGTGCAGCACGCTCATCTGAAACTCGGTGCCGCTGAGTTTCAAAGGCAGATCGAATTTCTTTCTTTCGCCTGCAAAGTACTCCGTGAGCTGGTGCCTCGCCGCCGCGAACGGCTTTTCGTTGTAGATCCAGTCGGGCTCGGGGTCCCTGCGCATGGAGCCTTCAGGAAAACTGACGAGGCACAGGGCATCGTCATCTCCAGCCAGCAGCAATTCACCGATCGGCGTATCAAGGTAGCAGTAATACATCGTTCATCCTCCGGAGCCCGGTGCCGAGCCCCATAATAGTAGTGCAGCGTAAGCGCGCCAGGGGCGCCAGCCCTGCGACATTTCCTCCAGATGCCCCGGCTTCAGCCGCTGGCGGCCGGGTCCGTCGAATGCGCGCAGCAGGCCGAGGTCAGCGGCCGGAAACGCATCCGGGTTTTTCACTGCTCGCATGGCCACGTATTGCGCCGTCCATTCACCGATGCCGGGCACGGCGATTAACGACTCCCGGAACGTCGCGGGGTCCTGCGAGGCATCGAAGGTCAGCGACCCGTTTACCACTGCCTGCGCCATGCGGCGCAGCGTCTCGGCGCGACCGCGGGTGAGGCCTGCGTTGTTGAACCGCGCGCGTGCCAGTCGCTCGGGTTCGGGAAACAGATGCGTGAGTCCGGAAAAGCCCTGGTCGCTCACCGGTTCGCCGTACGTATTCGCGATACGCCCGGCGATCGTCGTCGCCGCTTTTACCGATATCTGCTGCCCGAGTATCGCCCGGACCGTAAGTTCGAAGCCATCCCAGGCACCGGGCACGCGGACACCCGGATTCTTGTTCAGCAAACGCCCGAGAACCACATCCCGAGACAGGACGTTCGCGATCTCCTGCATCGGCGCGTCGAGGTCGAACATCTCGCGGCAGCGCTGTACGACGGGGAAAATGTTCCGCGTGCTGATACCGTGCATCGTCAGTACCACACCGCCTGCCTCCTGCCGTAGATCGATGACGCCCGGTTGCCCGTCGATCTTGATCGTGCGCAGGTAACGGTCGCCGTCTACCGACTCGATTCCGGGGGTGGCACGCGCGGAAAAAAATGCCAGCAACGCACGCCAGTCGAACGGCATGCGACAGGGCAGTTTCACCGTCAGTGCGGTTCCGCGATCGACATCATCGGACCGGTCCGCCGCACGGCGCAATTCGCGCGGCGAGCGCCCGTAGGTCTTGACGAACGAGTCATTGAAGCGGCGTATGCTGCCGTAACCCGCGGCCATGGCGATTTCCTGCATGGGCAGTCTTGTCTGGTCGATCAGCTGCTTTGCGAAATGGAGTCGCTGGGTGTGGGCGACCGCTAGCGGGCTCGCGCCGAGGTGCTTTGTAAACAGCCGCCGCAGATGCCGGCTCGTCACGCCGAGACGAGTAGCCAGCTCTTCAATGTTGCTGTCGTCGAGCGCCCCGCTGGCGATCAGTTTCAGCCCGCGGCGCACCGTGGCCGAGGTGCCGCTCCAGGCCGGCGTGCCGGGCGCGCACTCCGGCCGGCAGCGCAGACACGGCCGGTAGCCGGCCTCGCTGGCGGCAGCGGCAGTCGGAAAGAACATGACGTTTTCGCTCTTCGGCGTATTTGCCGGGCATATCGGTCGACAGTAAATACCCGTCGTCCTGACGCCGATATAGAATTGCCCGTCGAAGCGCGCATCGCGGGATTTTCTGGCTCGCTCGTAAATCTCTTCCTGCATCATGGGAAGAGTATAGTCCCCGCCCCGGCCAAAACCAGCCAGAATCGGACCTGTATGCGGAAACGGTTCCTGAACCGCGAATCGATGGATGGTCAGGCGTCGATGCCGCCCAGGCACATGTATTTGATCTCGAGATAGTCGTCGAGACCGTACTTCGAACCCTCTCGCCCCTGCCCCGATTCTTTCATGCCGCCGAACGGCGCCATCTCGTTCGAGATTATCCCGGTATTGATGCCGACGATCCCGTACTCGAGCGCCTCCGCGACTCGCCAGACTCGCCCGAGATCCCGCGCGTAGAAATAACTCGCCAGCCCGAACTCGGTGTCGTTTGCCATCGCGATGACCTCGGCCTCGTCCCTGAAGCGGAACAGCGGCGCCACAGGGCCGAAAATTTCCTCCCTGAACACGCGCATACCGTCACTGACGTGCGTCAACAAGGTCGGCTCGATGAAACAGCCGCCCAGGCTCGAGCGTTGCCCGCCCGCTGCGACCTGCGCGCCTTGCGCGACTGCGTCACCGACGAATTCGAGCACATCGTTTGCAGCCTTTTCGTTGATCAGCGGACCGACGTCGACGCCTTCTTCCGTTCCGTCACCCAACTTGAGATCCGCCATGGCCGCCGCAAGCTTTTCCGCAAACTCGTCATAGATACCGTCCTGCACGAGAATCCGGTTTGCGCAGACGCAAGTCTGGCCGGCATTGCGAAACTTGCAGATGAGCGCACCTTTTACGGCCTCGTCGACGTCGGCATCGTCGAACACGATGAACGGCGCATTGCCGCCGAGTTCCATGGACGTGCGTTTCATCGTCCCGGCACATTGTTCGACGAGCAGCTTGCCGACCTCGGTCGAGCCCGTAAACGTCAGCTTGCGGACGATCGGGTTGCTCGTCAGCTCCGCGCCAATCTCTTTCGTATTACCGGCGACAATATTGATCACGCCGGCGGGCACGCCGGCACGCTCGGCAAGCTCGGCCATCGCGAGAGCCGACAGCGGCGTTTCGTTAGCCGGCTTGCAGACGACGGTACAGCCAGCGGCAAGTGCAGGTGCAATTTTTCGCGTCAACATGGCATTCGGGAAGTTCCAGGGCGTGATGCACGCGACGACACCCACCGGCTGCTTGATGACGACGATGCGCTTGTCCGGGGACGGTTGCGGGATCGTGTCGCCGTAAACGCGTTTCCCCTCCTCGGCGAACCACTCGATGTAGCTGGCACCATAGACAATCTCACCGCGCGATTCCGCGAGTGGCTTGCCCTGTTCGGCCGTCATGATCTGCGCCAGGTCTTCCTGCGCATCCATCGTGAGTTCCAGCCATTTTCGCAGAACCGCGGCACGATCTTTTGCCGTCGTCTGGCGCCACTCGACCTGGGCACGTTCGGCGGCCGCGATCGCGCGGCGGGTCTCCGCAGTGCCGCATTTCGCAATCTCGGTAATAACGCTGCCGTTGGCCGGATTGATGACGGACAGTGTTTCGCCACTGTCGGCGCCACACCACTGGCCGTCGATGTACGCCTGGTTCCTGAGTAGTGCCTGGTCTGAGATTTTCATGCCGCAATGCTCTCGTCGATTCTCGACAACAAGAAAGGGGCTGACGAGCTTAGAGCCAGCCAGCCCCTGAATCAATACGGCCGGTCGGGGGAGAGTTCGACCGTATCTTTTTTCGCACAGGGCCCGGAGTGTTTACGCAGCGTCGCGCGATGCAATCTTGCCGCTTTCCTGAAGCCAGCGCTCCAGGTCGTCAGAACCTCCGACCAGCGATCCGTCGACGAACACCTGTGGGTACGAGGTCGCGGCAGCGACGGCACGCAGCGTACGGTCCGTGTAGTCCCTGTTCAGCACCAGCTCTTCGTATTCGATGCCGGCCTGTCGCAGCAGGTCCTTCGCCTTCGCGCAGAACGGGCAGCCGGGGCGCGAGAACACGGTAACGTCGTGCGGCTTCTCGGCCTGCGGGTCGAGGTACTCGAGCATCGTGTCCGCGTCGGAGACGTGGAACGGATCGCCCGGCTCCCCGGGCTCGATGAACATTTTCTCGATAACCCCGTCGCGGACGAGCATCGAGTAGCGCCAGGAGCGTTTGCCGAAACCGAGGTCTTCCTTGCCGACCAGCAAACCCATGCCGTCCGTGAAGTCGCCGTTGCCGTCCGGCAGGAAGTTAACGCGGTCGGCCTTCTGGGAGAGCGCCCACTCGGACATCACGAACGCGTCGTTTACGGACACACAGATCACTTCATCGATGCCGTTGGCTTTGAACCACGGTTGCAGTTGGTTGTAGCGCGGCACGTGGGACGACGAGCAGGTCGGCGTGAATGCGCCCGGCAGCGAGAATACGATGACATTCTTGCCGGCGAAGATATCGTCGCTCGTCTGGTCGACCCAATTGTGGTCGCGGCGCGTCTTGAACGTAACGCTGGGTACCCGCTGTCCTTCGATGTTTTTGAACATGATTTTTCTCCTATGATTTCCGGTTAATGCTGTCGGTAAGCAGCTTCGACAGGCCCGCAGCGATCTGCCGTCTGTCCTCGGCATCGATACCAGTACTCAGTTCCATCGTTGCCGGTCCGCGTGTTTCTATGGCGCGCAGTCTAGGATTGTGTAGTTCATAAATAAAATGGTTTAATACGATCACTATTTACTACTAAATCGATTAATGAAATTACCGACTGTCAAGCAACTGCGTTACTTTGTCGCGCTAACCGAGACCGAGCATTTCGGGCGCGCGGCTGAAGCCTGTTTCGTCTCGCAATCGGCTTTCAGTAACGCGATCCAGGAACTGGAATCGCTCCTCGAGGTGCAGCTGGTGGACCGTACAAACCGCAGCGTAACGATCACGGCGATGGGGCAGCAGGTCGCGACACAGGCGCGGCTGTGCCTGCGCGATGTCGAGAGCCTGGTCGAAATGGCCCGTGGCCAGCGCGAGCCGCTGACCGGCGAACTGCACCTCGGGGTAATACCGACGATCGCGCCATTCCTGCTGCCCGCTGCTCTCCCGAAACTGCGGCGCAACTATCCGAAGCTGGAGCTTTACCTGCACGAGGACCAGTCACAGCGCATCTACGCACGGCTGATGGACGGCGAACTCGACCTGCTGTTACTCGCGTTGCCCTATGAAATGCGCGGCGTCGACATCTTGCCGCTCTTCAAGGATCGATTTTCACTCGCCTATCGACACGGTACCAAGCGCGTCGATCCGGATAATTACCGCTTCAACCGGCTCGATGCCGACAGCATCCTGTTGCTCGAAGACGGGCATTGCCTTCGTGACCACGCCCTCGCCGCCTGCAAGATTCGAAACACGCAGAAGATCCGCCGCATCGGCGCCAGCAGCGTGCTTACGCTTGTCGAGATGGTGGATGCCGACCTCGGCATCACGTTCCTGCCGGAGCTGGCGCGCGACTCGCTGATCCTGAAAAACACGCGCGTCCGGATGAAGCCGCTCGAGGAGAACAGTTACCGCACCATAGGTCTCGCCTGGCGCAAGGGCACGGACCGGGAGGAGGAGTTCAGGATGCTCGGGGAGTTTCTCGCAGAGCAGCACGCCTCGTAGGCAGTCAGGCGGCGATACCGAACATTCTGCCAACCTGTGCGGTCAGTGCCATGGCAAGCGCTCCCCAGAACGTGACGCGGACCGCCCCGATGAGGATCGGGGCACCGCCGGCGCGGGCAGCAAGACCGCCGAGAAAGGCCAGGCAAAACAGCGAGGCGACGGCAACGGCCCAGATCTGGCTTGCGCCCGTGACGAGCCAGGCGACAATCAGTGGCAGCGCCGCGCCGATCGTGAACGTCGCAGCCGACGACCATGCCGCCTGCACCGGCTGGGCGTTTACCTTGTGCGATATGCCGATCTCGTCCCTCGCGTGTGCGGCGAGAGCATCGTGCTCCATGAGTTGATGCGCGACCTCGCCCGCAAGCTCTGGCTCGAGACCGCGATTCACATAGATATTCGCGAGTTCGTCTTTTTCGAGGTCATAGTCTTGCTCGAGGGCCCTCTTTTCGAGCTCGAGATCCGCGCGCTCCGTATCCGCCTGCGAGCTGACCGAGACATATTCGCCCGCCGCCATCGACATGGCGCCAGCGACGAGGCCGGCCGCGCCCGCGAGCAGGACATTTTCCTGGGTAGATTGTGCCGCTGCGACGCCGATGATGAGACTGGACGTAGAAACGATGCCGTCATTTGCGCCAAGTACGGCTGCACGCAGCCAGCCGACCCGATGCACTCTGTGGTGTTCTTCTTGACTCATTCAAGCCTCGCGAAATTTTGTGCTGTAGAGAATGGATGGCAACTCGCCACCCACCGCTTGCTGCTATAGTTTCGCACGAGATTCAACCTCAAGGTGACCCGAGAAATGATTAACGGCGATCGAAGCAAGTCTATCCCTCTGACGACATTTCTGACCGTATTTCTGGCTGCCTGCACCGGCGCTCCCGAAGGTGTGGAAACGGTTTCCGGGTTCGAGCTGAATCGCTACCTCGGCACGTGGTACGAAATCGCGCGCCTCGACCACAGCTTCGAGCGCGGCCTCTCCAACGTCACGGCCACCTACAGCCGTCGCGATGACGGCGGCGTCAAGGTTATCAACCGTGGTTACAACGATGAAGACAGGGAATGGGACGAGGCTGAGGGAAAGGCTTACTTCGTTGGCAATGAAGACGTGGGTCAGCTAAAGGTATCGTTCTTCGGGCCGTTCTACGGCGGTTACAATATCATCGAGCTGGATAAAGACGGTTACCAGTACTCGATGGTGGCCGGACCTGACCGGTCCTATTTGTGGATCCTCAGCCGGACGCCGCAGATGAATCCCGACGTGTTGCAAAAACTTATCGCAATGGCAGGCGAGCTCGGGTTCGCGGTAGACGAGTTGATCATGGTCGAGCACCGGGATGATTCATGAGCCCGTGATCCGTTTCGCATCCGCAAGCGCAGCCTCGAGGGCTGCGTCGCGCCCCGCGCGATAATCCTCGAAATCGAACGGCACAGGAATATCGGGCTCGAGTGTCGCCACGCCGGGGTTCCGGAAATATGGCGACAGCCAGAAGCAGTCGGTCCAGTCCCAGCATCCATCCTTGACGTCTTCCCAGGTGCTCCAGACGCGCAACATTATCCCCGAGTTAGGAAGCGTAAAGGGAGTACCACCGTTCGCGACGAAACGCATCCGGTCACCGGCCGCGCCGCCAACAACCTTCACCTGCTCGCCGCCGAATTCCTTGAACTGCGCAGTGGCCATGACGGCTGCTGAAAAAGTCTGGGGCGACGTGAGCACGTAGATGGGGCCGCCGTTTGCTACAAGCTCGGGCAGCTCCTTCGCGAAACGACTCGTCGCATCCGTTCCGCCACCATTGAAGCGCAGATCGACCACTGCAAAGGCGGGTCTTCTTCCAGCAAGTTCGACGGCCACTCCTTCGAGCCAGTCAACGAGCGAGCGCCCGTCGACATCTGCGTTGAAATTGATGCGCACGTAGCCGCCATTTTCCTCTTCGAGAAACTCGTAGAGGTACGGTTCGTCCGGCTCGGAGAGATAAAGCGGCGGCGTTTCGCCGGACATCAGGTGGATCCAGTCGTCTGCATCCTCCTGCGGAACACGATAGTCGATAACTTCACGCCCGTAGGGTTCTCGTCGGCCTTCAGCGGGAGGCAGCGCATCCAGACGGCGTTCGACGATACCGCCATCGGGCAGCGCAAACCTCAGCGTCGCCGCATCCGGCGATGCCGTAATACCCTCAGCATGCAGAAGCGCCGGGGAAGTCAGGAACAAGTGCGAGAAAAACCGCCTGCGCTGCTCAGGTCCGCCGAAATACTGCAGAAACGCGTCGACAACTTTTGTCACAGGCTGCCCTTCGACAGCGACGATCTCGGCACCCAGCAGGTCCGCGTGCTCGCGTGTCGTTTGGATGACAAAATATCCGTCCGTTAGCGGCCCTACGCGAACAGGCAGATGGTTGACGCGGCGCGTGCGACTGATCGGCGAGACGCTCGAGTGGGCGTTATCGGTCTGGGCGACGGCTCGCGCAACCACAAGCTCGAAACGTGCCGGCGTCATCCCTTCGAGATCCGCATGCGCTGCCTTTACGGCATCGAGAAAGGCCGCTGCTTTGCTCTCGTCTTCGAGCGACTTCTCGTATTCGACGTAGCGGGCAAGATAGTCCAGGTCCTGGCGATACGCCTCGGTCTGGTTAGCGGGCGCGTCGAAATCGGCCTCGGGCGGACTCGGGATAAAGAGGCGAGACCAGGTCAAGGCCACTGCGAGAAATGCCAGCAACAGCATGCCCGCCACAATCAGCGAGACTTTGATCCACGTTCTTCGAAACAGCGTGCGCAATCCCATAGTGCCTCCGACGCCCGCCCATGGTGTTCCAGGCAAATCCGGCCGACCATGACAGCCACTGCGCTACCCGTTATCGAGACAGGCTCTCTCGAGGAAATCTGCCTCTGTGGTATTGGTGCCGGCACCACGATTCGAACGCGGGACCTACTGATTACAAATCAGTTGCTCTACCAGCTGAGCTATGCCGGCGCTGTTACTGAATTTAACGGCGTGGGTCGCGAATTATTCGCTTTTCGCCTCGCGGACTCAAGGGCTTGTGTCACCTCATCGTCCCTCCGGGCAGGTTGCGGCATCCCGCAACTTGACCTTGTCCTCACCGTACTGTTCGATGATCGCGCCGGCGCCCCGTCCAGGCGGCAATGCGATATCGACGAAATACACGGTGCCTTCGTTCATGCGCGGAGTGATCTCTGCATTGAGACCGAGCCCCTTGGCCTGAAGTTCGATTTTTTCAGCGCCGTTGACATCGCCGAAAAGCCCGAGGGATATCTTGATGCCCTCGTCGTCCGTTTCGACGAGATACGCGTCGCCGAGTCCGCCCTCGCGCAGCTTGCCGAGCATTTCGTTTCCTGAAGCACGGCTCCCCACATTGCGAATCTGTACCCAGTGGCCGACGAAGATCTGGCCGACCGCCGAGCGCACCCCGGCCCGCATGCCTTCACCTGAATAACGCGTTTGTGCGGAATCGGCATCGGCGCTCGCCCGGAATGGCCCAACGGTTACGCAGGAACGGCCCACCACCGCCTCGAGGTCGGAAGGTTCGCCAGACCCCAACACCGCACCGACGCTCGCGACGGCTTGTGCAGAGCGGTCTGCCGTTACCTCGAGCGCAGGTCCGAGATCGGATTCGTCGACTATCGCGACGCCGGGTTGTGGCGGCTCTGCTGCAAACCGGCCCCACAGGAAGTAGAGAATATTCGCAAGCAGCAGCAGTAACAGCAGGTTCTTCATCGCTCGTCTAAGGTGTCTTGCAGCATTCGGGCCAGACCCTGAAGGACAAGGTGCGGGCGATGCAGGGGTTCGGTGCCAAGCGCTGTAAGCATGCGCGAGGCGTCTCCGCCGGTCAAGACCACCGCTGGATCGTAAGCGTTTGATCGCAAAGTCGTAATTGCCCGATCGACGGCGCCCGCTGCCGCATTCCATGCGCCGTGCTGCACTGCCTTGCCGGTGGTATCGCCGAACATATCGAGACCGGAAGCCGCCGACAGTCGCCGGCTGACGGCGGGAATATCGCTGGTGCTGGCGGCGAGCGCCTCGAGCATGAGCCGGACGCCAGGAAAAATCTGGCCGCCAAGGTGCTGGCCGCCGGAATCGATCGCATCGATGGTTACGGCAGTGCCGACGTCCACGACGACACACGCCGACTCCAGCTCCGCCCAGGCGCCGATCATCGCCACCCAGCGATCGACGCCCAGGCGCCGCGGATGGCGATATCCATTGCTGACACCGCAGGCCTGCCGTGCGGGTTTTGCGAAGTGCACATCGCATTTGCAATGCATCCCGATTACGCCGGACAGCCGGGTCGCAAATGTCGCTCCGGCGACATTGCTTACGCGCACGGTTTCCACGCCTCGCGGCAGGCGCGACGTGAGCACGCCGAGCCCTTCGTCCCGTATCTTGCGCATCGCGATATGGCCCGTCCTGCGGATACGATCGTCTTCAAGCACGCCCCATTTGAGGCGGGTATTGCCGACATCCAGCAGCAGTGCTTTCACGACACCGGGCTCCCGACCCCTTCGACCAGGATGGAGCCCGAAATGATTCTGGTGGTGGTCGCCGCAGCCCGCACGAGAAGCGCACCGTCGCCGTCGATGCCGAACGCTGTGCCTCTTACCGAACCGCCGGGCTGCTGCACGGTGATATTTCGCCCTCGCAGCCAGTCACGCTCGCTCCAGGTTTCTGCGAACGCCTGCAAACCCCGTTCCCCGAACGTGAGCAGGGCATCGGCAATATGGTCGATCATCGCGGCGGACAGCGGCTCGAGCGACACGGCCCGCCCCAGGATACTCTTCAGGTCGACGGGCGCATGGGCCCAGCCCGAATCGACACTCTCAAGAATTTCCTGCGACAACTCGAGATTGATGCCGATACCGACGACGACGCTCGCATTCGTTGGCGAAGCGCAATGTGTTTCGGCGAGCATGCCGCCAAGTTTACCGTCGAGGGCGACGATATCGTTCGGCCATTTCAGCATTACGTCGTCGACTCCCGTATCCCGTAGCGCCTCAACCGCGGCAACGCCGATACCGAGCGTCAGCGCAGACAGATTATCGGGTCTTTTCCGGAACGTATGCGCGATCGAGAGGCACAGGCTGGAGCCGGGCGCCGATAACCATCGCTTGTCGCCGCGCCCCCGGCCCGCCGTCTGGTGGCCGGCAATCGCGACCCGGTGCTTGCCCTCGTCCGGCGCGGGCTCCTTCATCAGATACGCGTTGGTCGATTCGATCTCCGGGAACACGTCAATCCGCGCCATTCTCGAGGCGCTCGCCGGGTCTAACGCGTCAAGGATCGCCGCGGAATCAATGCTGCTCATTGTCGGTGATCCGTTCCTTGCCGCGGAACAGCATCAGCCTCTCGTTGCGATGTTCCTCGCCCCGGCGCATGCGCTGAATGTTGGCGCGATGCCAGAAGATGATGAACATCGCCATGACCGAGGAGTAGATAAACAAACCCTGGTCTGCGGGCAGCCGGGTGGCGGCCAGCCAAACCGGCACGGACACCGCGGCCGTCATTGTCGCCAGCCCGACGAAACCGGACAGCATGACGACCCATGCCCATACCAGCAGCATCGGCAGAATGACAGCCGGGTTCAGCGCGACAAAAGTCCCGACGTAGGTTGCCGCACCCTTGCCGCCCCGGAAGCCGTGATAAAACGGCCAGACGTGACCAAACACCGCCGCGGCTCCGCAGCTGAGCGCGAGCCAGGTTCTCGAAATTCCGGGATCGATGCCGATGAATGGCAAGTCGAGCACAGGGATGAGGCCTGCGCCAATCACTCCCTTGCCGACATCGATGAGCACGACGCCCAGCGCAAAGACGGCCCCTTGCGTTCGCAGCGCATTGGTACCTCCCGCGTTGCCGCTCCCCATGGTGCGAATATCCACGCCGCCGCGAATACGGCCGACGACCATGGCGCCCATAACAGAGCCCAAAAAGTAGCTGAGCAGGAACTTGACGCCGAGTTCGAGCATCACAGGTAACCTTTGCCAGTGGCGACTGGCGCATTGTAGCATCGGGTGCCCTGCATCAACGGTCACTCGATGACGGCCCGGAACCCTTCGCTATTCCTGAACCCGATTGCCGGTCGCGGCCGGGCCAACCGGCGCTTGCCGCGCATCCTGAAATTGATGGAAGAAGCCGGGGTCCACGCTGTCGTGCACCAGAGCACCGGCGTTGGCGATCTCGAAAACCAGGTTTGCGAAGCCGTACGTGGCGGCACGACGCAGTTGATCGTCGCCGGCGGCGACGGCAGCATCCACGAAGCCGTGAACGGCATCATGGAAGGGGGCGGCGGCGCCGCGCTCGGCGTCGTGCCCGTTGGCACCGGCAACGATTTCGCGAAAGCCTCGGGCATCCCGCTCGATTGGGAGGCCGCGACGACTCTGCTCGCGCGCCGCATTGCGGATGATGCAGGGCCCCGCAACATCGATCTCGGCCGGATGAACGAGCGCTGGTTTGCGAACGGTGCCGGAATCGGTCTCGATGCAAGAGTCACGCAGATCGCCCGCTCCTATCGCTGGCCGATCGGCGATCTCGTCTACCTTGCCGCGATTTTTCACGCGATGGTCGACGGCATCGCCACCCCGGAAATCCTGATCGAGGCCGACGAACTGCATTGGGACGGCCCGCTCACGCTTGCAAATGTCAGCAACGGGCCCTGGGTCGGGGGTATGTTCCATATCGCGCCGATGGCGAAGAATGAAGACGGCATCCTCGAGTTGCTGATCGCTGCGCCCGTCACGCGCCGCCGCATCCTGCAATTGCTGCCGAAACTCATGCGCGGCAGCCACATGGACGAGACCGAAATCGTGCACGCGAGCGTGCGACGCGTCAAAGTCTCCGCGTCGGCGGCCGTACCGTCACACCTCGATGGTGAAGTGCAGCCGCTGCAATCCCATTTCGAAATCGAGGTATTGCCCGGCGCGCTTCGACTCCTGTAATGCGTCATTAGGGGACAGTGACTTTAAGTGCCAGGCCACTTCGCCTGGCACTTAAAGTCACTGTCCCCTGACGCGCGCGCCCAGGTAAATCGCGATGAGGGCGATCGCGGCGCCGGCGATTTCGATGGCTTGCATGGGCCGGCCGAAGAACAGGACGTCCCACACGAAACTCAGCGTCGGCTGAAGCAACAGCGCCAGCCCAGCCTCCGTCGTCGAAACGTGCGGCAGACTGCTCGCAAGAAGCAGGGCACCGAAGCTGTGCGAAAGAATCCCGTAGCACAACAGCCACTTTATGTCGGCGGAGTCGGGCACCGCGAGAGACACGCCTTCCGCTTGCGCGATCACCACGAGCAGCAAGGTGCACACGATCGAAACCACCGCAACCTCTGCCAGCGGCAAGCGGTTCTCGCTATCGACGCGTGCCGCACGCAACGAGAGCAGGTAACCCGCGTACATGATCGCGGTCAACAGACCGAAGATGATGCCAAGCCGGTAGTCGTCCGGCAGGCTCTGCCAGTCGAGGCCGACGATCATCACGAGCCCGAGGAGTGCGAGTGGAACCGCAAGCATCTGCATCTTGCTGGGCTTCTGGCGCAGCAATACGACGCCCGCAGACATCATGATGAAGACCTGGAAGTTAGCGAGCAGTGTCGACAGGCCAGGGCCCACGTAGATGATCGAGCGGTGCCAGAAGAACAGATCGAGCGAGAAGAAAGCGCCCGCGAGCGCGACGAGGAACCAGGCGCGCTTCGAGAGTCGCAACTTCTGCCTGGCGAAAACCATGAGAACCGCGACCGTGACGCTGCCGATCGCGACGCGATAGAAACCACTGGTCGTCGGCGATACGGACACGAGCTTCACCCAGACAGGCGACAGGCTGATCAATACCGCGCCGAGAAACAGGCGCAGGTGAGGGCCTTTCAGGAATTCGACCGGCACGGGATTGCCAGGTCCGGCCTAGGCGTGCAGCCACGCCATGCGGCGCGATTCCACATCCAGCTCCACATCCTCGATCAACTCCAGGTAACACGTATCGAGCGGTGCCGCCGCGAGGCGAATGCGCGTCGTCAAAAGTTCGTCGCCACGAAATACGACGAGGTCCAGCTCGTCACCATCTCGGTAGGCCTTGAGGCGCTTGCCCACGTTCGCGGATGTCAGCTGCAGTCCGTCCAGCGCCACCGCTTCGTCACCCGGTGCTATCCCAGCCAGCTCCGCGGGACCGCCGTTCATTACGGATTTGAATTTCGACTTGCCGTTCGTTGCCGTGAGAGTTGCACCGAGCCAGACGCTGCGCTGCTTCGCGTTGTCTAGCTTCTTGCCACCCTTGTCGCTGCTCCCCGAGGATGCTCTTATCCTGTATCCGATGCCGTGCGTATGCAGCAGAGCCTCGAGCGGCAGCTCTCCCGTTCCGCGTACCCATGCGTCGAAGAAGTCCTCGAGGTCGAGCTCCGACACTTCCGCCGCCACCGCCTCGAAGCCGTCCTCGGGCATACCCTCGCCACTATCGCCCCAGCGATCCCAGCAGGCTTTCATAACGTCGTCCAGGGAAACGCGCCCCCCCGTCTCGGAGCGCAGCTTGAGGTCCAGGGCGAGCGCAATCAGGGAACCTTTCGCGTAATAACTCACGATCGCGTTCGTTGCGTTGGCATCCTGCTTGTAAAACTTGGTCCACGCGTCGAAGCTCGATTCCTCCACGCTCTGCCGCAACCGGCCGCTGCCCCTCAGAACGCGGGTGATCGTGCGCCCCAACAGCTCCAGGTAGCTCTTTTCGGTGATGAGCCCGCAGCGAACCAGCGCGATATCGTCGTAATAGGACGTAATGCCCTCGAACACCCATAGCAGTCCCGTGTACGATTCTGTCGACAGATCGTACGGCGTGAACGCCGCCGGCTTCATGCGCTTGACGTTCCAGGAGTGGAAGTACTCGTGGCTCGCGAGCCCCAGAAAGGTGCGATACGTTTCGCCGACCATGTCGTCGCCCCGGGCGGGCAGGCTGTCTCTCGCGCAGACCAGGCTCGACGACCAGCGATGTTCCAGGCCACCGTAGCCGCTGCCGGGCGCATGCACGAGGAACAGATAGCGATCGAAGCCCTCGGGAACACCGAGCAGGGACATGTGACACTCGCACAAGGTCTGCAGATCGTGGCAAAGCCGGCCCATGTCGACGCGCGTATTGCCGCGAATCGCTATCGCATGCGGAATGCCGTTTACCTCGAACTCGCCGATGGACAGGTGACCCGCCTCGAGCGGATGGTCGATCAGCTCCGCATAATCGTCTGCCTCGTAGGTTCCGAACGAATACGGCAACGCATCCTTGCGGCGCATCGATGTGGCGACTCGCCATTCCGCCGCGGCCTTGCCGGCGGGCGGCAAGAATTCCACTTCGCACGGCAGGTCCTCCTGGCCGCAGACGGCAAAGAAGACGCAAGGCCCGTTGAAATAGGCATGGGTATTGTCGAGGTGGGCACCGCGAACACTCAGGTCGTACGCGTAGATCTCGGCGATCAGGGTCAGCGGCTTTTGCACGGGTGCCGCGCGCCAGCTGCTCTTGTCGAGTTTTGTCAGCGGTACGTCGAGACCGTCCGATTCCGCACGAATTGATACGACGTTGCGCGCATAGTCGCGAATCATGTAGCTGCCCGGTATCCAGGCAGGCATCGCAAACGCCTGGCCTTCCGCGTCCGGACTCGCGACGGTCAGGCGCACTTCGAAGAGGTGTGCGGCCGGGTCGCGCGGCGATATCCGATAACGATGTAGCGTACCCACGGGCGGTCAACCGTGCAGCGGTTCGGTGAGTTTCAGGGTCAGGCACTTGGCCGACCCGCCGGCCTTGAGAAACTCGGTGAGTTCGATTTCCCTGACCTTGAACCCGGCCAGCATCAGGCGCGCTTTCAGAGGATCCGAGGCCTGGTGCAGGAACACGCGATCCCCGATGTTGACGGCATTGCAGGCGAAGTTACCGGCGTCGATGGTATCGACGATGATGCGTTTGTGGGGCGGAATTCGGGTCTCGATGGCCATGCGCGAATCGAAATCGAATGCGGGCGGGTGATACATCAGGAAGCCGTCCGTCAGCGGGCAGAAACAGGTATCGATGTGGTAGAAGCGCTCGTCCGTCAGGCGAATCGAGACGATCTCGAGGTCGAAGAACTTGCGGATCTCCTCGTGCGCCTCGATCTCGGTGCGAAAACCGTAGCCCGTCCAGAGCCATGGCCCGCGGCGGTCGTGCAGGCAATCTCCGGCACCTTCGAAACCGATCTTCTCATCCAGCGCCAACAGCTCGAAACCGTTCTCGCGAAACCAGGTCTTGAAGTGCGCTTCTTCCGGGCGCCGCTCGTGCGGCATAAAGTGACTCGCGATGGCCTTGTTACCATAGACGGCCCCGGCATTTGCCGTGAACACCATGTCCGGCAACTCGGGTTGGGGCTCTATTGTCTCGACCTCCGCGCACTCGGCGATGGCGTCGCGAAGGTTCTCCCACTGCCGCTTGGCCAGGTCCAGGCTCATTGAGCTCTCGTTGCCCGCCATCCACGGATTGATGACGTAATCGACGGTAAAATAGTCCGGCGGACACATCAGGATTCTGTCTTTGTTATCGCCCATACGTTCTCTCTTCAGATTTCTGCGGGCGGAACGCCGATTTCACCGCGCAGCTCGCCAATTATTCGGTGCTTTTTCTTCTTCGTACAGATGGGCTGTAGAAGTATAACCGAACCACCTGCAGACGATTCAGTTAGTCTTTCCGGCTTTGGGCAGGTGAATTTCCGCGAGCATGCAGCGTACGCTGCCGCCGGCGGAATCTTCGATGTCGTCGATGGCCGCCGCCACGATGCGTCCGCTGGCCTCGAATTTCGCTTTTTGGTCGTCGCTGAGCGAGTCCCAGGCTCGTTGTGACATCGCGAACACGGACATTCCGTCCGCCGCGCACAGTTCGAGCATGTTGCCCGCGAACGCTTCGAGCTGGTCAAAGTCCAGCGAAATAAGCTCGTGGCCCGTGGAACCCAGCCGCTCGAGTACCGCCTGGCGCTGATCGTCGCGCGTGATCGCGGCGTCGCAGATCACGGCGAGTTTCTCGCCGACGTTCATCAGGACGTTGGTGTGATAGATCGGCACATCGTCTCGATCGACGGCGTCGAACGCGACCACGTCGTACTCCATGCGCTGCGCGAAGTCGCCGAGCACATCGAGGTGAGTGCGTGACGACAGGCAAGCGTAGGCGATGCGATTGACGCGATCCAGGACCATGCTGCCGGTACCCTCCAGGAAGTGACCATTCGCCTCGTGATGCGTCAGGTCCACGACCTCTCGCACCTGGAAGCCCAGCTCCGCATCGAGGCACTCGACGATATCCGGGCGCCGCTCGCCGCGTCGATTCTCCGCCTCCATCGGGTAAAGCACGACCGTGCCGTCCGCGTGAAAGCTGACCCAGTTGTTGGGAAATACCGAGTCCGGTGTGTGGGGCTCCGGCGTGTCATCGAACACGACGACATCGATGCCGGCATCGCGCAGGGCTCTTACCAAATCCTCGAACTCGGGCAATGCCGCACGTTGCTGCTCCGCCGGTGACGCGTCGGGCTCGGTCTGGAAAGCATTCGAATCCGCCGTTTGCGGATTGCTCTGGAAGCGCGTCGGCCTGATCATCAGGACGCTCGAGGCCAGTTGTGATTCTTTAGTCATCGTCATAGAGTTTGCCTGCGCCGGGTATGCGCGGAGCTTGCTCCACGCAATGTCCGAATACAAGCCCGGCAATACCCGGCAGGTGAGTACATGATAAACCAGACGAAAACTGCACGGATCCGCGCCGCATTGAGCAATCCGGGGTGGGTGTGTTTGACGTGGTTCGGCATGACTGCCGGAGTCTCGTTGCTGGCGGTACCCGCGCAGTTTGCGGCGCCGGCCGCGACTCGTGCGATATCGCTGGATGTGGCCCGCGCAATTTTCACCGCGCTGAACAAGACCGAGCTCGTCGCATTGATCCTGCTGCTGATCGTCGTCCGGGTCTCCGGCAACGCCCGCAGGTGGTGGGCCGCCTGCTCCATTCTTGCTTTCATCATGCTGCTGCAAACGGCATGGCTTCTTCCCGAGCTGGCTGAACGGTCACGCATGATCCTCTCCGGAACCGAACCGCCGCCGTCGATCGCGCACGCGGCCTATTCGACGCTGGAACTTGTCAAACTCGGGACGTTGCTCATACTCGGCCTGGCCGCCATCTCACGCCCGGAACCGCGACTTACATGAACGAATCACACCACGAAGAAATCGTCCTCGCTGCCGATGACGGGCACAAGATCCACGTGCAGAGCTGGAAACCCGCCGGGGATCCTGTCGGCGTCATCCAGCTGCTGCACGGGCTCGGTGAACACATCAAACGTTACGAGCGTTTCGCGAATGCCGCCGTCGGACGCGGCTACGCCGTCTTCGGTCACGACCATCGCGGCCACGGTGTCTCCGAAGGCGAGCGCGGTTACTTCGCCGACGAGAACGGCTGGCACAAGGTGGTGGAGGACGTGCGCTTGGTGAATGATCACATTCGCGACACGTATACATCGAAACCGGTCTTCCTCGTCGCCCACAGCATGGGATCCTTCATAGGGGAGACCTTCGCCATGCATTACGGCGCTCGACTAAAGGGCCTGCTTCTCTCCGGGTCTTCCTGGCCGCAGCGAATTCAGCTGTTGCCCGGGAGGCTGCTCGCGAAGCTGGAATCATGGCGGCTGGGCAAGCGTGGCAATAGTGGGCTGATCAATGCCCTCGGGTTCAGCGCGTTCAATCGCCGCTTCCGGCCGGTGCGGACTGAAATGGACTGGTTGTCCCGCGATGAAGCAGAAGTAGACAAGTACGTGGCCGACCCCTTGTGCGGAGGCCCGTTCACTTGTGGCCTGTGGCTGGACTTCCTCGGCGGCCTGTTCGAGCTCGGATCCGATCATTCGGTCTCACGAATACCTGCCGACCTTCCGATTCTCATAACGGGTGGCGGCGCCGATCCGGTCGGCGGTGAAAAGGGCATGACCCGGCTGGCCATGCACTACATGCAAACACTGCATCAACGCGTGAAGCTGAAGATCTATCCCGAAGGCCGCCACGAAATGCTTAATGAGGTCAATCGCGAGGAAGTGACCGCCGACTGGCTGAACTGGATCGAAGCGCACACCTGACGCGCTTAAGTGTCGTAGGAGCGCATCTCGAAGCGCGAAACAGAAAAGCCCCGCATCAGCGGGGCTTTTCGTCTTGCATGGTGACGCTGCGAGAGCGCAACGCGGTCTTACATCGCGTGCCACGTCACGCGCAGGTACCAGAAACCGCCATTGAAACCGAAGGGGCTGTACTGGCTGTACTTGTTGCCTACGCCAGCTGCCGCACTCGGGTTGTCGTCCGGGGTCTCGTCCAGTGCGTTCTGCATACCCAGCACGATCGTGGTGTTTTCGTTCCACGTATAAGCCGCCTCGAGATCGAGGATCGACTTGCCGCTATAGAACTCACCGTCTTCCGAGTCGTACCAGTCATCGTAGTAGCTGATACGGCCGAGGAAGCGCCAGTTATTCCAGAAGTGGTTCGCCTGGAGGTTCCAGCGCGACTCGGGCAGGCCCTTCTCGATCTGAAGGATGCGCGTATCGTCGATCGTAACGGGGTTAAACTTCGCCACCTCGGTCGTCGTCTGGTTGTACGCGAGACTGAGGTCGGTCGAGGCATTCGACCACTCCAGCGGATACGTCGCAACGATGTCGAAGCCTTCCGTCTCCGTGTCGAAATCGTTCACGAAGAAGCGGAAATTCTGCAGGTTGCCGGCGCTCGTGATGCCCTGTTCGATCAGGTCGTCGATTTCTTCCTGAGTCAGCTGGAAGTTCTGCGACAGGTTCAGGCGGTCATCCACGTCAACCTTGAAGTAGTCGAGCGTAATGTCGAGATTTCCAAAGCTGAAGAACGTGCCGAGCGTGAAGTTCGTTGACTCTTCCGGCTCCAGCGGACGTCCGCCGCGAAGCTGGGCAACGGCCGTCGTTGAAGGCACTGTGCCATTGTTGACGAGTTCCTGGATGGCCAGATCGAACTCCGTCGACACGTTGAACGCGTTCGACTGTCCCGGCGTCGGCGCTTTGAAGCCCGTGCTCGCCGTACCGCGCAGACCGAAGTTGTCGGTAATACGCCAGTTCGCGGCAACCTTGTAGTTGGTCGTCGTGCCGAAATCCTGGAAGTCCTCGAACCTTACAGCGGCGCCGAGCAGCAGCGAGTCCGTGGGCTCCCACTCACCGTCGACGTATAGGCCCGTGTTGCGGCGGTCGAACTTGCCGCCCGCGATGTTCGAGAAGCCCGGGAAGCCATTCGAGGCCGCGCTGAAGCCCTGCGGCGCCAGCGGGCCGATCAGGAAGGATTCCTCCTGCCCAACGGTGATCTCGAATTCCTCGAGCCGATACTCCGCACCGAAAGCGAGATTGGTGTTTTCGGTCGGCGAGTAGCCGAAATCGAGGTTCACCATGTTCTCGAGCTGCGTGTAGGCACCGGGATCAAACGAGGTCGGCGTCGCCGGTCCGAGCGATGCATTCACCGTGTTGCGGATGAAGAAATCAACTTCATTGCGACCGAATCCCGCACTGAAGTCCCAGCGCAGGCCATTGTCCATCTCGCCCCGAACGCCAGCCACCAGCGACTGGTCGCTGACGTTACCGCCGAAGCGCGGCGTGAAGCCGCCCGGGAAGATCTCCTGGAACGAGAAGCACTCGTCGCGTGCAAATACTTCGGCCAGCGCGTCCGCGTCCGGTACGTTGTCGGTGATCGGAACCGCCGGGCAGCCCGCCGGCGCGCCACCTTCGGCGAGCTGCAGATCGCCGATCAGCAGGGATTCGCCGTCGTCGCCACTGAACACCGCGGAACGCGTATTCGGATTACGGAAGTAGAAGCCGCCGTCGACGAACTTCTCGGAGTGGTTACCGTATGCGTAGGCGAAGTTGCCATTGCCGAGGTCCAGGCCGAGGTTGCCCCAGAACTTGATGTCGTCCTCGATGAGCGGCGAACCCCAGACCTGCGCCGGATTGAGAACGTCAGTATTGCCGGCGGCAATCAGTGCCGCAGCATCGTCGCGCTGCACAGACCGGCTGGTTGGATCGCTCTCACCGTATTCGAAACTGAAGTTTGCGTAGCCAGCGTCCGTCAGCGGCAGTCCGAGATTGGCAGCGACGCTGTACTTGTCGCCGTCGCCCTCCTGGTACTGACCCCACTTACCTTCGACTGTCAGACCTTCGGCATCGTCCTTCAGGATAAAGTTCATTACGCCGGCGATGGCGTCAGATCCATACTGCGCGGCCGCGCCATCACGCAGGACTTCCACCTGCTTCAGCGCGATCGACGGGATCATGGAAATATCCGGCCCCTGCGCGCCATTGGCCACGCCATTGCCGAGCCAGTAGATGACGGCGGCGCGATGGCGGCGCTTGCCGTTGATCAGCACGAGAGTGTGATCCGGCGCAAGGCCGCGAAGGTTCGCAGGGCGAACGACCGTAGCCGCGTCGCTGATCGGCTGTACGTTCACGTTGTACGACGGAACGATATTGCGCACCAGGTTCTGCAGGTCCGTATCGCCCTGGTTCCGGAAATACTCGCCGGACAGAACGTCAACGGGTGCGGGCGAATCCTCGACCGAGCGAGCCTTCGCGCGCGTACCTGTCGTGACGATCTCCTCGATCGACTCTTCCTGCGCAAGAACTTGTTGCGGTAAAGCAACGACGAGCGCCGAAATCAGGCTGATAGCGACTTTTGGTTGCTTTGTGAATTTAATGTCCACGATTTTCTCCTGTAGTAAATTGGCGCCTGCAACACGCATTTGACGGCTTCCCTGGCGGAATGGAGCCCGGAATGGTCGAATTGAAATGCGTGGCAGGGACCCCCGTTCCGGCAGCGTTGTAAATATACGACACTGCACTACCTGATAACTATTCTCTTTTGGGCGCGCCGAGTCAAGTATTTCGCGGCTCAGATTGGCCTGGATCCGCCGCAACCGGGTCCCCCGGTGCATCGATTTCCGCTAATTCCCGGCCGTTGGACAGTTCGAGGCCCCGGGCTGAAAATCGCTTGATATCGGCCGTTGTCGGCGTCGAGAAGTACATCCCGCCGGGCGGCTGCGCAGTGGATTCCGGCTCTCTGCCTTTCTCGAGGGCCTGCAACGCCTCCGCCATCATCTCGCACCCGGGACCGTACAGCCGGAGCACGTTCGCGAGGTAGCTTGCCCCATAATCGGCGGGGACCTTGTGAATTCCGATCACGGGGCCCGTGTCGATGCCGCTGTCGACGATGCGGTGCAGGGTCGAACCGATCATCTCCTCGTTGTGCAGCATGGCCCAGAACGTGGCCATCACACCCTTGTAATCCGGCAGCACGCCCGAGTGCAGGTTGAGGACGCCGAGGCGGGGAATCGCGATGACCTCGCTCCTTAGAATCCGGCGATAGCGAATCGAGATGATCAGGTCCGGCTCGAGGCTTTCCAGCAACCCGAGCCCGGCGACGGTGTTGGGGCGCGCAAGGATACCGGCGTCGAGCAGCGGTCTCGCCAGCCTTCCCGACACCCGAAATTGCTCGCGCAGCCGGGCGTCGACCTTTGCCAGGTCCAGCAGGTCGTGCGGCGTCTCCGGGTGCATGGGCAGATCACCCGACACGAAGGCCGAGTAGACGTGCTGCGGCGCCGCCGAGATCACGCGCTGCAGCGCGTACAGGCTCGGCAGGTCGTCATGGCCGAGAAGCACGATTTTCAAACTAATCTCACGTCGACAAACCCATGCGAAGGCGGACACCGCGATTGTAATGGCTTGCTGATTGAAATCCGGCGTAAAGCGCAACACACTTCGTACACGAAATACCAATACCGGAACAAGAGATGAAAGCTTCCTTCGACTTTAAAGATAACAACGTATTCGTATTTGGCGGAACCAGCGGCATTAATCTCGGTATCGCTCGCTGTTTTGCAGCCGCCGGCGCCAGTGTGGCTGTCGCCAGCCGCTCGCAGGAAAAAGTAGACGCCGCGGTTGCCGAGCTGAAATCACTGGGTTCCAGTGCGTCCGGCTACGCGCTCGACGTGCGCGACGCGGAGGCGGTGCAGGCCGCATTGGCCGAGCACGACGCCGCCGCCGGCGCTCTCGATATCCTGATATCGGGCGCCGCGGGCAATTTTCCCGCCTTCGCCAAAGACATGTCGCCCAACGGCTTCAAGTCAGTGGTCGACATCGACCTGCTCGGTACATTTCACGTGCTGCGATCCGCATTCCAGTACCTGAAGAAACCGGGCGCGTCGGTCATCAATATCTCGGCGCCGCAGGCATTCGTACCGATGCCGATGCAGAGCCACGTGTGCGCGGCAAAAGCCGGCGTCGACATGCTGACGCGGACGCTCGCGCTCGAATGGGGAGCCTACGGGATTCGCATCAACAGTATTGCGCCCGGCCCGATTGCCGACACCGAGGGCATGCGCAGGCTTGCGCCCAGCGAAGCAATTGCCAATCAATACAAGAAGAGTGTGCCGCTGCAGCGATTCGGAGCGGCCGAAGAGATAGGCCAGGCCGCAATGTTTCTGTCCTCCGACGTGGCGCAATATATAAGTGGTGTGGTCTTGCCGGTTGACGGGGGGTGGTCAGTGGCTGGCGCCTGACGTGAAACGTCGCGCAAACACTCAACCGTAAAGTAGACAAACTTATACCTTGTGAGTTCCGTGTCAGGTGCACGGTTCGTCGATTCGTATATAACGATTCGTTTGATCCGTGGCGCAACGAATCCTCGTATCCAGACATCTAAGTTTCAAACGTACGCGAAACGGAATTTTTCCGGCTTTCAATTACGTTTGGATACTGGTTGTCATTTATATGGAGAGGGTCTCATGGGAAATCAAAGAGCACGCAAGTTCGTTAGCATCATTCTCGCTGCGGGTCTGGTAACGCCGATCGCAGGTCTTGCCGCGGCACCGAGCGAAATAGGGATCGACTACATGTCCGTCTCGTATTCGGACCTGAACATCAATAGTCAGAGAGGCGCGAAGACCCTGTATGGCCGTCTGCAGAAGGCCTCTGAGGAGTTCTGCGGCGTCGAATCATACACGGTCGTCCGGTCATTGAAGGCCCACGCTGACGCCAAAACCTGTTACGAGGAGACACTTTCCTCTGCGGTCGACAAGATCGACAGCCGCACGTTGAAGGAAATGCACGACAGCTGATCAGCTTTCGCTCGGGCAAAAAGCAAGCCGTTCCCTTCCGGGAACGGCTTTTTTGTGCCTTCCTGCTAGTTGGTACGCAATGCGTCGCGGATCTCCGTCAGCAATTCTTCTTCTTTGCCTTGATCACCGAGTTCATCGCTTTCACGACAAGGAAGATCGCAAAAGCAATGATCAGAAAGTCGATGATCGTCTGGATGAAGACCCCGTATTTCATCGTTACGGCGGCGACCTCGCCCTCGGCTTCCTGTAACGTGATGGCGAGATCGGAGAAGTCCACTCCGCCCAGCGCGAGGCCGATCGGCGGCATCAGGACGTCGGCAACGAATGACGAAACAATCTTGCCGAATGCGCCGCCCATAACGATACCGACGGCCATGTCGACAACATTGCCGCGCATTGCAAAAGACTTGAATTCAGACATCATTGACATGATTTTTTCCCCAAAATAAATCGGAAGACCAGTTTTTGAATTGCCAGCGCCCGGTCTTCGTAACGTGATTATTACCTGTTGTTATATAGCGCTGCTTCCGATGTTTTAGCATCCGCAATTCGAGTTTGCAATTCGCACTCGAGCATTCGATTTAATGAGTTTGCCCAATTATGTGTCGCCGGTCGCAGCGCTACGCCGCCAGACACGAACTATCATTACGACGCTGACGACGACGGTAAGCAGTTGCGCTGGCCCCCAGATTTGGTGCCATGCAGCGGCGTCTGTCGTCGAGCATATCCCGAGGCCGGTTACGAAAACGGATCGTGAAATCAAAGAGACCTGATAGGCACCAGCGAACATAAGTGCGGCCAGGGGCAGAGCCAGCCAACGCAATATGCGGTGGATTTCCTCGAAAGGGCGCGTCGTGCGAAGCAGGAATGCGCACCCGATCGTCACGGGTGCCAATCCGAGAAGCACCCGGTGCAATTCATCTCCATCCGGCCCACAACCAATATTGCCGAGCGCGGCAAGCCATACGAAATGTGCGTAAAGCACCATCCAGGCAACGAGTGCGCAACCCAGGCGCAAAAAGACTTCAGAAAAGCGCATGACAGGCTATTGGTAGCAGGACCGACTCTCTGCTTCAAGTGCCCTTGGCCGCATCCGTGCCAAACCTCGTAAGGAATGAGCGGAGGCAGGGCAACCCAACAAGGCCGAAGTTCCAGAGCCAGTAAACATTTGCTTGGGCAAAAAAAAAGCCGTTCCCTTTCCGGGAACGGCTTTTTTTGTGTATAGAGCCTGGCGGTGTCCTACTCTCACATGGGGAGACCCCACACTACCATCGGCGCTGAGCGTTTTCACTTCCGAGTTCGGGATGGGATCGGGTGGTTCCCGCTCGCTATTGCCGCCAGGCAAACCGGTTTGGGAATTTTGGCGATAGTGACCCTGATTCGAGCGGTCACCGTAACACCGTCATTCCCGTTGGAATTTAGGGTCAATGTCCCCTAATTCCAGAATGAATAACAATTTGGATAGTTTTTGACGTCTTGAGAAGTATTTCTTCGTGTCGCACACATGTCGCGTACTTCAAAAGTTTTTTGGCGTTATATGGCCAAGCCTCACGGGCAATTAGTACTGGTTAGCTTCATCCATTACTGAACTTCCACACCCAGCCTATCAACCTCGTAGT
>JAACFJ010000093.1 GCA_009937505.1 Gammaproteobacteria bacterium
GCGACGACAACGACCGGCATATCTTCGTCGATCAGCGCGAGCGGCCCGTGTTTGAGCTCGCCCGCAGCATACGCTTCCGCGTGTATGTACGATATTTCCTTCAGCTTCAGCGCGCCTTCCATCGCGACCGGCCACATCGGCCCGCGGCCGAGGAAGAGCGTGTGTTCCTTCTCGGCGAAGTCCTCGGCGAGGGCGTTGAGCTCCTCGTTCATTTGCAGCGCTTCCTCCACCGCAGCGGCAGCATGCACCACGTGCGGCACGAGTTCAGCTTCGGTTTCCGCACTCATGCCGCGCTGACGCGCGAGGATTAGTGTGACTATAAGCATCGACAGGAGTTGCGTCGTAAACGCCTTGGTGCTCGCGACACCGATCTCGGGGCCCGCCTGGGTCATCATGCAAAGGTCGGATTCCCGGACCATCGAGCTGTGGGCGCTGTTACAGACCGTCAGTGATGCGACATAGCCCGATTGCTTGGCGATCCGCAGCGCCTCGAGCGTATCCGCGGTCTCGCCGGACTGCGACAGCGTGAGGAACAGCGTTTTAGGTGGCACCACGACATCCCTGTACCGATACTCGCTCGCGATCTCGACCTGGCAGGTGACGCCTGCCAGCGTCTCGATCCAGTACTTGGCGACGCAGCCGGCATGGTAGCTCGTGCCGCAAGCGACGATGTGGATATTCTCGACGGCGGCAAGCATCTGCGCCGCCTGCGGTCCGAGGGAATCGGCGACCACCTTGCCGCCCTCGATGCGCCCGTACAGCGTGTTTGCGAGAGCGCTCGGCTGCTCGAATATCTCTTTCAGCATGAAGTGGCGGTAAGGCCCCTTCTCGGCAGAATCCGCGCTCCACTGCGTCTCGTGCACCTCACGATCTACGGCTGTGCCGTCCGCGCCGAAGATATTCACTTCGTGGCGCGTGACTTCCGCGATGTCGCCCTGCTCCAGGTAGATAAAGCGCTGCGTCACCGGCAGCAGTGCCGGTGCGCCGCTGGCAACGAAGTTCTCACCGATGCCGAGACCGATGACCAGCGGGCTCGCGACCCGGCTGACGACGATGCGCTCCGGGTCCTGCGCGTCAACGACCAACAGCGCGAAGGCGCCCGTGAAACGGGCGACCGCTTGCTGCACTGCCTCTACGAGGTTGCGGCCCTGCTGCAGGTGGTCGTAAATGAGGTGCGCGGCCACCTCGGTGTCGGTCTCCGATACGAACTCGTAGCCCTTCGCCTCCAGCTCGTCCTTGATCTCCCTGAAGTTCTCGATGATCCCGTTGTGTATGACCGCAACGCGACCGCCGGACATGTGCGGGTGCGCATTGGCCTCGGTAACACCACCGTGTGTCGCCCAGCGGGTATGGGCCACGCCCAGCAGGCCGCGCAACGGGTTCGCCCGGAGTTTGTCCTCGAGTTCAGCGACCTTGCCGACCGTCTTGCAGAGCCCGATCGACTGATCGCTGCCGAGGACGGCGACGCCGGCCGAGTCGTATCCACGATATTCGAGGCGCCTGAGACCTTCTATCAGTATCGGGACGACGTTTCTTTCGGCAATTGCACCGACGATTCCGCACATATGGTGTTGCTCCAGGTTCTGTTACGTCAGCTCTTTTTCGTCGGCCGGTTCCAGCCCTTGACCGTGATCTGCTTGCTGCGTTCCAGCGTCAGCTGATCGGCTGGCGCGTCTTTCGAGATTGTCGACCCGGCGCCGATAGTCGCACCCTTGCCGATTTCGACGGGCGCAACGAGATTCACGCCGGAGCCGATAAAAGCGCCATCGCCGATCCTGGTCTGGTGCTTGTTAGCGCCGTCGTAATTGCAGGTTATCGTGCCGGCACCGACGTTGACGTTGACACCGATCTCACTATCGCCGATGTAGGTGAGGTGATTGACCTTGCTACCTGCGGCGACGTTGCTCTTCTTGATCTCGACGAAGTTGCCGACCTTGACGTTCACGGCAAGCTCGGCACCCGGTCGCAACCGCGCAAACGGGCCGATCTCGCAGTCGTCACCCGCCGTAGCGCCTTCGATGTGGCAGTTCGGGTGCACGACAACTCCCGTGCCGAGCACGCTGTCGCGGATCACGTTGTTCGACTCGATGCGTACGCCGTCGCCCAGCGTGACTTCACCTTCAAACACCGCGTTTACGTCGATGAACACATCCTTGCCGCAGGTCAGCTTGCCACGAATGTCAACGCGTGCCGGATCTGCAAAGCCCACACCCTCGCTCATCAGTTCGTCGACCAGCCTTGCCTGCAGTGCGCGCTCGGCCTCCGCGAGCTGTTTCTTGTCGTTGATGCCCATTACCTCCACCTGGTTCTTTGCCTTGACACCGTGAACTGCGACCCCGTCCGCATTGTCGTTGCTCAGCCTGCCGAGCCACTTTTTCAATCTTGCGCCCGGACAAAGCATGACGCCGGTGTTGATTTCCGCAATTTCCTTTTGCGAAACGCTCGCGTCTTTCTCCTCGACGATCCCGGTGACCGCGTCACCATCGCGAATGATGCGGCCGTAGCCCGTCGGATCCTCCATGTCCACCGTCAACACCAGGACGTCGTCCGGCTGTTCCGCATCGAGCATGGACCCCAGGGTACTCGCGGTAAGGAGCGGCACGTCACCGAACAACACCAGTACGCGGTTCGCCTCGGGCGTACCCGGCATGGCCTGCAACATCGCGTGCCCCGTACCGAGCTGCTGTGCCTGCAGCGCCCAGCGAATGACGGCAGACGGAAACGTGGCGCGAACCTCTTCTGCCCCATGGCCATAGACGACGCAGATATCGCTCGCCTGCAGTTCATGGGCGCAATCGAGCACGTGTGCCAGGAGGGGCCGGCCCGCGAGAGGCTGCAGCACCTTCGGCAATTCGGATCGCATGCGGGTACCCTGTCCCGCGGCCAGGATGATGACGCTCAAATCCAGAGCCAATCCTCCGTGAAAGACGCCTGCGGATGATACCGCAACTTCCGTCGCCACCGGTGGCTAACGCCAGCGATAACCCACCTGGTACATGTAGATGGGACCGGTCAGGCGTCCCGCATCCTGCCCCAACGTGGGCGGCAGGAAATCGTCGTCCCGCACAGTACCAAAATCGACGAAATGCACCTTCAGGCTCATCATCGCGCCGCGCGACCGGGTGGGTTCACCACCGCGGAAATCGATGGTCCCGCCGAGGTAGGCACCGAGTGCACTCTCTTCCCAGAACTGGGTTTCCCAGTAATTCGGGTACTCGCCGGCGACCTCGGCGATGTCCTGCAGGTAGTAACCAATGCCTGCGTCGAGGGAATAGCGGTGCTTGCTGCCGAACATCCACTTCAGGGACGGCGCAAGGTAGCCATTGCGCGCAATAAGGCTATCCGAAGTGAATCGAATATTGCTCTCGTTCGCGAACAGGCCCAGGTCAACGCCGGCGAGCAACTCGGAGTCGGTAAATCGCTTCACCGGCCAGTGCGCTGCGAGACTGATGTTGAATCCGACTTCGTCGAATTGTCCGTTTCGTACGGAATCGAGGTCCGCGAGACCCGGCCAGCTGTGGGCGCCGATGGCGATCTCGTAACGGCCGCGGGATGTCGTCACCCACTCGACGTCGTCCTGGGCCAGGGATGCGCTTTCGGGGGCCAACAGCGCGGCGGACAGGGCAGCGAGCAGTATCCATGCACTTGTGTTCGAAGTGTTCATAAGGGCCTCCTTCGTCGGGGACTTCCCTACGCTGGAGACTACGCCCGGCGCTGAAAAGCGCCTGATCGCTGGATGAGGATCGCCTGATGTTCTAGTGAGGCTGCGGTTCCGCGGCGCTCAGATAGCGCTCGCCACGGTCACAGAGAATTGTGACCACGTTATGCCCGGGGCCGAGTTCCTTCGCGACATGCACGGCCGCGAGCACATTGGCCCCGGAAGAGATTCCCACCAGCAGTCCCTCCTCGATACCGATATGCTGTGCAGCATCGATTGCGTCCTGTGTCCGTATTCTTACGATCTGGTCGATCTCGTCGAGATTGACGAGCGCCGGGATGAAGCCGTCCGCGAGCCCCTGGATTCCGTGATCACCGGGGGCTTCGCCCGACATCATCGCCGACTCGTCCGGTTCGACCGCAACGATGCGCGCCCGGCTGCCCGCCTTGCGCAATGCGCGGCCGACGCCCATGACCGTACCGCCGGTTCCCACGCCCATGACGAACGCATCGATTTCGCCTTTGAGTTGCCTGAGTATCTCCGGGCCGGTGGTGGTTCGGTGTATCTCTATGTTGTCCGGGTTCGCGAACTGCCGCGGCAGGAACACCTTGTCATGCGATGAAGCGAACGCCTCCGTGCGCACGATTGCTGCCTGCATCTCGTCAATGTCTTCGAGAGGCTCCAGCTTCGCGCCGAAGAAAGTAATCATTTCGCGCCGCTCGATGCTGACGGTTTTCGGCATTACGATGACGACTTTATAGCCGCGCATCGCACCGATCATCGCGAGTGCTATTCCCGTGTTGCCGGACGTGACCTCCATAATGGTCGAGCCCTGCTCCAGTTCGCCACGCTTCTCGGCCTCGAAGACAATATGGCGGGCGATGCGGTCCTTGATGCTGCCCCCCGGGTTCATGAACTCGGCTTTTGCGAAAATATTGCAGCCGGTCTGTTTGCTGGCGTCCCGGAGCCTGATCAGCGGCGTATGGCCAATGGAATCACATACTTCGGAGGTAACCAGGCAGGTTGGTGACTGGCGCGGGCAGTAGACCAGTTGGTGCTGAGCGTTCATCATTGGGGTGCCGATACCGAGCAGCCATTTTCGGCTTCCCTCTAACGAGGCCCCATACGTACTTGCCGCCATTTGCTGTTAATCTGCGAAACGCTCACAGCAAGAGAACACCAGGTTGAGCACCGAAACCACCATCTTTATCGGCGTTGGCATCTATATCGTGCTGATGGTCGTGGTCGGCATATATGCCTCGGGCAGGACTCACACCGTCAACGAATTCATTGTTGCCGGTCGAGGGCTGCCGGTGTGGCTGTGTTCGACGACAATCGTCGCAACCTGGTTCGGCGGTGGCACGATGATGGGTGCTTCCGGTGCCGCCTATGATAACGGCATGCTGGGAGTGATTGCCGACCCACTCGGCGCTGCAATTGCACTGTTCCTTTTCGGATTCTTCTTCGCGCGCCTGTTCAGGCGCCTCCGTATACTCACGGTCGCCGACTATATGGCACAGCGTTATGGCCAGATTGCAGCGATGGCCATTACAGCAACCATACTTTTTTCCAACATCGCCTGGGTTGGCGCGATGCTCGTGGCCTTCGGCCTCATTTTCGAGACCCTGACAGGGACGCCCTTGATCATCGGGATAGTCGGTGGCGCTCTCGTTATTTTCGTTTACACCGCGGTCGGCGGCCTCTGGGCGGTTGCGCTCACCGATTTCCTGCAGATGGTGATCCTCGTCACCGGGCTGATCTTGCTGCTGGTAGTCGTTCTGGTCGACGTTGGCGGCTGGGGCGCCATAGGTCCAAGACTGCCGGCCGATACCTTCCGGCTTTTGCCGGGGGAAAATACCGCTGAGCAGTGGCTGAACTACCTGCGAGCATGGACGATCGTCGGCCTGGTGGACCTGTCGGCGCAGACGCTGATGCAGCGCGCTCTGGCGGCGAAGAGCGAGCAAGCGGCGCAAAACTCGTTCTACCTCGGCGGGCTCGGCTATCTCGTGTTCGGCATGATCCCCGTTACTCTCGGCATCATTGCAAGCGTGTCAATGCCGGGGCTGGCGGACCCGGAATCCGTCATCCCGTCGCTCGCGATCGAGCACATGCATCCGGTCGCCGTGGCGATTTTCGTGGGCGCGCTGCTGGCGGCCATCATGAGTTCCGCGGACAGCGCGCTTCTCGGCTGCGCAAGCATGATCGCCAACAATGTGCTGCCGCTCGTTAAACGCAATCCTTCTGATCGGCTGGGCCTGATTGTTGCGCGCACGTCGATCCCGGTGTGCGGTGTCGTTGCCATCGTCGTCGCGCTGAAGATCCAGGTCGTGTTCGACCTCATGCTCGACGCGAACATCCTGGGGCTGGCCGCGATCATCGTGCCGTTCATCCTCGGCGTGTGGTGGAAGAAGGCGAATCGTGCGGGCGCATTGTCGGCAATGGTTACCGGCTTGTCGGCCTGGCTGCTGACACTGTTCTTCGCGCCGGGGCTGCCCGCCGACTTCATCGGGCTCGGCGTCTCTCTGCTAACGATGCTGGTCGTCACGCCGCTGACGCAGAAGATCGATCCGCCACGAATGCTCTTCGACAGCGAAGGCCGGGTGGTCGAAATGACGGACAGACTCGGCACCCTACCGCTCTGGAAGCAAGCCGGTAGCTAACAATTTACAAATTTGGGGACAGTGACTTTAAGTACCAGGCGAATATATGACCAATCAACCGAACGCCTGGCACTTAAAGTCACTGTCCCCCAACTGAGGCTCAGAATCGCACTACGATGCCCGCGGACAGCAACGTAACGTCTTCCGCGTCGGAGATATCGAAGATCTCATATTCACCGCGGATTTCGATTGAACCGAGATTGAAGCGGACGCCAACGCCGTAGGCCGGGTCATTGCCGTCGTCATCGAAGTCAATTCCGCCGATGCTGCCCTCGACTTCCCAGTCGATGAAGCCGTATTTGGCGAACAGGCCGACAGGTCCGATGTCCACGCCCGCGGTACCGTAGAGGTTCAGGCCGGTCGGATCCAGGCTGATGGGTACAGTGAGAACGTCGGCAGCCGGGCTACCGAGATCGACGTAGCCACCCTCGATGCCCAGGGAAAACGCGTCGCTCAGCGCGAAATCGTACCCGGCGAGGAACTTCCAGCCGAAGTCATCTTCGTCAAATACGGGCGCGGGGTCCGGCAGGATGATGCCGTCGTTGACGTTCGCCTCCACGGCGGCGGTGCCTACGCTGCCGCCCATGAAAAAGCCGCTTTCCGCGGCATCGGCATTGATCGAGTTCAGAGTGAAAAGTGCTGCGCCGGCTAGCAGCGCGATACGTGTCTGGATAGTCATGATTTTTTGCCCTTTCTTGTTGCGAAGAATGTAGAACGGGCATGAGCTTACGCAGACAAATGTGAACGGCGCATTAATCGACCGCGCCGCAGCTTATGTAACATGAGGGGTTCGCCGGAATTAACCCGACCGCACTCATGGCCGGGACATCAATTTTCCAGTGTGCCTGGTAGCGGGTTCAGAGGCGCCAGACGACGCCGACCGACAGCGGGGTCTGCTCTCGGCGGCGTCTGGGACAAGCAAATCGTGGCTTTGCCTAGCGCTTGCCCTTGAGTTTCTGGGCGGCGCGGTAGCGCGCCTCGGCTTCGGCCAGCTCCGCCTGCGCCTTGGCGAGATCCGTTTCCGCTGACATACCTTCGAGCGCCTTGGCCGCCTCGTCGCGAGCCGCAAGGGCTGCCGCCTCGTCGAGCTGGTCGCCCCGCAAGGCCGTGTCGGCCAGCACCATCACCGCATGGGGCTGCACTTCGAGCATGCCGCCGGTGATGTAGAAGAAGTGCTCCTTGCCTTCCGTGTCCTGGACGCGGACCTCGCCCGGCTTCAATGCCGTGAGCAGCGGTGCGTGCCGGGGCGCAATACCCACTTCGCCCATTTTTGCGGGCGCAAACACCATGGCGGCCTCGCCGGAGTAAATCTCACCTTCGGCGGATACGATATCGACGTTGATTGTTGGCATCTTCGATGACTCTAATATCGTTGCGTCATAACCGCGGGCCGAGGCCCGCTCCTGCGCGAAGCGCTCCTACTGGAAGTTCTTCGCGTTTTCGACCGCTTCGTCGATCGTGCCTACCATGTAGAAAGCCTGCTCGGGAATATGGTCGTAGTCACCGTTGACGATGCCGTTGAAGCCACGGATCGTTTCCGCGAGCGTCACGTACTTGCCGGGCGAGTTCGTGAAGACCTCGGCGACGAAGAACGGCTGCGACAGGAAGCGCTGGATCTTGCGAGCGCGGTTCACGGTCTGCTTGTCGTCTTCCGACAGTTCGTCCATACCCAGGATGGCGATGATGTCCTGCAGCTCCTTGTAGCGCTGCAATACCGCCTGTACGCCACGGGCACAGTCATAGTGTTCCTGGCCGATGACGAGGGGGTCGAGGATACGTGATGTCGAGTCGAGCGGATCCACAGCCGGGTAGATACCGAGTTCGGCGATGTTGCGCGACAGTACCAGCGTTGCGTCCAGGTGAGCGAAGGTCGTTGCGGGCGACGGATCGGTCAGGTCGTCAGCGGGTACGTACACGGCCTGGAACGACGTAATCGAGCCGGTCTTGGTCGACGCGATGCGTTCCTGAAGTATGCCCATTTCCTCGGCCAGCGTCGGCTGGTAACCCACGGCTGAGGGCATGCGGCCCAGCAGCGCAGACACCTCGGTGCCGGCGAGGGTGTAACGGTAGATGTTGTCGATGAACATGAGGACGTCGCGACCTTCATCGCGGAACGCCTCGGCCATCGTCAGGCCCGTCAGCGCAACGCGGAGGCGGTTGCCGGGCGGTTCGTTCATCTGTCCGTAGACGAGTGACACCTTGTCGATAACGCCCGACTCGGTCATTTCGTGGTAGAAGTCGTTGCCCTCACGCGTGCGCTCGCCAACGCCCGCGAACACCGAATAGCCGGAGTGCTCGTGCGCGATATTGCGAATCAGCTCCATGAGCGTCACGGTCTTGCCCACGCCGGCGCCGCCGAACAGGCCGACCTTACCGCCCTTGGCGATCGGCATTATCAGGTCGATAACCTTGATACCTGTTTCCAGGATTTCGGTGGCCGCGGCCTGGTCTTCATAGCTCGGCGCGGCCCGGTGAATCGGCATCGACATCTCTGCACCGATGTCGCCCTTGTTGTCGATCGGCTTGCCGAGCACGTCCATGATACGGCCGAGCGTCTTCTCACCGACAGGCACTGAAATCGGCTTGCCAGTATTGGTGACGGGCATGCCGCGTTTCAGGCCTTCCGATGACCCCATCGCGATTGTGCGCACGACGCCGTCACCCAGCTGCTGCTGGACCTCGAGCGTGAGATCGCCGTCGTCGATCAGGAGTGCGTCGTAGATCTTGGGGATTTGGCCGGCCGGGAACTCAACGTCCACGACAGCGCCAATAATCTGCACAGTAGTTCCGGTGCTCATTGCTGGGGTCCTCTAACCTGCTCAGTGGCAATCCACTGAAAGCCTCAATGTTTAAAATCTCTAGCCTGAAACAGCGGCTGCGCCGCCGACAATTTCTGAAATTTCCTGCGTAATCGCAGCCTGGCGAGCCTTGTTGTACTCGAGCTGCAATCCATCGATGATCTCGCCGGCATTATCCGTCGCCGACTTCATCGCAACCATTTTCGCCGCCATTTCGCAGGCGAAGTTTTCAACCGCGCCGCGATAGACCTGCGATTCGATGTAGCGCGTCAGCACGTCATCGAGCAGCTCACCTGCGTCCGGCTCATAAATGTAGTCCCAGTGCTCCTGGAGCGATTCGTCGCCGATATCGATCTGGCTGACGGGCAACAGCGTGGTGACTTCCGGATTCTGGTTCATCGCGCTGATGAATTCGTTGTGGAGCAGAAACAGTCGATCGATCGTGCCTTTCTCATACGCGTTCAGCATGATCGTTATCGCGCCGATCAGGTCGTTGACACTCGGACGGTCGCCGAGGTGCGTTGCGGTGCCGACGACGTTACCGCCCATGCGGCGGAAGAACTGCACGGCTTTCGCTCCGACCAGTGCAAGGTCGACTTCCACGCCCTCGCCCCGCCACTTCGCGATTTCACCGATGACGGTCTTGAAAAGATTCGCGTTCAGGCCGCCGCACAGGCCACGATCCGTCGAAATGACGATGAGGCCTACGCGTTTCGCGTCCCGCTCAATCAGGAACGGATGCCTGTAGTCCGGGTTGGCGTACGAGAGATGGCCAATCACGCGACGGATGCGCTGTGCATACGGCCGTGACTCTTCCATCTGCTTCTGGGCCTTGCGGATCTTGCTCGCGGCCACCTTTTCCATCGCGCTCGTAATCTTCTGCATGTTCTTTACAGAAGCGATCTTGGAGCGGATTTCTTTTTCGCCTGCCACGCTAATAGTCCTCAGTGGTCAAATCGTTGCTGCTCAGTTCGAACGAATGTCGGGCCCCTCCAGCCAGATCGAGGGCACCCTCAATGCGCATCGTCAATACGCACCCTTCTCGGCGAACGCGCCGCAGATGCTCTTCAGTTTCGCTTCGATCTCGTCGTTGTAGTCACCCGACTCGTTGATCGTGTCCAGTACATCCTGGCTATTCGACCGCGCGAAATCGTGCAGCTCCGTCTCGTAGTCGACCACCTTGTCGACAGGAACTTCGTCAAGATAGCCCTCGTTGACCGCGTAAAGCGACAGGGCCATCTCGGCAACCGAGAGCGGCGAGTACTGTTTCTGCTTCATGAGCTCGGTAACGCGCTGGCCGCGCTCGAGCTGTTTGCGAGTCGCAGCATCCAGGTCCGATGCAAACTGGGCGAAAGCGGCCAGCTCGCGATACTGGGCCAGCGCGAGGCGAACGCCACCGCCGAGCTTCTTGATGATCTTGGTCTGTGCCGCACCGCCCACCCGCGACACCGACAGGCCGGCGTTGATTGCGGGGCGGATACCGGCGTTGAACAGGTCCGTTTCGAGGAAGATCTGGCCGTCGGTGATCGAGATGACGTTCGTCGGTACGAACGCCGATACGTCGCCGGCCTGGGTCTCGATGATCGGCAACGCCGTCAATGATCCCGTCTTGCCCTTGATCTTGCCGCCCGACACCTCTTCCACGTGCTCCGCGTTTACGCGGGCCGCCCGCTCGAGCAGGCGCGAGTGCAGGTAAAAGACGTCACCGGGATAGGCTTCGCGGCCCGGCGGGCGGCGCAGCAGCAAGGATACCTGGCGATAGGCCCAGGCCTGCTTGGTAAGGTCGTCGTAGATGATGAGCGCATCTTCGCCGTTGTCGAGGAAATACTCGCCCATCGAACACCCGGAGTACGGCGCGATGTATTGCATGGCCGGGCTGTCGGCGGCAGGGGCGGCCACGACGATCGTGTGCTCCATGGCGCCCTCTTCCTCGAGCTTGCGAACGACGCCCGCGATCGAGGAGGCCTTCTGGCCGATCGCGACGTAGATACATTTGATGCCCGTGCCGCGCTGGTTGATGATCGTGTCGACGGCCACAGCGGTCTTGCCGGTCTGGCGGTCGCCGATGATCAGCTCGCGCTGCCCGCGGCCGATGGGCACCATCGAGTCGATGGACTTCAGGCCCGTCTGAACCGGCTGCGATACCGACTGGCGCTGGATGACGCCCGGTGCAACCTTTTCTATGGGTGCCGTGGCTTCGGCGTCGATCGGCCCCTTGCCGTCGATCGGGTTGCCCAGCGAGTCAACGACGCGGCCAAGCAGGGCGCGGCCGATCGGCACCTCGAGAATGCGGCCGGTGGTCTTTACCGTATCGCCTTCCGAGATGTGCTTGTAGTCGCCGAGGACAACGGAACCCACCGAATCCTGCTCGAGGTTAAGCGCCATACCGAAGGTGTTGCCGGGGAACTCGAGCATTTCGCCGTAGCGGGCGTCGGCAAGTCCGTGAATACGCACAATGCCGTCGGTGACCGCAATGACGGTGCCGACGTCACGCGCCTCGGTCGTTACCTCGAAATTCTCGATGCGTTCTTTAATCAGCTGGCTGATTTCAGAAGCTTTGAGTGCCATGTTGTTTTCCTCTTTACTTGGTC
>JAACFJ010000094.1 GCA_009937505.1 Gammaproteobacteria bacterium
CCGAATTGTCGTAAACGAGCGAGCCCGCATGGGAAACCGCATTGCTCGCGGTCAGCGCCTGGCGGAGGTCGTCGAGCGTCATGCCGAAGCCGGCCACGCGTTGCGGGTCCAGCTCGACATGGACGATCTCCTGCGAGCCGCCGATGGTGTAGACATCGCGAGTGCCCGGCACGCGCTTGATCTCCGCTTCCAGCGCGTGCGCAACCTTTTTCAATTCCTGGGTGGCACGTTCCGTATCCTCGGTCCAAAGGGTAGCCGAGACGATGGGCACGTCGTCGATGCCCTTGGGCTTCACGATCGGTGGCAGGATGCCGAGGTTCTGCGGGCGCCAGTCCTGGTTGGAAAATATGGCGTTATACAGCCTGACCAGTGCCTCGGTGCGCGGCTCGCCGACCTTGAACTGCACGGTGAGTACGCCCATGCCGGGCCGTGATACGGAGTACACGTGCTTGACCCCGTCGATCTCCGCGAGCACCTGTTCCATCGGCAGGGCGACGAGGTTTTCGACTTCGATCGTACTCGCGCCGGGAAAGCCGACGAACACGTTTGCGAAGGTCACGTCGATCTGCGGCTCCTCCTCGCGTGGTGTCACTATCACCGCGAACACGCCGAGCAACATTGCCGCCAGCGCAAGCAGTGGCGTCAGGGCGTTGTCCTGGAAACGCGCGGCGAGGCCACCCGAGATGCCGAGCCTAGTCTTCATCGTTCGCTACTACCTGTGACTTGACGTAGATGCCGGCACGTACGGGGTCGAGGGCTACCCGCTCTCCAGCGTCAAGGCCGGCAAGGATCTCGGTCTGGTCATCAAATGTGTTTCCCGCGCGAACCTGCCGCAGGCGAATGTCGCCCTCCCCCGACACGACGTAGACGCCGGTTACCTCGCTGCGCCTCAGCAACGCGGCGGTTGGAACGAGCAGGCGCTCGGCGTCGCCGATGACGAGGGCGACCTTCACGAACATGCCCGGATACAGCGCGAACTGGCCGTCGGGCAACTCGATACGCACGGTGAACGTATTGCTGGCGCTGTGCGCGAATGGAAAGATGGTCACGCTCTGCGCTTCGACGCGGCCCTCGTCGGTAAGAACGTGGGCCGTCTCGTGTTCCCTTACCCTGGCCGCAACCTGCTGCGGCAAATTGATGACGACCCGCAGCGACTCGAGCGACAGGCCGCTCATGAGCGGCTGTCCTACCGCTACTGCCTCGCCGACTTCGACGTGACGCTCGGTTACGATGCCGGCATACGGCGCCCGTACAAGCGTGTATTCGAGTTGCTGTTCGGTCGTCTGCACGGCGGAACGGGCCGCGGCGACGCGCGCCACGGCAGCGTCCCTTGCCGCCAGGGCCTGGTCGTATTCCCGCTTCGAGCTGGAGCCCGACCTGAAAAGGCCCTCGGCGCGGCCGAATTCGGCCTCCGCCTGCTTCTCGTGAGCCAGCGCCTCCTCGAGCGCCGCTTTCGCCTGTCGCAGGGCCGACTGTTGCTCGACGTCCGTGAAGCGGACGATCGGCTCGCCCGGTTCGACGTAATCATCGACGTCGAAGAACACCTCGGCGATTCGGCCTGCTGTCTGCGCCGACATCGTGGCCTGGTGCACCGCCTCGACGGTGCCGTCGTAGATGCGTTCGAGCGGTGCCCGCGCCGTTTCTGCGGCGGCAGTTTCGAACGGCAGCGTTTCAGCCGCCTCCGCGTACCAACTCGCAAACGTCAATACGGCTGCGGCGGCGAGAGCTGGCACCGGCCAAGCTTCAATACGGTGACGAGTCATCATGTTATTTCTTCCTGGAAGCGGGGAGGCAATAAAGCGCATGCAGGGTCTCTATGACGGCACACGCATCATTACCCTTCAACGAATAGAACTGGGTCTGGCCTTCGCGGCGGGCCTTCACAAAACCGTCCTTTCTGAGCAGCGCGAGATGCTGCGAGATCGTGGATTGCCGTGCATCGAGCAATTCCGCAATTTCGCCCACCGAGCATTCGCGATCGATAAGCTGGCAAAGGATCAGGAGACGCGTCTCGTTCGCCATTGCGGCAAGCAGCTGGTGGGCTTTGCCGGCCTGTTTTTTCATGGCGATCGGATCGACTTTCATCACAACGCTCCCACGGCGCGCGCCAGTCGCAATTTCGAAAGCACCAGTTCGTAGCGTGCATTGTCGCGGTTGCTGAGCGCTTGCTGGCGCAACGTCTCGGCGTCGAGCACTTCGATATTCGCGCTGGAGCCCGCTTCGTAGCGGTTCTGCACAACGCGCAGGTTCTCGATTGCCTGGTCGACAGCGGCTTCGGAGACACGGGTCCGGGCCTCGGCCTCCTGGCGGTCATTCCATGCGCGCCGCACCTGCAGCGAGATGGATGACATCAGGTCGCTGCGCGTGTGGTTTACCGCGAGCGCTCGCCGTTCGAGGGCCGCGGCGCGGTCCCGGTTGCGGCCGGCGTTGAACAGGTTCCACTGGAAAGAGACACCGGCCATCCAGAATTCATCCGCGTCGAGGAAGGCGTTCTCCAGGTACATGTAGCCGCCCGTGAGCGCAAATTGCGGGCGGGACCGGGCGCGTATGGCCGACGAATTTTCGCGCAGCGAATTTGCCTCGGCCTTCAGAACAGCGAGTTCGTCGCGCTGCTCTGTGGCGGTCAGCATCAGCGACTCGAGCGTTTCCCTTGCGGGCACGAGGTGGTCGATTTCCACTTGCGGATCCAGCGCAATCGCCTGGTCCAGAGGACGATTCAGGAATCGGTTATAGGCCGCGCGGGCATAGTCGAGCGCGTTTTCGGCCTGCAGCTTGCGTTGCTCAGCATCGGCGAGCGCGACGCTGGCGGCGAGGAAGTCGTTTTTCGGTACCGAGCCGAATTCGTATCGCCGCCGTGCGAGCTCCGTGTGTGCCCGCAGCGTCCTGACATTCGACGCGGCGACCTCGAGGCTGCTCTCGGCCCTGAGGACCTGGACGTAGTGTTCGCCGGTTCCGAGCTTGATGTCCTGAAGTACTGCGTCGTATTGTTCTGCCGACGCCTCGGCGGCGTATTCGGCGGCGCCGACGCCCGCGGATATCCCCCCACCGGCATACAGCGGCAAGCTGACCTGGACACCGGCCTGCACGAAGTTGTTGCTGTCGAAAAGCGGTTGCGATGTCGTGCCGCCGCCGAAATCGAAGCGGGGTGCTTCGTCGAGCTGGGTAAAGGAACTCGTAACGTCCAGCTGCGGCCATCGTTCTGCCTGCGCGCTCTCGAGGTTCAGCCCCGCGGCGTCACGGCGTGCGGCCGCTGCGGCCAGCTGGTTGTGCGACGCGATGGCGTCGGACCAGGCTTGTTGCAGGTTCTCCGCGCCCGCTGCTGCCGGGAGGAGAAACATTGCGGTAATTGCCAGGAAACGATTGGCTGCTTTCATGGGTGTTCCATTCGGTGGTCTATCGGGCCAGGGTCGGCCCATGGGTCCATTCGTATATTCTAATAAACGAATATATAAGAAATCAATAGCGAGAATCCCGAATTGAAGGCAGGGAGTCTGCTTGTTAGCGTGGCGGTTGCGCGATATGCGTTCTGAGTTCTGTCAGAAAATCCCTGATCCGAGCCGCGTGGTCGGGACCCATTCGGATCAGCAGTTTCTGGCCGCTGGATAACGCCTCGAGTTCCGGATCCGCGAATTTGTAAAGGACGTGCGGCTGCACGAGCCTGATCGGCTCTTCGGGCTCCGGTGTCGCCAGCAGATGGTCGATGACCGCTATGACGCGGTCGTTGAAATAGCCGTCCGGGTAGCCGAGTTGCGCGAACGCTTCCTGCATCAGCGGATAGAAGCGACGGTAGGTTGCGATGAGTTCGTCGTGATCGGCGCCGGTCACCATGGTAACGAGCGGTCTGTAGCGGTCGTAATTTTCGGGACTGAGATAAAACGGACCGTTGTCGCTGGCGGCGGAAACGATGAAATTGCCGGACAGCCTGCCGACGGGCCTGATCTTCTCCGCGATGCGACCGCGGGTCAGGTTGTCCACGGTCGCGACGGTCTTGTCGATCAAGGCCTCCTCGGCGAGCAAGGTCTCGAGTTCAGGACCGAAAATGTCGATCAGCGCGAGCGCGAAGTAGCTGTCGCTTTCCTCGAGCGGTGGCAATGCGACCAGCTCGCCCTCGCCAGGTGAAATGCTCAGAGGTTCTACCGGATGCAGCGGTTCCGCTGGCTCCGCGACGGGCGCTTGCTGCTCCACGGCCGCTGGCGCTACCGGCGGTGGCTCCGACCGGTCCCAGAAAAACCAGGCCGCGGCGGCCGCGGCAGCGGCCAGCAGCAGCGCGATCAGCCATTTGATTTCGGTGTCGTCCACGGCACACGTCCGCTACCCGGCACTCTATGATAGCGCCGAATAGCGGACATATGTGTGCATGTTTGCCGTCCTACTCGTACCTCAGGGCCAGCACCGGGTTTGCGCGGGCAATGCGGATGGCATGACCGGCGACTGTGCCCCAGGCGAGCAGCGTCGCGACGAGACCGGCTGCAAGCAGGATAGGTATCGACGTGTGGATCCGGTCCGCAAAGAAGTTCAGGTATACGCTGGACGCGAAAAAGGCGCCGGGCAGGGCAATCGCCAGGCCCCAGACCACCGGTTTGGAGAACTGCCACACGAGGAGCCGTGCAATCTGGAACGAATTGGCGCCGAGTACTTTGCGTACGCCGATCTCCTTGGTGCGTTGTGTCGCCATGAACGCAGCGAGACCGAACAGGCCGATTAGCGCAAGTGAAAATGCCACGATTGCGAACGCCGCGAGCGCCATGTTCATGTACTTAAGTACGTCGTAGACGTCGTTGAACGCATCATCGAGGAACCGTCCCTGGATGGGATAGTCTGGAATGACGCTGTCCCATACATCCTCGATCTGTGCAACGGTCTCCATGATATTGCCGCCCGTGATTCGCACGGAGCCGATCCGGAAAAAGTCGGGTTGGTAGATAAACATCCAGGCTCTCTCGGCATTGAACAGGCCCGTGATGTTCTGCGTCGGTGCAACACCGACGACGACAAACTCAGGTACGCTGCCGTTCTCCTCACTGTGGTTGTAGAAGCGATAGCCGATCGCTTCCTGCGGTGTCGAGAGACCGAACTTCTCCAGCGCGAGCTCGTTGATGATGACGTTTACGGTTTCAGAGTCTTCGTGCCGCAGGTCATTAGCAATGTCGTGGCTCAGGGGGCGTCCGGCGAGCAGTGGAATATCATAGGCGTCGAGGAACCCGGGCGACATGCTCATGAACTGCAGGCTGAACTTGCCCGCTTCATCGCCGGGCTCCAGAGTCACGTTGGTCGACGAGTTGTTCTGCTCGTATGGCACCTGGCTTGCGTAGGCAGCGCTGTCGACGTTGGGCAGTGCCTCGAGTTCGTGACGCAGCGTGTCCAGGCGGTCGCGAATGCTGTCGACATTCAGCCGGTCGAGCGTATAGATCTCGGAACGCGGGAATTCGTAGCTCGATTCCTTGACCCTCTCATTCTGCATGAACACGATTGCGACGAGCGCCAGCATGAACGCCGAGATGGCGAACTGGGTGCCGATCATGATCGAGCGCATCTTCGATCCCTTCCTGCCCTTTCGTGCTGTCTCACGCAGCGCGTCGATCGGCGTCGCGCGCGTAATCAGCCATGCAGGATAAAGGCCCGCGAACAGTCCGACGAGTAGCGTGGTTACAACGAGCCACGGCAGCGTTTGCAGGTGGTCGATTGCGAGCGCCTTGTTCGTCGCGTTATTGAATTGCGGGATCAGGATCTCCAGTATTGCTATGGCGATCACCATTGCAATTGCGGCGATGACCAGGCTCTCCACCAGGAACTGACCCAGCAGCTGGCTCTGTTTGGCGCCCATCGTCTTGCGCATGCCGACTTCTCGGCTGCGGCCGAGCGACTGTGCGGTCGCCAGGTTCGTGTAGTTGACGCAGGCGATCACGAGCACGAGGAGGCTCAGCAGCGAGATCACGGATATCACGGGCAGTCCGATCATGTCCCACAAGCTTGTGTTGGCCGCGGTCAGCGGATTGACCTTGAACGATGCGATCACCTGCTTGGCCCGCTCAGGCACGGTCCGCTCGTAAATGCTGTTGAGCTGTGTCTCCAGCCAGGCGGCGTCGAGTGACGCGGGCAGCAGCACATAGGTCATGTTGCCCATCGACAAATTCGTCCAGTTGCCCGCAACGTCGAAATCCTGCATCCGGCTCAGAGCCTGTATCGGTGCGACGATCTCGAACGGCGTGTCGAGCAAGAGCTGCGAGTTGAAATGCGAATTCAACGGCAGGTCCGCAACGACGGCGCTTATGGCGTAGTCGAATTCATTGTCGAGAGTGACGACCTCGCCGACGACGTCGGCCTTGCCGAAGTACCTGATGGCTGCAGTTCGGGAGATCAGCAGGCCCGACGGGTTCTCGAGGGCGCTGCTGTCTCCATGGAGGTAGTCGAGATTGAAGATCTCGAGCAGTGCGGGATCCGCGAAACGGATCGACTGGTAGAAGCTGTCCGGACCCATTGTGACGAGGTACTCGATGGCGATCGAGCGGGCGACCGCTTCGACGTCGTTCAGTTCGGCCTCGATAATCGGCCCGAGGGCCGACTGCACGGCATTCACCTCGCCGAAGCTCAGGTTGAGGTCGGGCGACGCGATTGCGCCGACCGTGTAGATACGGTCCGCGTTGGCGAAGAACAGGTCGTGTGTACGCTCGTAATCCACGATCAGTCCGCCAAAGACATAGATCGTCAATCCGATTGCCAACCCGGTGATATTGATCGTCGCGAACCCCTTGTTCTTGCGAAGGTTGCGCAACGCGATTTTGACGTTGTTCCAGAACATAGTGTGCCTCGCAGTGCCGGCCTGATCAGGCGGCGCGCGTGTTGTCGGTGATGATGTGGCCGTCGAAGAGATTGACTGTGCGGTGCGCATAGTCGGCGTGAGCAGGGGAGTGCGTAACCATGACAATCGTGGTGCCCTCCTTGTTCAGGGAACGAAGCAGCTCCATGACTTCCTGGCCATGCACCGAATCCAGGTTTCCTGTCGGCTCGTCTGCGAGAATCAGTGGCTGGTCGCCAACGACGGCACGGGCAACCGCGACGCGCTGCTGCTGGCCGCCTGAAAGCTGTCCCGGCATGTGTTTCGCACGATGTGCAATGCCCATACGGTCCATGACTTCGTCGACACGCTTTTTGCGCTTCGACGCCGGCATGTTGTGATACAGCAGCGCGAGCTCGATGTTCTCGGCAACGGTCAGTTCGTCGATAAGGTTGAAGCTCTGGAAGATGAAGCCGATGTTCATCTTGCGGATGTCGCTGCGCTTCGCCTCGGAGTAGGGCGAGACGTTTTCATCGAAAAAGAAATAGTTGCCCTCGGACGGGTTGTCGAGCATGCCGATGACGTTCAACAGCGTCGATTTGCCGCAGCCGGATGGCCCCATGATCGCGACGAATTCCTCTTGCTCGATCTCCAGGTTGACGCCGTTCAAAGCGATGGTTTCGATTTCGTCTGTCTGGTAGACCTTGTAAAGATTGTGCAGCTTGAGCATGTTTTTCCCCTTTGTCAGGAAGGTTGAATCAAAATGGTTAATCGGCGTCGAGCACCAGCCGGTCCATGCCGACAAAGCTCGTGTACGGTGAGGTGATGACTTTCTCGCCCGGCTCGAGGCCGTCGAGTACTTCGATGTAATCGGTATTGCGGCGCCCGAGGCGTACCGTGCGCCTGATGGCTTCCGAGCCGTCCGGCGCTACGACGAACACCCAGTTGCCACCCGTCTCCTGGTAGAAGGAGCCGTTCGGTATCAGGATCGCATCCGAATTGTCGCCGAGCGTCAGCCGCAACTGCAGCGTCTGGCCGCGGCGCAAGCCTTCGGGCTCCTCGTTGAAGACCATGTCGACCTCGAACTGACCGTCGTTGACCTGCGGGTAGATCTTGGCGACTTGCAGGCCGAGTACGCGACCATCGTGGTCTGCGGTTGCGGTCTGGCCGATATCGACGCGGCCGAGGTAAAACTCATCGATCCTGGCGTTTAGCTTGTAGGTATCGGGATCGTCGATCTGGCCCAGACGCCCGCCTCGTACGATCGACTCGCCGATTTCGACATCGAAGCCCGACAGCTTGCCGGCAACCGGGGCGCGGACGTTGAGGTCGTCGAGATTCTTGCGCGCCAGCGCGAGGCTGGTCTCGAGCTGGGTGCTGGCTGCACGAAGCTGCTGCAGCTGTTGTTCCTGCAGGCGCGCGTCAGTCGACTGGCTTTCCAGCGTGACCGCACGGCGGTTCTCGTAGTAGGTCAGCTCGTCCTGCAGTTCATCCAGGGTGGACTGTGATACCAGCTCCTTTGCGGCAAGATCACGTTGACGCTCGATGCTGCGCGTCAACCGCGTGATCTGGTAATCGATCTCGACCAGGTTGCGCTTGTGGGCCAGACGATTCTGTTCGAGCTGCAGCTCGAGCGTGCGCATGAAATTCAGCTGCTCCGTAACCGCTGCCTCGCGGCCGAGCACCTCGAGCTGCAGGTTGGTGTTGGACAGTCGCACGATGGGGTCGCCGGCCTCCACGATCGTGCCATCCTCGACGAGGACTTCGTCAACGCGTCCACCTTCCACTGCGTCGAGATACACGGTGCTGCGCGGGACCAGCCGGCCGCGCAGCGGGATGAAATCCTCGAAGGTGCCGACCGATACCGCGGAGACCGCGATGCGCTGGGAATTCACGCTCAGGCTGCGGCCGGCGAGCAGCGTGCTGACCAGCCATCCCGCGAACAACAGCACGAGCAGCCCGGCGATGCCATACATCAACTTGCGACTCATCGGAGTCTTCTTTGCGACGCGCCGATCCATGCCCTGCCCGGAAATCGAGTTGCGGCTGTCCTGTTGTGTTTGCCTGATGGTGGAGATCTTGGTCAATGTGGTTCCTGCCGTGTTCGCGAAAGGTCTTTATCTTTCCTGTAGCAATTGCCGTGCCAAGTTACTAAGTGATTGATCTTGTGGAGATTAAGATTGACCAACGTCGCCAAACTGTACGCTTGCGGACAGCGAGTGTACGATTCCGGACAGTTTCGAGGCGCTGCAATGAGCAAGAACGGCACCATCCTCGTCGTTGACGACGACGACGACATCCTGACGGCAGCGCGCCTGCTGCTGCGGCGCCGCTTTGCCGAGGTAGTGACCTGCCGGCAGCCCGAGCGCATTCCCGATCTCATGGGACGGCAGGCTTTCGACGTCGTGCTGCTGGACATGAATTTCGGGCCCGGCGAGTCGTCGGGGAAGCAGGGGCTCGAATGGCTCGAGCGCATCCTCGGAATTGATCCCGACATCGTCGTGATCATGGTCACCGCTCACGGCAGCGTCGATACCGCGGTCGAGGCACGAAAAAGTCGTCGCAACCGTATCCGCAGGAGTCGAGCTGCACAGCAGCCGCAGCGAGACTGCGACGCTCAAGCGCGCCAATGAAGCGTTGCGCGTAGCGTCGGGCGCAATCAGCCCGGACATCATTTCGGAATCGGTAGCCATGCAGGAGGTGTTCTCGATTGTCGAACGCGCGGCGCCGACCGACGCCAACGTGCTCGTCCTCGGCGAGAACGGCACCGGCAAGGAACTGATTGCGCGGCGGCTGCACGCCCTGTCGTCACGTGCGCGACAGGTATTCCTCGCCGTTGATATGGGCGCGATCAGCGAGAGCCTGTTCGAGTCCGAACTCTTCGGTCACCGCAAAGGGGCATTCACAGGCGCGAACGAGGACCGGCTCGGGCGTTTCCAGGCGGCTGACGGCGGCACACTGTTCCTCGACGAGATCGGTAACCTGCCGCCGCACCTGCAGGCCAAGCTGCTGAGCGCGCTCGAACAGCGCGAGGTTACGCCGGTGGGAGCGGACCGTCCGCAGTCATTCGACATTCGGGTGGTTGCCGCGACCAACACGCCAATCGAGCATCTCCGCGACGCCGACCTGTTCCGCCCGGACCTGTTGTTTCGGCTGAATACGGTGGAGATAACGATTCCGCCGCTGCGCGAGCGCAGGGACGACATCCTGCCTATCGCCCGGCATTACGCCGCGGTCTACGCCAGGAAGTACGGCAAGTCGGCGCGGACGTTTTCGCTGCCGGCGGAAACGGCGCTCCTCGAGTACGACTGGCCCGGCAACGTACGCGCGCTGCGCCACGCGATAGAGCGAGCGGTCATTCTGACGAGCGGTAAGCGGATCGAATCCTTTGATCTGCAGCTTGACTATCCGGGCGAGGTTGCGGCGCCGGCAACGACAACGGCGATCCCGACGATTCTGAATCTTGACGACATGGAAAAGGCCACCATCGAGCGGGCGTTGCTCAA
>JAACFJ010000017.1 GCA_009937505.1 Gammaproteobacteria bacterium
CCTGTGGTCGCAACCGCGATAATAACTGCCAGGACGATGCCTGCAGTGATCGTGCCGGCAACGGTGTTCAAGGGGTTCATCGTTTGTTACTCCCGGGGAGGTTGTCGTTATTATTAAGCGAAGAGGACTCGAATAGAGGCGCGTGCGCGCTCACGTTATTATAAGAGACTGCCTGTGCAAAAGGACAATCATTCGTATCTGCAGCAGCGCGACTTGGCAACCGCGATATGGTGATATCATTTATCGATATATCTTGTAAGTAGCGGATTTTGAAAGGTTAATAGCTGGTCTCGGAAATTCACGAATAGGGCTCACGCGGAGTCGCGGGTTGAGGGTACAATCGCGGTATTCCAAAGCGCCCGGTGGGCGGCGGGCTTGATATGCGACTATTGATCATTATTTTGATGCTGATGGCGGCGTCGGGCTGCACGAGTATGTTGCTTGGCGCCGACGTGACGCCGGCCGAGCAGCGCGACACCGACGAGGACGAGAGGTCCAAAAAGGATAAGTAACGTGGAAGTAAACGCGAAGATTGAAGAACAGCTGAAATCGCACGACATTCTGCTGTACATGAAAGGCACGCCGGATTTTCCGCAGTGCGGGTTTTCCGGGCAGGCCGTCGCGGCGCTGAATGCCATCGGCAAGCCGTACGCATTCGTCAATATCTTTGAAGACGAAGAGGTCCGCCAGGGCTTGAAAGAATACTCCAACTGGCCAACCTTCCCGCAGCTTTACGTCAAGGGGGAACTGATCGGCGGCAGCGACATCGTGATCGAGATGTACCACTCCGGGGAGTTGAAGACGCTGCTGGAAGGCTCCGACAGTTGACACAGGAGCACGCCCCGGCGCGCGAACAGGACGACTCCTAAAAGCTCGCTTCGAAAATCGGCTGGAAGCGGTTGACGATCTCGCAAAAGATGTCAGCCGTGATCTCCGCGTCGTACGCGGCCGAATGCGCGGACTCCTCGTCGAATTCCAGCCCGGCGGCCTTGACGGCGCGGGACAGTACGGTCTGGCCCAGGGCCACGCCGCACAGCGTCGCTGTGTCAAAGCTCGAGAATGGGTGAAACGGGTTGCGCTTGATGGCCGAGCGGTCGATCGCTTCATTGATGAAGCCGAGGTCGAATGCCGAGTTATGACCGACGAGGATTGCGCGGGTGCAATTGGCCTCGCGAATCGCGCGCCGCACTTCCCGAAAGACCCGCTGCAGGGCGTCGCGCTCGTCGATGGCCGGTCGCAAAGGGTGATCGGGATCGATGCCGTTGACCGCCAGCGATGCCGGGTCCATGTTGGCGCCCTCGAACGGCTTGACGTGATACCGAATCGTCTCGCTACGACCTAATTTTCCCTGCGCGTCGAATTCCAGCAGCACGGCGGCGATTTCCAGCAACGCGTCCGTCCTGGCATTGAAGCCGCCCGTTTCGACGTCCACTACGACAGGCAGGAAGCCGCGGAAGCGCTCCGCCATTAAAACGTTTATCGCCACTCAATCTGCCGTTTCGAGGATCTTCTCGTCCAGGACCAGGCTCATCGTATAACGAACTCCGAAGCCGGTAACCTCGGTGGGTACGTGGCCGAGCCCTCCTTTGTTGTTGCTGGCCGAGAGGTCCATGTGAAGCCATGGGACGTCATGTTCGACGAACTCGGCAAGGAAACTGCCGGCGAGGATGTGGTCGCCAGTACCCTTGACAGAACACTGCTGCAGATCGGCTACGTCGCTCTTGAGTTCCTCGAGAAATTCCTTGCCGATCGGGAACGGCCATACGCGCTCGCCACAGTGCTGCCCGGTGCGCTTCAGCCGAGGATGCCAATCAGGGCGGTTCGTAAACACGCCACAATAACGCGTCGTGATTGCATTGACGCAGGAACCCGTCAGCGTCGCGTAGTCCACAATAAGGCCCGGTTCTTCACGGCTCGCAAAAACCAGCGTATCGGCGAGCGCCATCCGGCCTTCGGCATCGGTGTGAATAGTCTGGATCGTCTTGCCGTTTGCCGCGACGATGAGGTCCTGTGATTTGTAGGCGCTCGGGCCGGTCCGGTTCTCCGTGATAGCCAGCCAGGCGTCGACCCCAAGCGGAAGCTTCATTTCGGAGATTGCGAGCAGCGTCCCCAGCGCAACCGCGCTGCCCTGCATGTCGCCGTGCATGTCGAGCATCGCCCGGAAGGGTTTCAGGTTCGTGCCACCCGTGTCGAAGATGATGCCCTTGCCAACCAGGCTCAGGTCGGCCTTGGCCGATGCGGTGCCCGGGCGGTAGCGCAAGCGCACGATCGATGCACTGTTATCGTCATTGCCCTGGGCCACGGCCAGGAATGCACCGGCACCCATCTTCTCGAGTTCCTTGGTCGAGTAGCGTTTGTATTCCCAGCCGCGGTCTTTCGCGAGCGTTTGCAGCAGATCCGCATAACCGGCAGCATCCAGCTTGTTCGGCGGCATCGCCGTCAGCCAGCGAGCCAGGTTGTTTCCGTTCGCCTCGGCACGTACGCGCTCGAGGTCGAGTTTTTCGGCCAGCCCGACGATGCGGATGCTGCGGATTTTATCGGACGGCGCGTCGCTCTTGAATGCCGGCAATTGAAATGCGGCGGCCAGCGCCCCCGCAACGACGTTCCTGACGATCGCTGCTGCGACGTCATCATCAAATCCCATTACTGCGATGCCCAGGCTGCCGGCTTTCTCGGTGGTCGCGCTGGCAACGAGTCTACGCGCCAGCGTCAGCTGCTCGAACGCGGTGGCGTCGTTCGCCAGCGTCGCGCCGGCGACCAGCGTCTGCTTTTTGTTGCCGAGCCGGCTGTAGATTGCAGGGACCGCATTCGCGCCACGCCGGCGCATGGCGGCCTTGAGTTTCTGGCCTTCGGGAAGTTTTCTCCACAGGGGAGCGGGTACCTTCCTGGGTAGTATCAGAAGCAACTGATCCATCGGTTCCAGCTGTTTCGCCGTTACGCGCCCAGGTCGCTGATAAATCCGAATTTCTTTGGAATCGGAAAGAAGTGAATGCATATCTGTCTAATCCCTGCCGTGAGCTTGACCGTCACCGCGCAAACCCGGAACATCGCACTTGAGAATAATTATTATTGCGAATCCCGACGCGATCGAGCGGTGATAGTGTCCTGTTATGTCAGTTTGTGCAATTTCAGGACAGGACACTAGCAGGACACCTCGTAATATTCACGCAATGCGACTGCCCCGGTCATGCGCGACGCCGGTGCCAGCAACGATGGACCATCCATGACCAAGTACAATCCATTTGACGACATCGATCCGTTAGAGACCAACGAGTGGCTGGAGTCGATCGACTCGGTTCTCACTCACCATGGTCCCGAGCGGGCGCACTTCCTGTTGAACCGGGTGATCGACTTCGCGCGGCGATCCGGCGCGTACCTGCCGTATTCGCCGAACACGGCCTACGTCAACACGATTGCGCCGGGCCGGCAACCCGAGTATCCGGGTGATCGCACCCTCGAGCGCCGCATCGAGGCTTACATCCGCTGGAATGCCATGGCGATGGTCGTGCGGGCGAACCGCGAGAGCACCGAGTACGGCGGGCACCTGTCCAGCTATGCGTCCTCGGCAACGATGTACGAGGTCGGTTTCAACCACTTCTGGCGCGGCGGTAACTCCGGCCATAACGGCGACATGGTGTTCGTGCAGGGGCATTCGTCGCCGGGCATCTACGCGCGCGCGTTCCTCGAGGGACGGCTCAGCGAAGATCAACTGGCACGCTTCCGCCGCGAGGTCGGCGGTGGCGGGCTGTCGTCGTATCCGCATCCCTGGCTGATGCCCGATTTCTGGCAGTTCCCGACCGTGTCAATGGGTCTCGGCCCGATGATGGCCATCTACCAGGCACGCTTCATGCGGTACATGGAGCACCGCGGCCTGATGGAGCCGACCGATCGCAAGGTATGGGCGTTCCTCGGCGACGGCGAAATGGACGAACCGGAGTCGATGGGCGCCATCACGATGCCCGTCCGCGAAGGCCTCGATAACCTCGTATTCGTCGTCAACTGCAACCTGCAGCGCCTCGACGGGCCCGTGCGCGGTAACGGCAAGATCATCCAGGAACTCGAGGCGGCATTCGGCGGCGCCGGCTGGAACGTCATCAAGGTCGTCTGGGGTTCGCGCTGGGATCCGCTGCTGGCCGAGGACCAAACGGGCAAACTGCGGCGCCTCATGGAAGAGACCGTCGATGGTGAGTACCAGGTCTACAAGGCCCGTGACGGCGCCTACGTCCGGGAGAAGTTCTTCGGCAAACACCCGGAGACGGCCGAGATGGTCGCCAACATGTCGGACGAGGAGGTCTGGCGCCTGAATCGCGGCGGCCACGATTACCGCAAAATCTACGCCGCCTACGATGCGGCAATACGGCATACGGGCCAGCCGACCATCATCCTCGCCAAGACAGTGAAGGGCTTCGGCCTCGGCGAGGCGGGCGAGGGCCAGAACGTCGCACATCAGCAAAAGAAGATGGATCTCGACGCATTGCGGGCGTTCCGCGACCGGTTCAATATCCCTGTCTCGGACAAGGACCTCGACGACGTGCCGTTCTATCGGCCCGACGCCGACAGCGAGGAACTCGAATACCTGCACGAACGCCGCAAAACGCTCGGCGGCTACCTGCCGTCGCGGCGGACGAAGGGGCCATTGCTGGCGGTGCCGCCGCTCGAATTGTTCAAGACCCAGCTCGACGGCACCGGCGAGCGTGAAATATCGACGACCATGGCATTCGTGCGGATGCTCACGGCGCTCACCCGGGACAAGCAAATCGGCAAACACATCGTGCCGATCGTCCCCGACGAGGCTCGCACCTTCGGCATGGAAGGCATGTTCCGGCAGATAGGGATCTACGCCTCAAAGGGACAGCTCTACGAGCCGGAAGATGCTGGTGAGCTCATGTACTACCGCGAGGACAAATCCGGTCAGATCCTCGAGGAAGGCATCAACGAGGCCGGCGCCACGAGTTCCTGGATTGCAGCCGCCACCGCCTATTCGAACCACAACGTGCAGATGGTGCCGTTCTATATCTATTACTCGATGTTCGGCTTCCAGCGCATCGGCGATTTCCTCTGGGCGGCGGGCGACATGCAGGCCAGGGGGTTCCTTATCGGTGCGACGGCCGGCCGCACGACGCTGGCTGGCGAGGGGCTGCAGCACCAGGACGGCCATAGCCTGGTCGCCGCGTCTTCGATTCCCAATTGCCGCTCCTACGATCCCACTTTTGCCTACGAGCTTGCCGTCATCGTGCACGACGGGCTACGGCGCATGATCGGGGAGCAGGAGAACATTTTCTATTACGTCACCTGCATGAACGAGAACTACGCCCATCCCCCGATGCCGTCCGGTATCGAGGACGGCATTCTCAAGGGGATGTACCTCTATGACGTCGATCAGCAGGGCAAGATACGCGTGCAGCTCATGGGCTCCGGTACCATCCTTAGAGAGGTCGTCGCTGCGGCCGAGTTGCTGCGCAAGGACCATCGTATCCGTGTCGACGTCTGGTCGGTGACGAGCTTCAACGAGCTGCGGCGCGAGGCGCTCGAGGTCGAACGCTGGAACCAGCTGCATCCCGAAGAAGAACCGCGCAAGTGCTACATTCAGCAGGCGCTCGCTGACCGGCCCGGCCCGTACGTGGCGGCAACCGACTACATGAAGATCGTGCCGGACCAGATCCAGCGTTGGGTGCCCGGCCCGTTCGTTTCCCTCGGTACCGATGGCTACGGGCGCAGTGACGCGAGAAAGGCGCTCAGGGAGCACTTCGAGGTCGACCGGCACTACATTGCCGTCGCGGCGCTGAAGGCGCTTGCAGACGATGGTGCCATTGACCAGAAGTCCGTCACGGCGGCGATCAGCAAATACGGCATCGATCCGGACAGGCCGGATCCGGTGACGCTGTAGGCGATGGCGGGAGAGTTCTGTGGCTAACAGCATCGATATTGTCGTACCGGATCTTGGTGACTTCTCCGACGTCGAGGTCATCGAAGTGCTCGTCAGTGCGGGCGATCGTGTCGCGCGCGAGGACGGGCTGATCACGCTCGAGACCGACAAGGCGTCGATGGATGTGCCGTCGCCGGAAGACGGCGTGATCGAATCGCTCTCCGTCTCCGCCGGTGACAGTATCAACAGCGGGGATGTGATCGGCAGGATGTCTGTCGCGGGCGCCAGCGCCGAACAGCCGGAGTCCGATCCAGAGCAGGAAGAAGAGGTATCGGCACCGCAGGAACCGTCGGGGGAAGCCCCCGAGGCTCCAGCGCGGCCCGGCGGTGAGCGCACGCTGACCGTGCCCGACATCGGCGACTTCGATGACGTCGACGTCATCGAGGTGCATATCGCCGAAGGCCAGGTGATCGGCGCAGAAGATTCGTTGATCACGCTGGAAACAGACAAAGCGGCGATGGACGTGCCCGCCGATGTCGGCGGCACGATCAAATCGGTGCAGGTCTCTGTCGGCGACAAGGTCTCCAAGGATTCGCCCATCGCGGTGATCGAGGCTGCGGGCGACGCCGGGCAGGCACCGGCCGCGGAAGAGCCCGATCGCAAGGAAGAGGCAGAGGCAAAATCGTCGGCGCCGACAAAGCCGCACAGGCCGGCGAAACAGGCAGCGCCATCAGAGCCCGGTAAATTGCCGCCGATCAATGAAGCGGGCTTTTCACGCGCGCACGCGAGTCCGTCGGTGCGCAAGCTCGCGCGCGAACTCGGGGTGGATCTCGCACAGGTCAAAGGCGGTGGCCCGAAAAACAGGGTACTGCACGATGACGTCAAGGCATTCGTAAAAGCCATCCTCACCGGTCAGGCCGCGGTACCGTCAGGCACGGGACTGCCGCAGACTCCGAAAGTCGATTTCGGGAAATTCGGCGAGATCGAACTGCAGCCGCTGACGCGCATCCAGAAGATATCGGGGCCTCGGTTGCAGGCCAGCTGGATCAACCTGCCACACGTGACGCAGCACGACCTTGCCGACATTACGGAGCTTGAGGCGAGGCGACAGACGCTGAAGGGGCCGGCGAAGGAGCGGGGAATTCCGCTCACGCCGCTCGCGTTCATTCTCAAGGCCTGCGTCGCCGCACTGCAGGAGTTTCCGAAGGTCAACGCCTCGCTCTCCGACGATGGCGAAAACCTGGTGATGAAGAAATACTGCCATCTCGGATTCGCCGCGGACACGGACCAGGGGCTGGTCGTCCCGGTTATCCGGGACGCCGATCAGAAAGACGTTTACGAGCTGGCGAAGGAACTGGCCGAACTCTCGCTCGCGGCTCGCGAGGGCAAGCTCAAGGCGGACCAGATGCAGGGCGCGACGTTCACGGTTTCCAGCCTCGGGGGTATCGGCGGCACAGCATTCACGCCGATCATCAATTCACCCGAGGTCGCGATTCTCGGTGTCTCGCGGCACTCGATGCAGCCCGTCTGGAACGGCGAGAAGTTTCGGCCGCGGCTTATGCTGCCGGTATCGTTCTCCTACGATCACCGCGTCATCGACGGCGCGATGGCCGTGCGTTTCACGACGTTCCTCGGCGAGGCGCTCGGTGACGTTGACGGCTTGTTGCAGGCGATCCCGTAGTGGCTGAGAGAATCGAACTCAAGGTACCCGATCTCGGCGATTTCGCCGACGTGGAGATCATCGAGGTGCTGGTCTCGCCGGGCGACGTGGTTGCCGTGGAAGACGGCCTGGTCACGCTCGAGACGGACAAGGCATCGATGGACGTGCCCGCATCGCACGCCGGTAAAGTAATCTCGGTCGACGTCGCAGTCGGCGACACCGTCTCGACCGGTGACGTCGTCGTGACCATCGAGGCGACTGAAGCAGTCGAAGCGGCGCAAGCGGAGGAGACCGGGGAAGACTGGTCGGTCCGCACGCAACGCATGACCCCGGAAGAGATCCAGGCAGCGACGAGTGCGGCCGTGCAGGGCGACGCCACGCATTCCGCGCAGCTGGTCGTTATCGGATCGGGTCCGGGAGGCTACACGGCGGCATTTCGTGCAGCCGACCTCGGGCTCGACGTCATCCTCGTCGAAAAAGACCCGTACCTCGGTGGTGTATGCCTGAACGTCGGTTGCATCCCGTCGAAGGCGCTGCTGCATGCCGCGAAAGTGATCGACGATGCCGCGGCGATGGCGGATCACGGCGTGGTTTTCGGCCCGCCGAAGATCGAAGCGGACAAGCTCGTTGATTGGAAGAACAGCGTCGTCGGCCGTCTCACGGGCGGCCTCGCGCAGCTGGCGAAGCAACGCAAGGTGCGCTTGATTACCGCCTACGCGAAATTCCAGTCGGCGAACCGTCTCGAACTCGACAACGGTGAGACGATCGCGTTCGAGAAATGCGTTATTGCAGCGGGCTCCGAGCCCTTCATGCTCCCGGACCTGCCTGAGGACCCTCGTATCGTCGATTCCACTGGCGCGCTCGAGGTGCACCCGCTGCCGAAGAGCCTGCTCGTCGTCGGGGGCGGCATTATCGGCCTCGAGATGGCCTGCGTGTACGCGGCGCTCGGCGTCGAAGTGAGCGTCGTGGAGCTCATGGATTCGCTGATGCCCGGCACCGACAAGGACCTGCTGCGCCCATTCCTCAAGGTCGTGAAGCCACGCTACGAGAAGATCATGGTCTCGACGAGAGTCACCGGCCTGCGCGTAACCGAGGCCGGCATCGAAGTGTCCTTCGAAGGCAAGGACGCGCCCGAGACCGGTATCTACGACCGCGTTCTCGTGGCAATCGGCCGTCGCGCAAACGGTGACAAGCTCGACGCCGCGAAGGCGGGTGTCAAGGTCGACGAGCGCGGCATCATCGCCGTGGACAAGCAGATGCGCACCAACGTGCCGCACATCTTTGCCATCGGCGACCTGGCTGGCGGGCCAATGCTTGCGCACAAGGCGACGCACGAAGCGAAAGTGGCGGCAGAAGTTGCCGCCGGAGAGAAGAGCTATTTCGACGCGCGGGCAATTCCTTCCGTTGCCTACACAGACCCCGAGGTTGCGTGGGTCGGCCTGACCGAGACCGAGGCGAAGGAAAAGGGCATCGACTACGGCGTCGCCAAGATACCCTGGGCCGCGAGTGGGCGTGCCTTGTCGCTGGGGCGCGATGAGGGCTTCACGAAGCTCCTGTTCGACAAGAAGACGGACCGCGTGCTCGGTGGCGCGATCGTGGGCCCCACTGCGGGGGACCTGATCGCGGAAATCGGCCTCGCGATCGAGATGGGTGCGGACGCGTCCGACATCGGCCTGACGGTTCACCCGCACCCAACGCTGTCCGAGACCGTGGCCTTTGCAGCCGAGGGTTACGAAGGCACGATTACCGATCTCTACATGCCGAAGAAGAAATAAGGCCTGGCAGCCGGAGTCCGACAGGTTGCTAACGCTGCAGGAAGCGGCGCTCGATGACGTACAGTACGAAGCCGACGGCCAGCAGGATGCCGACGGTTCGCCAATTCTCTGCGTTCGCCTGCGCCGTGAGCCAGAGACAGATCGCGAGGCCCACGATCGGCACGGCGTAGCCGCCACGAATGCGATAGGCGCGGTCTCTCATAGCGTCGCTGGCGCGGTTTCGTATCACCGGCAGTGAGCCGATGCAAAGAATATAGGACAGCATCCTCGACAGCGAACTCGCTACCGCCAGCTCAACGAATGACCCGGTTAGCGCCATCACCAGCGCGAGCCCACCCATGACCATTATCGAGTTGTCGGGGGTTGCGTATTTCGGATGTACGTTGCCGAACCACGCTGGCAGTAGCTTGTTTTCGGCGAGTGCGAAGATCAGGCGCGGAGCCGCGATCATCGTACCGGCAAGATTCCCGCCGATCGAAAATACGGCCGCCAGCGTGATCGCGACCGCGCCTGCCGGCCCTGCGAGCATGCGGCCAACGTCCACGAGCGTCGCGTCCGCATAGGTGTCTTCCGGAATCGTGGAGACAAAAACGAGGACGATCAGGAAATACAGGATCCCTGTGCCGATGACGGTTCGTATCAGGGCCCGCGGCAACACGCGCCTCGGCTCCGCGGTCTCGCCCGCGGTGACCGCCATTGACTCGAATCCCACGTAGGCGTAGATCAGCAGCAGCGTCGTGCCGCCCAGATCGCCGATCACTGCCGATGCCGACGGAATCAGAGTACCCGTGGTTACATGCTGCAGTCCGAGCAGCACCAGCAGTAGCAGCGGCAGCACCTTGAGAATCGTGAAAAAGCCCATGGTACGAACCCCGTCCTTCACACCAAGGATGTTGGCGTAGGTCAGGCCGAGGGTGAGCACGCTGATGACCACGACCCGGCCGATGCCGTCGCCGAACCAGGGGAATAACGAGCCGAGGTAGATGGCCATGACGTTGGCGTTGGCGGCGAATGCCGTCATGCGGCTCAGGAACAGTATCCAGCCCGTACCGAAGCCCGCCAGCGGCCCGAATGCGTAGGTGGCATAGAGGACGGGGCCGCCCGATTCTCTGAAGTAGCTCGCAAGCTCCGCGAACGTCAGCACCACGGCGAGGAAGACGACGCCAACGGCAAGAAACAACCACGGACTCAGCATGCCCGCGTTGACCGCGACCTTGCCTGGCAATGCGAATATACCGGCGCCAATCATCGCGTTCAGGACCAGGAAAGCGGCGCCGAAAAACCCGATATCCCGGCGCAGCTTCGCGCCCTTGCCGTTGGTCATCCCATCCCCATGTTTTAACTGTTGATTGCGCGCGACGGGATGCATTATACGTGGTACGACTGCTGCGTTACGCTGTTGGTCGAGACAGGAAGGATTTCAAATGCAGGATTTTCCCCATCACTACAAATCGACAGCCTCAGCCAGACGCGACAGCAATGTCGAGCTGACGAGCCCCGGGCTCGATGCGCTCGAGTCTGCCGGGCCTGCCGAGTTCGGCGGGCCGGGCGACCGGTGGTCGCCGGAAACGCTGCTGTCGGCGGCGATCGCCGATTGCTTCATCTTGTCGTTCAGGGCGGTCGCGCGGGCAGCGAAACTCGAGTGGATCTCGATACGTTGCGATGTCGATGCCGTTCTCGACAGGATCGAGAAGGTTACGCAGTTCACCGAATTTCACCAGACGGTAGTTCTCGAGGTGCCGCCCGGATCGGACGAAGCGAAAGCAATGCGACTGCTGGAGAAAGCAGAGCACGTGTGCCTGATCACGAATTCCCTGAAGGGCATCGCACATCTCGATGCGAGCGTGCGCGTGGTCGATTGAATGGAAAGCAGGAAGCTATACCCGATACTGACCTACGCGGGTATGCTGCCGTTCATCGGCTGCGCTGTGATGCCCTTTGTGGGCCTGACGGAGCTCTGGAATCTCGGCAGCTACGATTACATCGCTGCGGCCTATGGTCTCGCCATCGTCTGCTTCCTGTGCGGTGTGCACTGGGGAACTTATCTCTACGACCGTGCCGCTGCGCCGGACAACCTTTTCATCACCAGTAACGTGATCGTCGTCGCCTGCTGGTTTGCCTTCCTGATGGCTGCGCAGGCGATTACGCTGTTCGTGCTGATCCTGGCGCTCCTCTGCCTGCTCTTTATCGACTACCGTCTCCTGACCGCCGGCTTGCTTACGGACTACTACTTCCGCATGCGGGCCACCGCCACCGTAATTGCGGTGCTCGCGCTTGCGATCATCATAGTGATGGTCTGAGGATCAGAGCCGGAGCTTTACGATTTCGCCCTGTTTCATGATCATCGCGAGCGCGGTCTCCGGCTCGCGCAGCACGGAGATATCCTCGAGCGGCTCGCCGTTGATGAGCAGCAGGTCCGCGACCCAGCCTTCCCGAATCTCGCCGAAGTTACCCCAACGATTCAGCTTGCCGATCATGCGGATGACCTCGGCGCTCTCCGATGTCGCCTGCACCATGATCTCCGCCGGGCTCCAGTATTCCGCGCGCTCAGTGAATTCGCGGGTCAGCATCGTGTACCCACCCTGGATGAAATCCGTCGCAAAACCGGTCTTGATGTCGTACTTCTTGATGAGGCGGATCAGGTTCTCCTGGCCGGCAAGAACGGCTTCGAGTTTGCGCAGGTTACGCTCGTTGATGCCGGGAAGGTCCTGCAGCGTGCGGTAGATGACGAGCTGCGTGCTGATGACCACACCGTTGTCGGCCACGAGCTTCGCAGTCTTATCATCGATCAGCAGGCCGTGCTCGATGCACTTCACGCCATTAACCACGAGGCGCTCTATGGCTGCGCTCGTGTAAGCATGTGCAAGCACATAGGTGCCCCAGTCGCCCGCCGCCTGCACCGCTGCGCGAATCTCGGCCGGGGAGGGCTGAAGCGAGTGGATCGGGTCGTATTCGGACATGACACCGCCACCACCCATGATCTTGATCTGTGTCGCACCGGCCTTGAGGTTTTCGCGTGCCGCCATCAGGGTCTGATCGACTCCGTCCGCAAGCACCGCCTCGCCGTGACTGAGGTACGGCGAGCCGCCAACGAGCGTGGGGTGAGGATCGTGCGGTGCCCGAAAGTCGCCATGTCCGGCTGTCTGCGAAATCACGGCGCCTGACGGAAACAGGCGCGGTCCGTATATCAGGCCGGCTTCGATCGCACGTGCGAAATCCGGGTGTGTGCCGCCGGCATCGCGAATGGTCGTAAAGCCGGAATCCAGGTAGTGTTTGGCCATTGCGGCCGCGTTCGCGCCGGCCACTGTGGGATGGTACTTCTCCATGCTGCGCGGGTTCTGGCCCGCGAGATGTGTATGCAAGTCGATGAACCCCGGCGAAAGAACGCGGTTGCCGCCGTCGAGGACGCTAGCGCCGGCCGGCGCGTCGATGGGATTCCCGGAGACCGTGTCGATGATGCCGTCCACGACCAGGACGTGGCCCGGCTTTAGTTCTCGGTCGACGCCATTGAAGATCCGGACATTTTCGATCAATACGGTCTGCGCAAAGGTCGCAGCAGAAGTCAGGCCGAAGAGTAAGGCCATCAAGATACGAAGCATCGGTGCCCCTTGTCGCGGTGTTGCTTGTTTGTACGCGCTCAATTAGGGAATGAAATTACCACCATAGAGCGGTGTACAGCCAGACTTGCCAGACTTTCGTTTCTTTCTGGAGCAGTCATTCGATTAGCCCAGGAATTAGCGAAATCGAACGTCAGCTAACAGTTAAGAGCAGCCATCCAAGGTAATTCATTGCTGGCGTTGCTCATAGGCATCACTATATCGAATGATGCTCCTGGTTCCGAGTTTGTCGCCATTTTCAAACTCGGATTCACGTGCCGAGACTTCGATCATTGCCTGGCCAATTTGCCTCGCTCGAACTGCTGCGCCGACCGGCCGAAAGAACCAGAAGATCAGGTTCTGACCAATGTGAGCATCTTCTTTTGTCGGTCCGATGTAGTCGGGTCGGTAAGCAATGACTTTCAGTTTGCGCCCGTTCGCGAAAGCAAAAAGAGATTTTTCTGCAAGGACTTTCTGTCGCGCCCACATCATCCTGGAGTTCTCTGAGATATCGCTCGAACTTATATAGTGAAACGATATGTCGGGCTTGCTGCTTACATTGACCCACTCTTCGACGAAACGCATGGGGTAATCTACGTGGATCTCGGCGTACGTCTTCTCATCGACACCAACGGAACTCGTACCGATCGCCCAGTAGACCGCATCGGAATCGGCGATTTGGTCTCGAACCGCTGTGTAGTCGGTGTAATCAACGTGCATGGTCATCTGCACTTTGCCAGAAGCGATACCTTCCTCTATTCGTGGTGTGGCGCGCCGCGTGATGATCTGGATGCTCTTGATATCGGGATCGGCCAGTGCGGCTTTGAGTATTCCGTCTCCTGCGGTCCCGCTGGCACCGAAGATGGTAATGGTCCGGTACCCGGCGCGATCGCCCTCGAACGTGGGGATGGTCCGGCTGTCCATCGCCAGCATGACGGCAGCGGCCGCGTACACCAGGGCAAAAAGTATGAAAACAGCAAGAAGAGACCTTCTCAGCTTCTGGAATCTCATATTTCCTCACTTGCGAGTTAGCCCAATCCTGCGGCGCGCGGTCTTTTTCCCTTCGGAAAGGTATGCTCGAGCCAACGCACCAGCGCATCCGCCTGCCGGGCCCGGTCAAGGGACTTGCCGATGAGTTCGCCGGCTTCCAGCGGTAATTCGATGGACAATATCATCGTCCCGCGCCGAGGGTCGCGACGAATTGCAGTGCCTGCGTGTTTATTCGCTCCCTGCGCCCCGGAAGGACAGTGGGTCTGTCCTTGAGCTATTTGAACTTCTTCGCGATCACGTGATCGAGGCTCAGCTTGCCACCGCCGATGAATAGCAGCGGCAACAGCATCGCGAGGAACAACAGCGGTACGCGGTAGTTACCGAAGCCCTTGTCCGTGATGGCGTAGCCTTTCCAGAGTTCGGCAAGGCTCGACCAGTCGTCCGGCCAATGCACACCAAAGATCGCCACGATAGTCAGGATGATGAGGCTGAAGGCCCAGAATCGGGTAAACAGGCCGACGAACAGGAACAGCCCGCCGATCAATTCGGTCCACGTCGCGAGAAACCAGCTGATCTCGACAGGGATCACGTTGAAAGGAAACGGGAAATTGTCCTGGATATTGCCGAACCAGTTGCTGCCATTGAACTTGGTCAGTCCCGCTTTAAAGAACTCGTAGGCCATGAGCAGGCGAATGGGCAGCAGTGCAATCCAGTCACCCGCCGGATCGAGAATATCGACGACGGCTTTCCACAACGCTTTGAGTTTATCCATGAACAGGCTCCTTTATCCGGCGCTACGGGTGCCGGTCAGAATGTCGAGAGATCGCATTTCGCGAAATGCCGATACGCCATGCTCGATGAATGCGTCGATGTCGGGATAGTTAATGTCGGCTGCGAGCTTGCGAAGTAACGCTTCGCCGGTCCGGCCTGCCTCGTTTTCCTCGATAGCGTTGAGCAGCCCCGCGGTAACGGCGTTCAGCTCGAGAAAACCGACCTTGTCGTCGGTGCCGCGATACACAGCGAGGTAGACGGGTTGTTCTGCGGGCGCGTCGGGCAGGAACTTAACGGAAATGCGGTGCACCGGGTACCGGTAGGCAAAGACCCATGCCAGTTCGGACTTAACCGGGACGCCGGCCAGGAGGTCCCCTTCCGGGTCGATGCCCTCCAGGTCGTTGGAATCATCGGACACCGACAGCGCGAGCTCGATGTATTCGTAGTGCGCGAGTTCCACCAGGAACGGAAAGTCGTCCGGTTGCGGTTCGTATTCGTTCTGCAGGAAGTCGAGAAACTCCGCCGGCAGTTGCAAGAAATAGGGTGTATGCGCCTGGTGCTGCTGCATGAATCGTCGCACGAGTTGGCGCCATTTCTCGTCGCTGTGAAGCTTGTCGAGAACAGGGAACATATTCGACAGCAGGCTCCGCAGATTGTTGAAAAACAGCTCGCGGTAGATTGCCATGCGGCGATTCTCGATGCCCTCGGGTGCCGGCGCATGTTGCGGATCGCGAATATGGGCCGCAAAGGCATACTGCTTTTCCTGGAATTTCAGCCGCTCAGCCATTGGCAACCTCCGCCGGCCCGGCCTGCCGCTGCATTTCCTTGATGCGCCGCACTTCGTCCAGCAGTTCCTCCATCGGGGGGAAATTGAAGTCGCGTTCGAGCAGGGTGGGGACCGGACCGAAGTGGGCGTAAGCGTCGGCGAGCAGGTCCCAGGCCTGGTCGTCGACAGCCGTCCCGTGTGTATCGACGCGCAGGTCCTCGGCTTCGACGTAATGCCCCGCCAGGTGGAAATAACGGATTCTCTCCGCGGGCATCTGCAGCATGAACTCGTGCGGGTCGTAGGAGTGATTGATGCTGTTGACGACAATATTGTTGATGTCGAGCATCAGGTCGCAGTCGGCTTCTTCGAGCACCGCGTTCACGAAATCCGCCTCGGAAAGCGAGGTATCGGTGGGTGCGTAATAGGAGACGTTTTCGAGCGCGATGCGCTGCTCGAGGATGTCCTGCACCCGCCGCACGCGCGCGGCGACGTAGCTGACGGCCTCGTCCGTGAAGGGGATGGGCATCAGGTCGTAAAGCTGACCGTCGTCGCCGCAATAGCTCAGGTGTTCGGAATACATGCGTATGTCGTGTTCGGCCATGAACGCCTTGATATCGCGCACGAGCCGCTCATCGAGCGGTGCGGGGCCGCCGATGGACAACGACAGGCCGTGGATGAGGAACGGGTAACGCTCGGTAAACCAGCGGAACTTCTTGCCGAGCGCGCCGCCCACGTGGATCCAGTTTTCCGGCGCGACCTCCATGAAGTCGACTTCGGAGGGCGGATCCGCCATCAGCTTGTCGGCAATCGGGCGACGCAGGCCGAGACCGGCGCCGCTGACGGGATACTGAGAATGGTTTTGACTCATCGTTTCACCTGCTGGATAGGACATCAGACCAGCCCGGCGCCGCTTTTATTACAGGCGGCGCAGGCGTTCGAGGTAAAGGGCTTCGTCGGGGGCGCGATTGGTGCTTTGCGCTTCCCAGAGCGTCTCGGCGAGACACTCGATCATTAGGTGTTCTGCGGCATGCGGGTCGCCGTTCCGTGCCGCGAGCGTGTCGTAGATCTTCGCGATACCGGGCGGCCTGTTGATTGCTACCTGCTCGCGGATGCCGAGGTGCAGCCCCATGTGCAGGAAGGGGTTGGTTCGGCCGCCCCCGGGCGTGTAATCCTTTTCGAGATCATCGCCAGTCAGGGCTTCGTGGTATTCAGGGTGCTGCGCGATTACCGCGGCGATCAGGGACTCGAGCGGCGACATCGGCTGCCCGGCGACCTGCTTCTGCCAGGCGTCTGCGTACATCTTCCTGAGTTCGTGCCGGTCCTGGCCGAATATCATTTCCGTTCCTTCCTGCGATACTCGCACCATCCGACGATCGGGCAGCGCCAGCACTCGGGCGTGCGCGCCTTGCAAACATAGCGTCCGTGCAGGATGAGCCAGTGATGGGCGTCCTTCCTGAATTCTTCGGGCGTCAGTTTGACGAGACGCTTCTCGACTTCCAGGGGCGTCTTGCCTTTCGCCAGGCCGGTTCGATTCGCGACGCGAAAGATGTGCGTGTCGACGGCGATCGTGGGTTCGCCGAACGCCGTGTTAAGGATGACATTCGCCGTCTTGCGACCCACGCCGGGGAGCCTTTCCAGGTCCTCGCGTGATCTCGGGACCTCGCCGCCGTGTTCCTCCAGCAGAATCCTGCAGGTCTTGATGATGTTTTCGGCCTTGTTGTTGAAGAGCCCGATCGTGCGAATGTAGGACTTCAGGCCAGTAATACCCAGGTCCACGATGGCCTGCGGCGTGTTCGCTGCCGCGTAAAGTTTGGCAGTTGCCTTGTTGACCCCCACGTCGGTTGCCTGCGCGGAGAGTATTACGGCGACGAGCAACTCGAATGGCGTACGGTAATCAAGCTCCGTCGTCGGATGCGGATTGAGCTCGCGAAGGCGGCTGTAAATGGCTGTGCGTTTTTCCTTGTTCACGTCTTGCGTGCAGCGTCCCGTTTCCGGTCCAGGTGGTTTTTCAGCGCGACAGCGAGAGCAAGGCTGAAGAAAGCACCCGGCGGCAGGATAGCGAGCAGCCAGCCGCCATCCACGAGAACCAGTCCCGCCAGCGGTTCGCCGCCGAAGAGCATGTGGAAATCGGCGAACAGCGATCCCTTGCCGACGAGTTCGCGGAAGAAGCCGATGGCCATGAGCAGCAGGGCAAATCCTGTGCCCATCCCGAGCCCGTCAAAAAAGCTTGCGACGATGCCGTTGCGCGATGCGAACAGCTCCGCGCGCGCGACGATCGCACAGTTGGTGACGATCAGGGGAATGAAGATGCCCAGCGACCTGTCTAATGCAGGGAACCAGGCTTTGAAGATCAATTCCGTGCAGGTGACGAGGCTGGCGATGATAAGCACGTATATCGGTACCCGGATCTCGGCCAGTATCCAGCGGCGCGTGGCCGACACGAGGACATTGGAGCAGGTGAGCACAAGCAGCGTGGCGACACCCAGCCCCAGCCCGTTGATGAACGTCGAGGTGACGGCGAGCAGCGGGCACAGGCCGAGCAGCTGCACGAGGCCGGGATTCTCCTGCCACAGGCCGGTCTGCAAGCGATCGATGAAATGGCCCGACGTCACGGTGCTTCCGACGTTGCCGGCATGGTGAAAATCTCCTCGCGGTTGGCGTCGAAGTATAGCAACGTCTCGCGCACGCCCTTGATGACGGCGCGTGGCGTCACGGAAGCGCCCGTGAGCTGGTCGAACTCACCGCCGTCGACCTGCAGTTGCCAGCCTGCGGCCGGCGGGTCGCCGAGGGAACGGCGATCGAACTGGTGGATCCAGTCGGAGCGGGATTCCTCGATGCCATCGCCGAGCCCGGGCGTCTCTCGGTGTTCGAGAATGCGTACGCCGGTGATCGCGCCGGCCACGTCGATCCCGACCAGGATGCGAATCGGGCCCGCGTAACCGCCCCTCGCAGTGACCGCGAACAGTGCGGCAGCGGGTGAGCCGCCGGAATACGCGCGGTAGATGATCGCCGTATCATTGCCGGGAAGGCCGTGAGGGGGCTCGAGAATTAGTTTCGCTGCCGTGATGCTGCCTTCGTAGTCTACGCCCGCGAACGCAGGTTTGAGGCTTCTCTCGAGCCATGCTTGTTCATTCGCGGCGATGAGCGGCGCGGTCACGTGGTAGGTTGCCGCCACCAGCGTCGTGCAGATCGCGGCGATCGCCGCGAGCGTGATGCCGCGTTTTGCGACGCCCGGCGTCATAGTGTTCCCGCGTCCTTGCTATGCCCGACAATGCGCGGCCGCGTAATGCGGTCGATGGCCGGAACCGCCATGTTCATGATCAGCACCGCGAACGCCACGCCGTCGACGTTCGCTCCCCAGGTCCGGATCGCATAAATCAGGAAGCCGATGCCGGCGCCGTAAACAAGCCGGCCCTTCGGGCTGGCAGCGGCGGATACCGGGTCCGTGGCGATGAAGAACGCACACAGCAGCGCGGCGCCGCTGAACATGTGGAAGCCGGGGCTCGGCTCCGTTCCCGGGCTGAGCAGCCACATGATGCCGGCCGGAATCAGGAGGCCTGCGCCAACTCCGAGCGGGATGTGCCAGCGTATGACCTTGCGAACCATCAGCCAAAAGCCGCCGATGGCGATGAAGTTGCCGATCCATTCCCAGCCGACGCCGCCGAAGTCGCCCATGATGGGCAAGGAGCGGATCTCGACGGTCGTGCGCAGGTCATTCAGTCCGGACTTCATGGCATCGAGAGGCGTGGCCCGGCTGATGTCGTCGTAGGTCAGCGCATCCGGCAGGCTCCCGGTCACCGTGTAGGTCAGCGTCTGCAGGATCGTCAGGAACTGGTAGTCGATATCGCCCATGCGCGGCGCGACCCAGAGATTCAGGTGCATGGGAAAGGCGACGAGTACGACCACATAGCCGGCCATTGCCGGGTTGAAGATGTTGAATCCAATACCTCCGTAGAGGTGTTTGGCTACGACAATGCCGAAAAGCGCGCCGGTGGCCGTCACCCACCACGGAGTGAGAGATGGCAGGGCAAAGGCCAGTAACGCCGCCGTCACGAGCGCGCTGTAATCGGACAGGGCACCGACAGCCGGGCGGCCCCGCAGCCGCATCATGAGCGCCTCTCCGCCAACGCATGCTGCCGTAGCGACCAGCAGGTTGAAGACCAGGCCAGGTCCGAAGAACCAGATATGCGCGACAGCCGCGGGCACGAGCGCGAGCAACACCTGCTGCATCATCCTCGCGACGTTGGCAGTCGGCACCATGTGCGGCGCTTCGTGGCGCTCGAATTCCACGCTCAGTCCCCGTCTTCCCGTCGCTTGCGTTTCAGGATTTCCGCAATGGCGTCGGGACCGGCCTGCCTGGCCTCGGCCTTCTGCCGGGCCAGTTCCGCCTCGCGTTCGCTCTGCTCGCGCTGCCGGCGCTCGTTGCGTGCTTCAAAGCGGCGCCGGGCACGCTCGGCGCGGGCTTTCTCGTCCGCGAGCTCCCGGATACGGGCCTTCGCCATGCGGAAGTCATACGTGAGCGGAATATGGCTTGGGCATACGAGATCGCAACAGCCGCACTCGATACAGTCGATGAGCCCGTACTCGCGAAGCTGCGCTTCATCGTCAGCACAGGCATACCAGAAGATTTGTTGCGGCAGCAGCTGCACCGGGCACACGGCCGCGCATTCGCCGCAGCGGATGCAAGGCAGCTCCGGACCGTTTGCCGGCAGCGCCGACATCACCAGTATGCAGTTTGTTGCCTTTACCAGCGGGACCCTGTCGTTGCTGACAGACTTGCCGGTCATCGGGCCGCCAATCACCAGGTGCCTGGCATCTTCGGTATAGCCGCCCGCGAATTCCGCGATCTCGGCGAGCGGCGTACCGATACGTGCCCTGACGTTCATGGGATTCGCGATGCCGTCCCCGGTAATGGTCGTGATCCGGGAGATCAGCGGTTCGCCTGCCTGCAGCCAGTCATGGATGGCTGCAGCAGTGCCGACGTTCTGCACCAGGCAGCCGATATCCGTGGGCAGGCCGCCACTCGGCACTTCCCGGTTGGTCACGAGCTGCACCAGCTGGTCCTCGCCGCCCGACGGGTAGATGGTCGGGATCTGCTTGAGCGTGAGCCGCTCGTCGCCGGCATCGGTCATTGCTGCGGCGAGCTGGCGAATCGCCTCGGGTTTGTCGCTCTCGACGACGATGTAGGCGCAGTCGAGCTGCAGCGCATGCAACAGGATCCGGGCGCCGCTCACGATGTCATGGGCGCGCTCGCGCATCAGCATGTCGTCACAGCTGATGTAGGGCTCGCACTCCGCGCCGTTGAGGATGAGGTAATCGAGATCGCAGGAAACCGCCTGCATGAGTTTCTGCGCGGTCGGGTAGACCGCGCCGCCGAGACCGACGATGCCGCCCTGCAGGATCTTCTGCAGCACCGTGTCTCCCGGCAGCTCGGCATACGGTATCGGTTCTTCCCACGACTCCATCGCGCGGTCCTCACCGTCGCATTCGATGACGATGCAGGGCGCCGGGTCGCCGTGGCGGCCGGCGACAGGCCACGGCTCGATAGCAACGACCTCGCCGGAGGAAGGAGCGTGCACGGGTGCACCGAGCGTCCCGGGTGGCTCTGCCAGAACCTGGCCCTTGAGCACGCGTTCGCCGATCCCGACGAGCGGCTGGGCCGGGTCGCCGACATGCTGATCGATCGGCAGGATCAGTTGCCTGGGCAACGGGAGTGACTGTATCGGCAATCCGGTCGACTCCGACTTGCGAGCGGCGAGTCGCAGACCGCCGTGCAGCTTGCCGAGATCGTATGTCGCTGCGGGCCCCGCCACTAGGATCCCCGCATCGTAATGCAGTCGACGGGGCAGGGTGCCAGGCACAGCTCGCAGCCCGTGCACTCCGTTTCGATCACGGTATGCATCAGCTGGTGGGCCCCGACGATGGCGTCGACGGGGCAGGCGGCGCGGCAGTAGGTGCAGCCGATACACAGGGATTCGTCAATGACCGCGACGGCGGGCGCCGCCGGACCGGTCGCGAGCGGCGGTATCTCGTCGCGGCCGAGCAGGTCGGCAAGGCGCCGCACGGTGTCATTACCTCCCGGCGGGCAGAGATTGATCGCTTCCCCGTCTTCGACGATCGCTGCGGCATAAGGCCGGCACCCCGGGTACCCGCATTGTGCGCACTGGGTTTGCGGCAAGAGATCATTGACACGCTCGACGAGTTCCGAGCTGTTCGACGGCAGCTTGCGGGCGGCGAAGCCCAGGCCGAGGCCGGCGATCAGCGCGATGACTGTCAGGGTCAGTATGGCAATCCACATACGGATTCACGGCGCTCAGAGCCGCGCCATTCCCGAGAACCCCGTGAAAGCCAGCGACATCATGCCGGCCGTCATCAGCGCGATGGCGGGGCCGCGGAATGGCGCCGGAATGTCGGCGGCGTCGAGGCGCTCGCGAATGGCCGCGAACATGATCAGCACGAGCGCAAAACCGCCGGCGGCACCGAGGCCGTAGAACACGGACTGTACGAAGCCCGTCGACTGCTGCACGTTGAGCAGCGCCACGCCGAGTACCGCGCAGTTGGTTGCAATTAACGGGATATAGATGCCAAGCACCTGGTCGAGCAGGGGGCTGACGCGGCGAACCATGATCTCCGTAAACTGAACGCTCGCTGCAATTACCAGTATGAACGTTATCGTCTTCAGGTATTCGAGTTGCAGGGGTACGAGAACGTATGCGTGCAGCAGGTAGGCCGTCGCAGACGACAATGTGAGCACGAACGCCGTCGCGAGCGACATCCCCGTCGCAGCCTCGAGGTTTCGCGAGACGCCCATGAACGGGCACAGCCCGAGGAAGCGCACCAGTACGAAGTTGTTGACCAGCACCGTGGCAACGAGGATGACGAACAGTTCAGTCATGCAATGTTCCGGCGTTCACGCCGGTATTCCAGTGGCTACTTGACCCGCATGCCCGGCTTTGACCCATCGTCCACGGACAACAGGAAGATGTCTTCTCCGCCGGGTCCCGCAGCCAACACCATACCTTCGGACACGCCGAAACGCATCTTGCGCGGCGCGAGATTGGCAACGACGACGACGTGACGGCCGACGAGGCTGTCCGGCGCGTACGCTGCCTTGATGCCTGCAAAGACGTTGCGCGTCGAGTCGCCGAGATCGAGCGTCAGCGCAAGCAACTTATCTGCGCCTTCGACCGGCTCTGCCTTCTCGATGCGTGCGATACGCAGATCGACTTTCATGAAATCGTCGATGCTGATCGTATCGTCCTTTTCGACCGGCGTGGCGTCATGTGTTTCCCTGGACTGTTCGATCATGCGTTGCACCTGTTCGGGCTCTATCCGCTTGAGCAGCGGCGTGAATTTATTGATCGTCGTATCGAGCAGCGGCGTCGAAGCGTCTGTCCAGCGCCACGCGCCGTCGCCAATAAAGCTCCTCGCGCCATCGGCGACGGCCGGTATCACGGGCGCGAGAAAGATCATGAGGCTGCGGAACATGTTCAGCCCCTGGGTGCAAACCAGCTGCACCTCGTTGAGTTGATCCTCGTCCTTGATCATCACCCAGGGCTTTTTCTCGTCGATGTAGCGGTTTGCCTTGTCGGCGAGGGCCATGACCAAACGCATCGCCTTGGAGTATTCGCGTCGTTCGTAGTGCCCGGCCAGTTTCTCCGCAGCGGCTCCGAATTCATCGAACAGCGCCTCGTCGGCGAGAGTGCCGGACAATCGTCCGTCGAATCGCTTGGTGATGAAGCCGGCGCAGCGGCTCGCAATGTTGACGAGCTTACCGACAAGGTCGGCGTTCACGCGGGCGCTAAAGTCGTCCAGGTTCAGGTCGATATCCTCGATTGTGGGACCGAGCTTTGCGGCGTAGTAGTAACGCAGGTAGCTGGGGTCGAGGTTATCGAGGTAGGTGCGTGCCTTGATGAACGTGCCGCGGGACTTCGACATCTTGAGGCCATTCACGGTAAGGAAGCCGTGAGCAAACACGCTCGTGGGTGTCCTGAAGCCGGAACCTTCGAGGACGGCGGGCCAGAACAGCATGTGGAAGTACATGATGTCCTTGCCGATGAAGTGATACACCTCGGTATCGTGACCGGGCCGCCAGTATTCGTCGAAGTCGAGATCGTCGCGGCGTTCGCAAAGATTGCGGAAACTCGCCGGGTAACCGACAGGCGCGTCGAGCCAGACGTAGAAGTACTTGTCCTTTGTTCCCGGGATGCGGAATCCGAAGTAAGGCGCATCGCGGGAGATGTCCCAATCCTGCAGTCCCGCATCGAACCATTCGTCGAGCTTCGCAACCGCGTTCTTGTCGAGCGTTGCTGACTTCATCCACGCCTGGAGCCGGTCCTCGTATTCGCTGAGCCGGAAGAAGTAGTGTTCCGACTCGCGCTTCACGGGCGTCGTGCCGGATATCACCGACACCGGGTCGATTAAGTCGGCCGGAGTGTAGGTCTTGCTGCAGTTTTCGCAGGCATCGCCGTACTGGTCGGGCGTCTTGCAGAACGGGCAGGTTCCGCGCACGAACCGGTCGGGCAGGAACATGCCTTCCTTCTCGTCGTAGGCCTGCTCGATCGTTTTCGTATAGATGTCGCCCGCCTCGCGAAGCGCCTCGAACATCTCCACAGTCAGCGCCTCGTTCTCCGGAGAATGCGTGGTGTGGTAGTTGTCGAAGTCGACGCCGAACGCTGCGAAGTCGCGCACGAACTCCTTGCTGAACCGGCTCGTGAGCTCTTCGGGCGTCACGCCCAGCTCGCGCGCCTTGATCATGATCGGTGTGCCGTGCGCGTCGCTGGCGCAGACGTAGGTGCACTTGTGGCCGCGCAGTTTCTGGAAGCGGACCCAAATGTCCGTCTGGATATACTCCACGAGATGCCCCATGTGAATGGGGCCGTTGGCATACGGCAGGGCGCTCGTGACGAGAATTTTTCGGGGCTCATCGGTCATGGGGCGCGATTATGCCATGGGCAACACGCAAAGAGCCCGGTTCGGGGTGTTTATCGACGAGTCCTGAAGCGAGCGCAGCGAGCCATGACGAGAAAAATCATCGCCGTCGCACGTTCGGGCAGATCGCTAGTCCTCATCCTTCATGCGCTGGAATTTGGACTTGTCGTTGGCCTGCTGGTAGGCGTCGCGGCCGGAAATGAACCCCTTGCTGACGAGGTCCATGAGTGCCGAGTCCATGGTCTGCATGCCGACGTTGCCGCCCGACTGTATGGCCGTTTCGAGCTGGTCGAGTTTGCCCTGGCGGATCAGGTTGGCGACTGCCGGCGTATTCACGAGGATCTCCAGTGCCGCGATACGGCCGGCGTGTTGCTTTGTAGGCAATAGCTGTTGGGACACCACGCCGCGCAGCGAGGTCGAGATCATCGTGCGAATATGGCTCTGCTTGTCGGCCGGGAAGGAATTCACGATTCGGTCGACGGTCTGACCGGCGCCATTGGTGTGCAGGGTTCCCATGACGAGGATGCCCATTTCCGCAGCGGTAACGGCGATGCTGATGGTCTCCAGATCGCGCATTTCGCCAACGAGCACGACGTCGGGATCTTCGCGCAATGCGGAGTGCAGGGCTTCCGCGAAACTGGGGCTGTGAACGCCGATCTCGCGTTGGCTGATGAGACACCCCTGTGCTTTGTGCACGAACTCGACGGGATCCTCGATCGTAAGGATATGGCCTTTGAGACGCTTGTTCATCGAGTCGATCATGGCGGCGAGCGTCGTAGACTTGCCGGAGCCCGTCTTGCCGGTGACGAGAATCATTCCCTGCGTGTGCCGGCAGAGTTCGTGGATGACCTTGGGCATGCTGAGGTCGGCGAGCGTCAAGGCCTGCGACGGAATGGCGCGGAAGATCGCGCCAATACCGTTAAGGTGACGGAATACGTTAACGCGGAAGCGCGAGACCTCCGGGATCTCGTACGCAAAGTCGGCGGCATCATCCAGTTCGAAGGCTTGCTGCGTTGTGCCGTCCATTATCTCGAGCATGCATTCCCTGACGGTGTCGATCGTCAGCGATTCCTTGTCGACGACCTGCAGGGTGCCGTGAATCCGCGCGCGCACCGGATCCCCCGACACGAAGTGCAGGTCGGATGCGTTACTCTGCAGTGCAGTGTTGAGGAACTGGTCGATCTTCATCAGCTACCCAGCATTTCGTTGCCGCCCACATCAACCAGCGGCACGACATCCGTATCCGTGACAAAGCGCTGGAATTTTCTCTTGTCGTTCGCAAAACGAATTGCATCGTCGGGGTCGATTTCCTTTTTCTGGATCGCCCGGAGCAGTGCCGCGTCCATCAACTGCATGCCCTGGTCGGCGCCGGTTTGGAGCTGCGACGGTATCTGGTGAGTCTGGTCGGCCGTGATCATCTTCGCGATAGCGCGGTTGTTGACGAGAATCTCGAGAACCGCCCTGCGGCCCTTGCCGTCGACGGTCTTGACGAGCACCTGTGTCACCACGGCTTTCAGGCTCATCGCGAGGAAGGCCTTGGTCTGCTCGCGCAATTCGCCGGGCAGCGCGTCGATGATGCGGTCGATGGTCTTCACCGCCCCGGTCGTATGCAGTGTGCCCAGCACGAGATGGCCGGTCTCGGCCGCCGTCATGGCCATCATGATCGTTTCTGCATCGCGGAGTTCGCCGACCAGGATCACGTCCGGGTCCTCGCGCATGGCGGAACGTACGCCGTCGGCGAAACTGCGCACGTGCGTGTTCAGCTCGCGCTGGATGACCTGGCATTTCTTACTTGGATGGACGAACTCGATCGGGTCTTCGAGACTGATGATGTTGAGGCTGCGCGTCTCGTTGAGGTGATTGATCATCGCGGCAAGCGTCGTTGATTTGCCGGTCCCGGTCGATCCGGTGACGAGCACCATGCCCTGGTGGTAGTCGCAAAAATCGACCAGCACCTTCGGCATGCCGAGTTGCGACAGGGTTGGAACGGTGCCCGGAATATGCCGGAATACGGCGCCGACGCCGGTTACCTTGCGAAATACGTTGACGCGAAAGCGCCCGCCTTCCTCGGCGACGTAGGAGAAATCGAGGTCGTGGCCTTCGTCGAGACGTTCGATCTGCTGCGTGGTCAATATCTCGCGCACGTAGCCGTCGAGTTCGGTATCGGACAGCTGCCGGAACTTGATGGGCAGCAGGTCGCCATTCATGCGCAGCATCGGCGGCACCCCGACCGCGAGGTGCACGTCCGAGCAGCCTTGAGCAAGACCGAGCTTCAGAAATGCGTCAATACGCGCCATTTACAGTTGTTCATTCAATAAATCAGTAGCTTAGACGTATCCTAGGCGGATTTCCGGCCGCTGGCCAGAGCAACATCACATTTTTGGAAATTGACGCGGGCCGGCGCTACACGCGGACGGAGTCCAGTGCGTCAGTGAGCTCCGGCATGGACTGGTAGCGCTTGGTCTTGTCGACCGACATGGCCTTGTTGATGACGACCGCATAGTCGTCGGGGATATTCGGGTTGATTTCCTGGCAGGGCTTCGCCTTGCCCTGGACGTGCTGGTACATGACCGACATGTGATCGCCGCGGCTGTATGGCGGGATGCCGGTTACCATCTCGTACATGATGACGCCGATGCTGTAGACGTCGGCCGTCTCATCGACTTTCTTGCCGAGAATCTGCTCCGGCGCCATGTATTTCGGCGAACCGATGACGTAACCGGTCTTCGTCAGCTGTGTGTCGCCACTCGATGCGGCAGCCGCGACGCCGAAGTCCACGATCTTCAGCAGTCCTTCGTTATTCACCAGCACGTTGGCGGGCTTCAGGTCGCGGTGGATGACACCCGCCTGGTGCGCTACGGTCATGCCGGTCGCAATATCGCGAGAGAAGCCGAGTGCCTTGCCGATGTCCATGGGTTTGCTGTCCGGAATTTCGCCCGACAGCGTGTGCGAGGGAAAATACTCCATGGAGATCGCGTAAGAACCCTGCAGGTTCAGGAAGTCATAGATGCGAATGACATTGCGATGCGTGATTTTGCGCGAGTACCGTAACTCGTGCACAAATCGCTTCATCATCTCTTCATCCGACGAGACGTTCGGGTTCAGGAACTTGAGGATAAGCCTTTCATCAACGACTTCGTCCTGCATCAGTAGCACGGTGCCAAAGGCACCTTTGCCGATCTTCTCGATGTACTTGTAACGCCCCTCGATGATGTCGCCGGGCTTTAGCTTGGAGATGTCGAGCGGCAGCATCGCCGGGGGAGGCGGTGCGGTGCCCTCGACAGTCGTGTCGTCGAGCGATGCAGCGGCTGTTCGGGCCTTGGCCTGCTCGTCGAGCAGCTTCTCGAGATCCTTGTCGTCCAGCAGCAGCGTGCGCGTCTGATCGCCGATTTTCTCGGCGCGGACTTTCTCGGCCAGCACCGTCGCGGAGAAGCGCGCATCGAGGTCCTTGAGCGCCTTGTCCGCCATGTTGATGACCGTTGGTTCCTCGTCCTGCTTGATCTTCCGCAGTACGGTGCGAACGGTATCGGCGTGTGTCTCGTCGGCGAGCTTCGAGAGCGCCTTGACGGCCTCGATCTGGAGCTCGCGATCGGGGCTCTTGAGCAGCGGTACGATCAGCGGTATGTGCTTGTGATTACCCAGCTTTGCCAGTGCCCGAACCACGACGGTATCGGTCTTGGTATCCTTGCCGAGCATCGATTCGAGCTTTGGCAGCGCCTTGGGATTTCCGATCTTCGACAGTGCATCAACGGCACGCTCTCGCACCCACCAATCCGAGTCGTCGGTGGCCGCAATCAGGTGGTCCACGGCACGCTCGTCTTTGGCGGCGTTGAGAATTTCGATCGCCGTGCGACGAATCTCCTCGTCTTCGTCGTTGATGAGCGCGACCACGGAGTCGACGACCTTGGGCCCGCCGATTTCCGCGAGCGCATCGCCGGCGCGCGAGCGCACCCACCAGTCGTCGTCCTTGAGGACTTCAAGAAGCTCCTTTACGGAGTTGACGTTGCCGACCTCGTTGAGCACCTCCACCGCAGCGCTGACCGTTTCGGGATGATTGATGTGGATCATCATTTCGACGGCCTTGTTCTGCACGTCGAGATCGGGATCCTGAAGCAACTTGGCGACGGCCGCGATGTTGACATTGCTACCGCGCGAGGCGAGGGCGCTCAGCGCGGCACCGCGCACCATCTTGTTGGTATCTCTCAGCTCGATTTCGAGCGCCGCGTTGATCTCCGCGCTATCGAACTTCTTCAGCAGGTTGATGAGGTGGATCTTTATCACGGGATCGCGCCCGCCCATGCGCGCGATCAGGTCCGGAACCATCTCCGGACGGATCATGCGCTCGATGATCCTGAAGACGGCCGCTTTTTCCTTGACGTCGAGGTCATAGGCGCGCTGCAGCAGCTCGTGCACGCTCAGGTCCTCCTTGTGGACCTGCAGTACCTCGATCAGGGCGGGCTTCGAGACCTCGTCGTCCTGGAACCAGTCCAGGAGCTGGTTCACGTTGTAATCGGTGGTGCTGCACAGAGCCCAGGCCGTGCCTTTGACGACGCGCTCGTTGCCATCGGCAAGCCCTTCGCGGTAGTAATCGATGGTCTTGTCGTTGACGAGCGCTGAGAGGATGTCCACGAACACCATGGTGTGCGACTTGTCGGACATCGCGAGCGCGTCGATGACCTTGGGAATCACCTTCGGCCCGATCTTCTTGATCTTGGCGACGAGTCGGCGCGCCCCGGAGCTGGTGGGATCTTTCTCGGCGACCAGCTGCTGGATCAGCTGTTCCGAGCGAAACGAACCGAGCAGGCTCATCGGGTTGCCCCGCGGCGTGCAGGCGAAGCATCAAGGGCAAGGGCCGTTTCCGGCTTCCCTGCACACGACACATGCATAGCGTTTCTATTACGAACCGACAATCGTCCTGCTCTTGCCCGCGCGAAACGGCGCGTCTGCAACCTTGCTGAGCCGCAGACACTCCACTCCCGAACCCGATGCGGCGCATTATGCCACATCACCCCGGCACGCAATCATACCGAGGACTTTGATATTTCAGGCGCGGAGCGCACGTCCTGCCGTGCCGAAGTGCTTGGCAGCGCGCCCACCTCGGTTACAATGTGCGGCCCGCCGCCCCTCGTCGAGGGGCGGGAATCGGGAAATTTTACCTAATAAGAGAACTTTAAGTGTGACGGCGTCAACAAATTCCAGTGTGAAGAAGTTAATCGAGGCCCTGAAGTTGCCGGGTTTGGATCATTCGATCGGCGATGTCGGTCGAGTTACCGCCGTGGAGGGCAACGACTCCTCCATGCGCGCAAGCGTTGAACTCGGTTTCCCCGCTGACGGCGTGAATGCCCGCTGGCAGGATTTTATCGAGGATGCCGTGAAGGCAGAGACCGATGCCAGCGAAGTCGAAGTGACGTTGACGTCCTCGATCACGGCTCATGGCGTGCAGCGCAATCTCAAGCCCCTTGCCGAAGTGCGCAACGTGATTGCCGTTTCGTCGGGCAAGGGCGGTGTCGGCAAGTCGACGGTTGCCGTCAACCTTGCGCTGGCACTGGCCTCCGACGGCGCCTCGGTGGGCCTGCTTGACGCGGATATATACGGGCCGAGTCAACCGCACATGGTCGGCCTCGTGGGCGAGCGGCCGACGACGACGGATGGCAAGAGCATGGCGCCGATGGACGCGCTGGGCCTGCAGGTCATGTCGATCGGCTTCCTGATCGACCCGGACGAGCCGATGGTGTGGCGGGGACCGATGGTGACCTCCGCTCTGAACCAGTTGCTTGGCCAGACCACCTGGCGCGATCTCGATTACCTGATCGTGGACATGCCCCCGGGCACGGGCGACATCCAGCTGACGTTGTCGCAACAGGTGCCGGTTTCCGGTGCCGTGGTCGTAACGACGCCCCAGGATATCGCTGCCATCGACGCGCGTAAGGGCCTGGCGATGTTCCGCAAGGTCGCAATCCCCGTGCTGGGAGTCATCGAGAACATGAGTACCCACATCTGCACCGCCTGCGGTCACGAGGAGGCCATTTTCGGCGCCGGCGGCGCCGATGCCATGGTGCGAGACTTCAAGGTCGAGCTACTCGGCAAGCTGCCGCTCGATTCGCGCATTCGCGAGCAAGCGGACTCCGGCAACCCGACGGTAGCGTCGGATCCCGATTCGTCGGCTGCCGAGGCCTTTCGCAGCGCGGCGCGGCGTATGGCGGCGGCGCTCGCGATGCAGGGCAAGGACTACAGCGCCAGGTTCCCCAAGATCGTCGTCGAGTAGCGCCCGTGAGCATCAAGTCGGATCGCTGGATTCGCCGCATGGCGGCGGAGCACGGCATGATCGAGCCCTTCGAGCCCGGCCAGGTTCGCGAAAACGAACACGGCCGCATCGTCTCGTACGGAACCTCGAGTTACGGCTACGACGTGCGCTGCTCCAACGAATTCAAGATCTTCACCAATATCAACTCCGCAATCGTCGATCCGAAAGGTTTCGACGAAACGAGTTTTGTGAACCTCGAAAGCGACGTCTGTGTGATACCGCCGAATTCCTTCGCGCTGGCGCGCACGGTGGAGTATTTCCGCATTCCGAGGACCGTGCTCACGATCTGCCTCGGCAAGTCGACCTATGCGCGCTGCGGCATCATCGTGAACGTGACGCCGCTCGAACCCGAATGGGAAGGGCACGTCACGCTGGAGTTCTCCAACACGACCCCGCTGCCGGCCAAGATCTATGCCAACGAAGGCGTCGCCCAGATGCTGTTTCTCGAGTCCGACGAACCCTGCGAGACGTCCTACAAGGACCGGGGCGGCAAATACCAGGGCCAGACCGGCGTCACCCTCCCCAAGGCCTGACGTCCCCACTCACGCCCGGCAACACCCCCGAACGAACCCATTTAACCTGGCTCGACGACCCGACAGCTCCACTACTTCGGGGGCGGTCTGCGGCGACGATTTTTCTCGTCATGGCTCCCTTCGGTCCGCTTTACTTCCTCGAAAAACATCGCCGGCAGCCCGCCCTTGCCTGCTACGAAGCACTGGCCCAGGCGAGCCGGGGCGTTTGTCGACCGAAGTAAAGCGCAGCGCAGCGAGCCATGAGGGAGACAA
>JAACFJ010000095.1 GCA_009937505.1 Gammaproteobacteria bacterium
GTGTGGCAGAATGACCGGCATCGGGGCATGGCGCAGTCTGGTAGCGCATCTGCTTTGGGAGCAGAGGGTCGGCGGTTCGAATCCGTCTGCCCCGACCAGTATTCTTAATGGTTTTGGAGAAATTCTCGTATTGAAATAAGTTGCGCCCGTAGCTCAACTGGATAGAGCATCGGCCTTTGAGTGAGGAGCCTGTGCCGGGAAACAGAACCGGTGCAGTGGACCGCACTGTAACGGGGAAACCTTAACAGGTAGTGCTGATGGCAATCCCGTGGAAACCTGTGGTCTCCCGGCGTGTTGGATCTGATAGAGGCAATGAATGTTGTCGCATCACACCAAGTGCAAGGGGGATCTGGGGGTCTTGAAGGCTCAGTTGGATCTGTTCGAGCAGGGATTCACAATCTGCGTGCCACAAACGGAGCATGCGCCATTTGATCTGGTCGCATACAGGCAGGGTGAATTCCGGCGGGTTCAGGTGAAGTACAGGGCGCTGAACGCTAACGGCGCGCTGGAAGTCAAGTTCTCGACTTGTTGGACGGATAGGCTCGGTACTCACACCGCGCCGATCGACAAAAAGGAAATCGACCTTTTTTGTGTTTACTGTCCAGACACGGATGAGTGCTACTACCTTGAACCCCAGGATTTTGGCTCGAACGTGTCGCTGAGGGTAGAGACCCCCAAGAATTTCCAGGCGAAGCGCGTAAACTTCGCCAGGAACTTTCGCAGGGTTCCGTAGAGACTATACGTGCGGCGCCTGAGATGGCGAAGAGATAGTCCAGACCACAAACTCGCTGTGCGGGGCCGCGAAAGCGGTAGTTGGTAAGCTAAGCCGAGGGTTGCAGGTTCGAGTCCTGCCGGGCGCGCCAGATTGGCTGGCATTTAGTAAGATACGCGAAACCGTGGTGGGCGTAGCTCAGTTGGTAGAGCCCCGGGTTGTGATCCCGGTCGTCGTGGGTTCGAGTCCCATCGTCCACCCCAATTTTTCTGGTGGCGTTTGATCTGCGGTTCTTTCCAAGGGACCGGGATCGATTGTCAAAGTGATCCCGGTCGGTCTTTCTATTGAAAGGGATTTGTTACTGCGACATGATTTGCTCGATTGGCTGGGGTTCGAGTCCCATCGTCCACCCCATTTTCCTCGGGAATGTGGTTGTCATGTGATACGCGCCGAGATTTCTCGTGCCACGATATGCTGCTACGACCCAACTCTTCTCACATCACTTCGTGCGCCGCTCCTTCAATGCTGCGGCGTCCGATGAGCACGAATGACAACGGGAGTTCACAATGAAACAACTCATATCCCTGGCGGCGTCCGCCGCGCTGCTCGTAGCCTGCGGTGACCGGCAGGCCGACGAGTCTCCGCAGGACGCGGCCAGTGCCGCGCCGCAAAGCGACGCTGTTGAATCGGCAACGCAGGCCGCGCCGCTCATTCCGCGGGATGTCATCTTTGGCAATCCGGACCGGACGCTGGCCCGGATCAGTCCCGACGGCGCCCACGTCAGCTGGCTGGCGCCGAAAGACGGTGTGCTCAATGTCTGGGTCGCTCCGTCCGACAATCCGTCCGATGCCCGCGTTATTACAAACGATACCTACCGCGGTATTTCCCAGTATTTCTGGGCGCCGAACAGTGCCTTCGTTTACTACATCCAGGACCAGGGCGGCGACGAAAACTTTCACGTGTATTCGGCGAACATCGAAACCGGTGACGTCGTCGATCTCACCCCGGTCAAGGATGGCGCCCGGGCGACAGTCGAGAGCATCTCGTCGCAGCGGCCTGACGAAATCGTCGTCGGCATAAACGAAAGAAACGCCCAGCTGTTTGACTTGTATCTCGTTGACGTGATGACCGGCGAACGGGAATTGCTGAAAGAGAACCCGGGCTTTGCCGGCTGGCTAATCGACAATAACCTTGACCCGCGTTTCGGCTTTCAGCCGACGCCGGATGGCGGCGGCAATATCGTTGACTTCGAAGGCGAGGTTTTCGCGGTAATTCCGCCGGAAGATTTTCTTTCAACGAGCGCCGTCGGATTCAACGCCGCAAATGACGCGGTATTAATCCTGGATAGCCGCGGCCGCGATACGGCGGCGCTGACGCAGGTAGCACTTGGATCCGGCGAAGTTGAGGTGCTCGCAGAGAACGACGAGGCTGATATTTCCGGGATCTTCATTGACCGGCGCACGCTGGAGCCGATTGCTTACAACGTCAACCATCTGAAGTCGCAGTGGTACCCGGTCGACGACACGACCGCTGCAGACCTCGAAGGTCTGACAGCAGCGCTCGGCGGCTCGCTGAGCATACTTGCCGCCACTGACGACATGTCGAAGTGGATCGTGCACGAAGACGCACCCGAACGGTCCGGTACCTACTTTATCTACGATCGTGAAGACCGTTCCGTGACGAAGATGCTGGAGCAGTATCCGAGTCTTGCGGACTACACGCTGGCTCCGATGCAGGCGCTGACCATCAAGTCCCGTGATGGTCTCGATTTGCCTTCCTACCTGACCCTGCCTGTTGGAAGTGACGGTAATGGCGACGGCAAGCCCGACAGTGCCGTGCCGATGGTGTTGGCCGTTCACGGTGGGCCATGGGCGCGTGACGAGTACGGTTACAATCCGTGGCATCAGTGGTTGGCCAACCGCGGGTATGCCGTCTTGTCGGTGAACTACCGCGGTTCCACCGGCTTCGGCAAGACGTTTACGCGGGCTGCAATCGGCGAATTTGCCGGCAAGATGCATGATGACCTGGTTGATGGTGTGCGTTGGGCAGTCGACCAGGGTATTGCCGATCAGAAGAAGGTTGCGATAGTTGGCGGATCCTACGGCGGCTATGCGACGCTGATCGGGGTGAGTTTTACGCCGGATACATTTGCCTGCGGCGTCGATATCGTCGGCCCATCGAGTCTCGTTACCCTGATTGAGAGCTTCCCGGAGTACTGGAAGCCATTCCTGCAGGGCACCTGGTACACGTATGTCGGCGACCCCGCAAAGGCCGAGGATCGTGAAGACATGCTGGCGCGCTCCGCGATCAGTCGCGTCGACGACATCAAGGTCCCTCTGCTCGTGGGCCAGGGACAGAACGATCCGCGGGTAACGAAACTGGAATCCGATCAGTTGGTCGAGGCGATGGCCGCAAACGAGCTACCTGTCACCTATGTCAACTTTCCGGACGAGGGCCACGGGTTCCGTCGCCCCGAAAACCGCCTGGCGTTCTACTCGGTGATGGAAGGTTTCCTCGAGAGCTGCCTGGGTGGTACGTCAGAGCCGGTCGATGATGCGTTCGAGGGCTCGACCATCGAAATCCTGTACGGCAAGGGCTACGTCAAGAACCTGCCGTAGCCCGGCGCAGGGGCAAGAGGCCCTGCATTGCGGACTTCAGCTCGAATCGCAGCTATCGGGCTGGTCCAGCAGTGCCTGGTCCTCCGGTGGCGGGGGCTGCGGTAACGCACCCCCGGCATCGAAGACCACGCGCCACTGGCCGTCCGCGTTCAGTCGCCATACCGAGTTGAACGTGCCCCAGTGCTCGGTTTCGTTGCCGTCCTCGTCACGGGCGACCAGCCTGTACGGGCCGCGCGAGAGCGCGAGTGTGCCGTCTTCGAGGACTTCCACGTACTTCGGGCGCCACTTTATCGACGGACCGCCGGGTTCGAAGAAGACCGCCCATGCTGCGGAGATAGCCCCCGGGCCGCGAGTGACGGAGCCGCTTATAAATCGTGCGTCTGCGTCGATGAACGACGCGAACATTTCCAGATTCCCGGATTCGACAGACTTGCTGAAGCCGATCTCCCGGCAGCGCACTTCGTCGTCGAGTTCAGCATGGGCAGGCACAGCAAGCGCCATTAGCGCCAAAACTGTTACGGAAAATCTCATATGCGCACCCCCTGAGGTCTTTGCCACATTCACTGGTTTGAGCTAGTATCGCGCGTCCAGCCAGCTGGCCCAAGGTCTTTCCGAGTGGCCGGCACAGAACCGAGGGGCCTCTAGCTCAATCAGGCAGAGCAACGGACTCTTAATCCGCAGGTTCGGGGTTCGATTCCCCGGGGGCCCACCAATCAATAATGCCGTTTCGCAGCCCGCGAAAAAGAAAGCGCCCGCGGTTGCCCGCGGGCGCAAAGGCACGAGTCGTTCTTCGGGGGGGTTACGGTATTCTCGTGCCGTCAGGTACCGGATCTCCTGTCCAGCCGAGTTCACTCCAGTCGATCTGATCGCCACCATGGCAATCTCCGCAGCCATTGAACCCGTATGCCTGCTCCTTGGGTGCAACTTCATGATTCACGGTCAGGTACATCACCGTTGGTATGAACTGGTATTCGCCGGAGTAGGTTTGGCCGGTGTACAAAGCACCGTCCTGTAATGCGAGGTCCCAGTTCCAGTTGCCCCAGTAAGGATTCGGTCCGCCCTTGGTGCCGAAGAGATGCGGCACCAGGACGGTGTTGTTGTTGGCATCCGCCGGCTGGTTGCCGATCATCTTCTTGAACGGATAGATCTTCGCGCCCACCGTATTGTAATCAGCGCTCGGTTCGCCGAGGACCACGGGCGTCTCGGTGGTCGGCGTCCCGGTAAACGTGTCGTTCGCTTCGATAATAAAGCGATCCCACATGCCGTCGAAGTAACGCAGCGTTGGCCGGACGTTGTTTTCCCAGACGAAGCTACCCTTCATGGGGTCGTAGATCGGTACGCCTGTATCCCCATAGTCAAAACTGGGATCAAACTCTTTACCTCTGGCCACGTCCCCGGCCGTTTCCCAGTACCACTCGGTCTTCGTCGGCGTGTGTCGAGCAAAGGTCGGGATGTGGCAGACCTGGCATGCCAGCATTGGGTGGTCGGTAATGATTGCTTCGACCGGTTTTCCCGCGTGGCGGCTATTGGCATCGCCGTGGCAGCCTTCGCAGGTCTTCATTTCGCCTTCATCCACTGAGTGGTAAGGCATGCCGCCGATACCATGGTCGATGACGTTATCGCTCCCGTCTTTCTTCACGCCGTGGCAGAAGACGCAATCGACGTTGACGCCGTCCGTGCCCATATGGACATCGAACTCGCGCGTCGTGTTGGCCAGCGACATCGCAATATCGCCGTGCTTGACGTTATCGCCGCCGCCGGCTTTGGCATGGCAGTCAATGCAGTTGTCGATCGTCGGTACGCCTTCGTTGTCTGCGACGCTACGAGCGACGGCACCGAGATCGACGCCGTCCGCGGGCAATCCGGCGGTCTTCGGCGCTTTTGCATACGTGCCCGTCTGGTCGTGACAGACCAGGCAGTCGACGTTCGTCATATCGTTGAAATCGTAGGTATTGTCGTCGTAACCGTAGCCGGCGTGGCACTGCGTACAGCGGCCCTCGTTGGTCGGGACCGCGATGCAGAAGTTATTCAGCAGGTCGTTCTTGCCGTGGGTTTCGCCCTCGAAGCCGGTGATGTTCGTCGCAACGCCTTCCCAGGTGAAGTGCGCCCGCATGAGCATGTCCGCGCCGATCAGGCCGTGGCAGGCGAGGCAGTCGTTCGTGCCGGTGTATTCATTTTCCGTGAAATACCCGACATGCAGCTTCTGACCTTCGTACGCGCCGCTCGCGATCGCGTTGCAGTCCAGCGCGTCGAAGGCACCGTCGCCGTTGAGGTCCTCATCCGGATCGCCTTCCCCGTTGCCATTGAGATCCCAGCAGGCGAGGCCATCGGCACCCGGCGCGCCATCAGCGCCATCGACGCCGCTAATGCCGTCGACACCTTCTAAGCCATCGTCGCCCTCGCAACCGGCAATGGCGAGTGCGAGGAACATGCTCATGACAAAGCTGACAAGGCGGTATTTCGTGCTTAATGCCCGTCTCATTTCCAGTCTCCTCAGATTGAGTATTAGAACTTTATGGAGTTCTAATAGAAGTTCTGAGGCGAAACGTACTTTGGCCGTGCTTGCTCCTCAATTGGAGGTGGCTGCTATTCGTTGAGGGGAAACCACTATTGCCGGGAACCCGGCAAATGGCTGAAATTTGCCGCACCGCAGCATCGCCCCCGGGCCGGCCCCGAGCGTCGAGCCAGGCCGTGGTGGCCCGGCAGGAATTCCTCAGAAAACGCTCATGAGAGGCTCAGGAAGCCGTCCCCGGCCGCGGGCATCCTTTGCGTCAGGTTCAGCGAACGCAGGGGAGACAAACGATGACCACTCAGCGCAGGACAATGCCCGGATTCGTCGGCTACGTGTCGATATTGCTGATATTCGTGAGCGTGATCGGACCGGCGCTGCTTTAGAACGTGACGCAGCGGATCAACGATACGCGCAATAGGTACTGGTGGCCGACCGAAAGTGCTTCTCACCATGGGTCCGCACCGCCTCGTAGGTCTGCTTGGCGGCAAACTGGCACTTCGCGAACTCCTCCGGATCGAGCATTCCGAGTCCTTTGAATCCCGAGCAGGCGGTCTTCATGTTGTCCAGGAACTCCGTATCGCACGCCTTGCGGGTCAAGCCGTAGGTTGCCTCTCCGTGCCGGTAGCAAAGATCGTGCGTCACGCAGGCATTGTGAAACTTGTCGGCCTGCGCTTCATAATCCTGGCTGACGACAAGCACGGCAGTGGGAATCGAGCACCCCAGCGGTTGTGAACCGCCGCAGGGAGGGGCCGTCGAGGTCGACGCGCATCCGTGGACAAGCAGGACCAGGATTCCGGCGCTGGCACGATACATCATGCGCCAACTTTACCCGATCACGGTCAGAAATCGGCAGTCAGTACGTCTTCGTCGAAAAGCGGCGAACCTGTCCGCGGCCGCCCGCTGTCGCGCTCGACCCGCAACCCCAGTTCCTGCGCGATCATGCGCATCGCCGCCTTCGCTTCCGACTCGCCCCTGAAGCCTTCGCCGACGACCATCTTGTTGCCGTCGTGGTCGACCATGTTGATGGCGTAATAGATGACGTGCCTGCCGCCCGACTGGGTCTTCATCGACGACTTCTTCTTGAACCGCACGAAACCTGATCGCGGCATGCTTTTGCGGCTCACCGGGACGCCGAGCCAGCGGCGCACAGCATGTACCGACGTGCCGTCCTGCGATACCTCCAGCGAGTTCGTCATCATGTAGAACGCGCCCAGCGCGACCAGCGCGCCCACGCCGCCGAAGATGCTGCCGAAAATGGCATGACCTTCCTGTACCACCAGGAACCAGCCGGCGCCGGCGAACACCGCGCCGATCACGGCCCCGACCACGTTCGGGCCGAGATACCGGCCCATGGGGTAGAACATCGACTTGCCCATCGGACCGTGGTTGATGCGGACTATGTCGCGAACCCTGGCGTCGGAGATCGTGTCCTGCTCGTGGCGGCTCTTCTGCACGGCGTGATCGGAAAGGTGACGTGATTCTCGCGCGGTCGCGTAGACCGGTATGTCGTAGTCGCGGTCGACGTCTGCGCCGGGCAGTTCAGCCCTGAGGTTGAGGCGCCAGGTGTGATAGCTGTCGCCCTCCTGCGCGGCATCGGATTCGTTGAGCTCGTCCGGTACGTCGAAGCGGAAGGTGAGGCGCGTTCCACTGCCGCCGGGCGCCGCGTGCGCGACGAGTTCGTCCTGCCACTTCGCTTCCTCCTTGCGGCTGCGGTTCTTGCCGCTGCCGGAGACGTAGCTGTACAGGTTGGTGAGCGTCGCCCGGAACTTTGCCGTGCTGTCATACGGCAGGTTGAGGTCGATCGTGCCGCCGACGTGGCCCCCGATCGAGCCGGGGAACGGATCCAGTGTGACCGGCGCGGGGCCGAAACGGCGCCACTCGAGCGTGCGGCGCACGGCCCAGGTGAGGAGACCGACGCCGACCAGCGGAAACAGCAGGGCGACAAGGGCCAGGTAGTTCTGGTTTTCGACGACTTCCTTATAGGCCATGAACGGCGCCACCGAGGATATGGCATTCCAGAACGCCGCGAATATCCATGCGCCCCACATCGCGGCCCTGGAGCCCGAGCGGATTTCCGGCGTCTGCCAGGCATCGTTCAACAGCCACGGCGCGTCCTGGTAATGCATCAGAGATGCATCTTTCTCCTTCGGAGCCATCCACGTATAGATGAGCAAGCCGAGCCCGATACCGCCGAAAACGAACAGGAAAATAGATTTGAAGCCCACGAGGCCCCAGCGGATACGGCGATCGATGACGGATTCCCAGGGAGCCTGGGGGTTCACCCAGACGGTGACCGGCTCGCCGCGTGCGCGCAGTCCGCTGAGCCGGTTGCCGAGGTCAGTCTGGTAGTCGCCAATGTTGTCGGCGCCACCGGAAAGGGCAACCCGATCGCCGTTGTAGGCTTGCCCGCTATGCTGGTAGGCGTACCGTGCGTACGCTTCGTAGCTATCGGAATCGTCGCCCGAATGGGTCTCATAACCGGCGGTTATAAGCTGTGCCGGCACCGGCTCCCAATCCTGCATGCGCCAGGCGTCGTGAAACGTGCTGCCGATGGACCAAAGCATCCACACGCCCACGCCAAAAAACGGCAGTGCGAAGAGCGTTACGAAGATCCTGCCTTTCATTAGGACGCACCACGCCCCGGTTGCCAGAAGTGCAGATCAAGTTAGCAGCGCGTGGTAGCGGCCGCCGTGAAACGTGTCAGAAAAAACACTTTGGTTATAAGGGTTTGCGTTCCGCCCTTGGCGGCTCAAATATCCGAGATGGACAGACGCACGAGCCGGGCCGTCTTCTTGTCGTGATGTCGCTGCATTTTTCTAAGGATCTTGTCGAGCGTGTGAATGGCGCCGAGTATGTTCGGCCCCTTGTTCAGCATCACGCAGTCGGCGCGCTGCGACATCGCCGCGTCGGTAATCTCGGCGCGCGTAGGCGTGCCCTTCTTGGCCGCTCCCTCGAGCACCTGCGTCGCCCAGATCACCGGCACGTGCGCTGCCTCGCAGATCCACAGCATCTCTTCCTGGATTTCGGCGAGGCGAACCCAGCCGCACTCGATCGCCAGATCGCCGCGGGCGATCATCAAGCCGGCCGGATACCGCCGCATTACCGCGAGCAGTATCTGCGGCAGTGCGCTGAATGCGCGCCTGGTCTCGATCTTGGCCACGATCGGCACGTCGCGCCCCGGGTACTTTCGCAACTCTTCCTGCAGGGCGATCACGTCCTCGGGCCGGCGTACAAAGGAGAGCGCCACGACGTCGGCATGCTCGACGACGAATGCGAGATCCTCTCGATCCCTGACCGTGATGCCCTCGAGGTCGAGGTCCGTGCCCGGAAAGTTGATGCCCTTGTTGCTGCGCAGCCGGCTGCCCGTCGGTTTCGCGCTGGTTATGCGCACCAGGATCTCGTCGCCTGATACCTCCTCGACGATTCCTTCGATGCGCCCGTCGTCGAGGCTTACCGGAT
>JAACFJ010000096.1 GCA_009937505.1 Gammaproteobacteria bacterium
TCGATCCTGAAGGCGCACGCGGACCAGGGCGAGCACATTTACGGTGAGGGCGTCCTCGAGATACTGCAGGACGGTTTCGGCTTCCTGCGGTCCGCAGACAGCTCGTATCTTGCCGGGCCCGACGATATCTACGTCAGCCCCAGCCAGATCCGACGTTTCGCGTTGCGGACGGGCGACACCGTTTCCGGCCTGATTCGTCCACCGAAAGACGGTGAGCGCTATTTCGCGCTGCTGAAGGTCGGGCAGATCAATTTCGATGCGCCCGAGAATGCCCGTAGCAAAGTACTGTTCGAGAACCTGACGCCGCTGTTTCCGAAAGAGCGGCTGAAGCTGGAGCAGGGCAACGGCAGCACCGAGGACCTTACGGCTCGCATAATCGACATGGTGGCGCCGATCGGCAAGGGCCAGCGCGGCCTGATTGTCTCACCGCCAAAGGCCGGTAAGACGATGCTGTTGCAGAACATCGCATCGGCGATTGTCGCGAATGCGCCGGACGTCGACCTCATGGTGTTGCTCATCGACGAGCGCCCCGAGGAAGTCACCGAGATGGAACGCACCGTACGCGGCGAAGTCGTATCGTCGACCTTCGACGAGCCGGCAAGCCGTCACGTGCAGGTGGCCGACATGGTCATCGAGAAGGCCAAGCGGCTCGTGGAACACAAGCGCGACGTCGTGATCCTGCTCGACTCGATCACGCGCCTCGCTCGCGCCTACAACACGGTCGTGCCGTCGTCCGGCAAGGTCCTCACGGGTGGTGTCGACGCGAATGCGCTGCATCGTCCGAAGCGTTTCTTCGGCGCCGCGCGCAATATCGAAGAGGGCGGCAGCCTGACGATCCTTGCAACCGCTCTCGTGGATACCGGCTCCAAGATGGACGAGGTGATCTACGAGGAGTTCAAGGGCACCGGCAACATGGAGATCCACCTGGATCGCCGCATCGCCGAGAAACGCGTGTTCCCGGCAATCAACATCAACCGTTCCGGTACGCGCAAGGAAGAGCTGCTGACCGACTCGGACGAGTTGCAGAAGATGTGGGTGCTGAGAAAGGTGCTGCACCCGATGGACGAGCTCGCGGCTATCGAGTTCCTGTTGAACAAGCTGCAGGACACGAAGACCAACGTGCAATTCTTCGAGGCTATGAAGCGGTAGACTGCGGCAAGCCATCGTTGATTACCAGCCACGGTACCTTGTCTTCTACCCAGATGTGGGCCGATGGGTCGATACCTGTCGTATCGTCCAGGGTCGCGAGTGCAATGTCGATCTCTTCCGGCCGCTTGTCCCACCAGTAGGTGATCGTCGTTCCGCATATGGCACAGTGTCCGCGGCGTACGCCAGGCGACGAACGATACTCCGAGATCGTGCCCGACGTGAGGGCCAGATCGTCGCCGGCAAACGTGACCCAGGTTACAAACGCTGCGCCCGCTGCGCGCCGGCAGCTTTCGCAATGGCAGTGGCAGGCGAACTTCGGTTCGCCGGATAGCTCGTAGCGCACGTGGCCGCAAAAACATTGTCCAGAGATCATGGTGCTGTTCACCTCCGCCTCAATAATTCGACCGTACGCCAGTTCTGCTCGCGACGGACGGGATCCGGATCCTCGATCACGGGAAGCGTCGCAATGCGCTCGCAGTAGGGCGCAGGGAAAGTATGGCTCAGGCAGCCCAGCAGCACCATTTCGCGATACCAGTCGAACGGGTGAAGTAATTCGTCGATGTGCGTGCGGGCTGCGACGTAGGTAAAGCATTTGCCGAACCCCGGGACGCCGATTTCGCCCACGTCATAGCCCTTGCCGACCCCCTCGATGACATCGAGGGCCTTCCTGTCGGCAGCGTCGACCTCGTAAACGGCCACGTGCATGCCCTGCCCGCAATCGGAGAAACCGCATTTCGCGGAACGGTCCTGGCCGCGCTTGTGGAACTGCAGGGTGTACTTGTGCAGGAAGCTCGTTCCCCGGAGCGTCGCGGATTTGATCCGTTCCCGCAGCCTCCGCGGATGCAGGTTAGAGCCGTACGCGGCGTAAAGCGATGTCGATCGCCCGCCTTTCATTCCCCGATATCCTCGTTCCAAAGCTCTGGATTATCGCAAATGAAATCGCTCATTAATTGCACACACTCGGCATTATCGGCAATCTCGAGCTCGACGCCGCGGGCCCGCAGGCGCTCCTCGGGGCCTTGATACGTGCGGTTCTCACCGACCACGACCCTGGGGATCTTGTAGAGCAGAATGGCGCCGCTGCACATGTCGCAAGGCGACAGGGTCGAGTACAGGGTCGAGCGCGCGTAGTCCGCTGCAGTCAGCCGGCCCGCATTTTCGAGACAGTCCATCTCGGCGTGCAGCACGGTACTGCCTTTCTGAACGCGCTGGTTGTGGCCGCGTCCGACGATCCTGCCGTCCAGGACGAGGACGGAGCCAATCGGTATGCCGCCGGCCGCGAGACCCTTGCGAGCTTCTTCAATGGCCGCATCGAGAAACTGGTCCATTGCCGTTGCCTTAATCCGCTCGTGTGCCGTCGCTGCCCGAGCCATCGATCGTCCTGAACACGCTTTTCACCCGGTCGTCGCTGCCGAAGCGGATCGCGAGATCGTCGAAAATGATGCAATCGCCGTCGTGGACTGCAGCAATGCCCAGCACCGATTCCATGGTCTCGATGATGAGCTTCCTGTCGAGCAGGTTGGCGAGGCTGGCAACGAGCCCGAACAGGCGCTCCGAATCGTCGCGGTATGCGTGCAGGGCTTCAATCCACTGGCGGCGCTGTTCCGCGGTAGTCACTTCGCGTACTGTCCCGCACCGAGGAAGTGCAGTGAAACGTAGGGCTCGTCACCGACGACCCAGCTGTCATGCGGGTCGGGCGGCACGTAAAAGAGATCACCTGCTTTCATCTCTGTCACTGTACCATCCGCGAAGGCTGCAGTAGCGCACCCAGAGACAACCATGCCGACGTGCTCTACCGTGCAGAAAGCTTCTCCAAGGCCCGGCCCTACGTCCTCCGACCACTTCCAGCCCGGCTCGTAGGTTGCCCGACCGATTGTCATTCTGCCGAGCGTCACCGTCTCGAACTTGCCTTTCTCGAAGTGCACGACTTCGTCGGGATTCTCAAATCGCTTCAATATGACGTCCATGATTTTCTCCCCCGATTGCCCAAGGTACGGGTGTCCCGGCCAGGCTGTCATCCAATGATGCGACAGTCCACTAGTCTACATGTTGCCGACCGCGACGATAGCGAGGATCAGCCAGAACAGCAGGTGTCGAGCGATCAAGCTATCGGCTCCGCTTATCGGTACTCGGTGATCTCGAAGTCCCGCACTTCGACACGGTATACAGAATCCGGCGGTGCAGGATCGGGATGAACGACAATCGAGACCGGAAAGCCGAGGTTTTGGTCGTACTCGACCTCGATGGCTTTTTCCTCGCGGATGGACTGCTCGATGAGGTCGAACAGGTCGTCGATCCAGACGGCGCCGGGGGGTGCCGAGATGAACTCACCCGAGGCCGATTCAATCTCGATGGTGAAAGCCGCAGATTTGCCGCCACCTTCCTCGGTAGCGATATAAGGCTCGACATATTCGGGATCGCAATAGCAGTCGCGATCAACGACGTAACGGAACGCTACCGGCCGCCCGGATTCCCAGGCGCTGCGGCTGGCGGCGAGCTCTGCGAGCACATCTCCCTGGCCCGGGGGCTCCTCCGGCGCCGGTATCAGGAAGAAATAGGCGGCCGAGATAAACAGGATCAGCAGCAGCAGGGCGAGGGCAAGAAACGTCGTTAGCTGATAGATACCGGCCAGCGGCTTTCGTCGGGTCATGCCTGTTCGCCCCCGGGGTGCATTACGCCGGATACGAAATAGGCAACACCACAGACGGCGGCACCGTAAATCAGGAGCGAGGAAAGCAGCGACCCGAACTCGTAGTCCGGATGGCCCGAGAAGAGGGCATGCAGGATCGCATGCCCGATGAAGAATCCGCTCGCGACATCGCGGGCCAGCTTGCGTGTTCGTGTGTTCAGGCTTGCCACGTACGCGAGCGTCACTACGAATATCGGAATGTGGGCGATGATGAATACGGTCTCGCCGACCGACTCCGACAGTGAACGGAGAAATGGCAGGACTCGCCACTCATGATTGGGCATCGAATCGAGTTCGTGTGTGAACAGGAGCGCGAGGCCCAGGTAAAAGGAGGTGCTCTTGACGAGGCGAGCGACGATTACTGCATTTCCCCGGGGAATTCGAGCCAGAACACGCCGCGCAGGTCGCCTGCTTCGAATCCGATGGCGTGGTCCTCGGGGTAGAGTTCCGAGATTTGTTCGGCGACGCCGGGGGCGAGTTCCGAGCCGTGGCAGGTAAGACACAGCGGCTGCAACATGATCGGCTCTACGTAGCCCCAACGATTGTCGGCCAGCCCGACGGCGAGTGGCTCACGGCTTGAAGGATCGTCGAGAAACGTCTGCATGATCGGGCTGACCCAGTCGGGCGCCGTGTTATCGGGGTTTCGAAGCTTGTGGCTGGTGCGACCCATGCGCACGCCGGCTACCGAAAGCGAGTTTGCGATGCCCGGAGCCTTCACCCGGCAAACCTGGATGGCTTCGGCAGGGCCTTCTGCAAGCCCCGATTTCAAGGCCTGCTGCAGGTCTTTCTTGAACGGGGCCAGAAGTTCCGCGCCGCGCGCGAGTTCGGCATCCTGAGCATGGCTTGTGGTCGCCGCGAATACGAACGCAAGGAGGGTCGCCCGGCAGCTCCGTGGAATGATCACAATAGGTCAGCCGTGTTGATTCGTTCGAGGATTCCCAGTATCTTGCGCGCCCCTGGTGAATGCAAGGTTGCTATTCCTGCCGTTTCGCGGCATCCAGGACATCGATGATCAGCTGCCGGTCGCGTAATCCGAGAACGAAAAAGCCGACGAAACTCCCAAACGGCAGCAGCGATGCCGCATAGCAAAATGGCCTTAGCAGGCCGGAGTCGGTAGCGAGCTCGGGCAGGAATAACAGGAAGACACCGAACGCGAGCGATACGAAGGCGAGCCCGGCTTTCAGCGGCAGCCAATCGTTCTGGTACATGATGTGGCGATGCTCGTACGTGAGCTTTATGCCCTCGTCCGTGCAGCCGGTCAATATCCGATCGCGCGTCGTATTGACCGCGTTGTATCCGGCGATCAGCGTATTCATCGCTGCCCAGATGGATGCAACAAGTACGAGACTTAGCTGCAGGGCATTCATCCGGATTTCATGTAGTCGTCAAAGTGCTCGATGTACTCGTTCAGGTTTTCATCGAGCATCTGCCGGTACTCGTTTACGAAATATTCCAGGATTTCGTCCTTCCCGGCAGCCAGCTCCTCGCCTGACTCCGAACCGCTGGCGCTCACCCACGCGTTGAAGCGTGCCGTGGCAAACATCATCGATGCACTCACCTTGCCGCGGGTTTCACTCTTGGCCTGCTCGTTCGACACACTGATGTGCTCGTCCGCGCGTTTGAAGAACTCTTTATCGACTTCTGCGTTCATGCTGATATCGCTGCCTGACGTTTGCTGAGCCTACACCTAGTATCTGGTGTGCTCGTTGTGCGCGCAAGGCGAATGCCAAGAGTTGCTCGGTTTACCAGCGATGCAGCGGCACGGTCGTGCCGGTCTCGAAGAACGTGTCCTCGAGTGCGAGCTCCACGTAGCCGTCCGTTCCCGTCAGCGAGGCGAAGTCGCCCGAGGTATTCGTGTGCACCGGCAGGGCGAGCAGTGTGCCCGCCGCGTTAGACACAAGGCGCGTCGGCAGGAAGCAGCTGAGTTTCGGACGGAAAGCCACATCCTGGGCCAGGGCGGCAAACTCCGGATTGCCGGGCGAGGCGCCTGATGCGTTGGCGAGTGCGGGGATGACGTAATGGCGGCAGCAGACGAGCGTCGATACAGGATTGCCTGGCAGCGCAAATACGGCCTGTTTCCGTGGGCCGATACCGAACCACATCGGTTTGCCTGGCCGCTGGCTGATCTTGTGGAATTTGACTTCCACGCCAAGCTTTTTGAGCACCTGCGGGACGAAGTCGGCCTTGCCCATCGACACGCCGCCCGAAAGCACCAGCACATCGGCTTCGTCGAGGTGCTGTGCGATACGGTTCTCAAGGATCACGACGTCGTCCGCGAGGTGATCGTGTTGACAGTCATCGTATCCGTGCTGGTTCAGCATCGCGATGACTGCGGGACCGTTCGACTCACGTATCTGGTGAGCCTCAATTGGTTTCCCTGGTGCGATGAGTTCGTTGCCGGTCGAGATGACGCGTACCGTCGGCAGCCGGCTGACCTCGATTTCGGGCAGGCCCGCCGAGGCGATGATCGCGATATCCGCAGGGGCGATGCGTGTACCCGGCCGCAACAGCTGCGTGCCCCCGGTGTGATCGGAGCCGCGGCCATGGACGTGCTGCCGCAAATCCGCGTTGTAGCCTGCTTCGATCTCGGCGGCGCCGTCGCTGACCGTGATTCTCTCCACGGGCACGATGCAGTCCGCCCCTTCGGGCAGGCACGCCCCGGTCATGATCTCGATGCACTTCCCGGCCTCGAGCGTGTGCGCGGTGTCGCCGGCGTGCTGGCGTGACTGGATTGCGAACTTGCGCTGTCCACCGTCGAAGTCCGCAAAACGGAGTGCGATGCCGTCCATCATCACGCGGTCGAAGGGCGGCTGGTCGCGCTCGGCATTTACCGGCTGGCGCAGCACCCGGCCCATGGCCGAGCCCAGCGGCACAATTTCGCTGTCGAAGGGCGACATGGCTTGCTTGATGGCGTGCGTCGCTTCGACGGTCGTTAGCACGAGGAGCTCAGTCCCGTTCGCGGGCGATGGCGCGGTGGCCAATGTCGCGGCGCAGGTAGACGTCTTCCCAGCAGATCCTGTCAGTGGCGTCGTAGGCGCGCTCGGCCGCTCTTGCAACGGTGTCGCCGAGCCCGACGACACACAGGACCCTGCCGCCGCTCGTGACCACGTCGTTCCCGTCGAGCGCCGTACCGGCATGGAACACTTTCTGGTCGTCGTCAAAATCGGCGTCGAGCCCGGCGATGCGTTTGCCCTTGGCATAGCTGCCGGGATAGCCGCCGGCTGCCATCACAACGCCGAGTGCTGCACGCTCGTCCCACCTCACCTTGACCTTGTCCAGCGTGTCGTCGAGCGTCGCCTTGCAGATTTCGACCAGGTCTGACTTGAGGCGCATCAGTATCGGCTGTGTCTCCGGGTCGCCCATGCGGCAGTTGAACTCGATGACCTTCGGCGAGCCGTCCGCCATGATCATCAGCCCCGCGTACAGGAAACCGAGATAGGGCGTGCCGTCGATGTACATGCCCTTGAGCGTCGGCTCGATCACCTCATGCATGATCCGCGCTTCGACTCCAGGTGTGACCACGGGGGCGGGCGAGTACGCGCCCATGCCGCCCGTGTTCGGTCCGGTATCGCCCTCATCGCGCGCCTTGTGGTCCTGTGACGTCGCGAGTGGCAGGATCGTTTCGCCGTCCGTGATGACGATGAAGCTCGCTTCCTCCGCATCGAGGAATTCCTCGACGACGATACGCGCGCCGGCGTCGCCGAACTTGTTGCCGGCCAGCATGTCGGTCGCGGCTTGCTCCGCCTCTTCGAGCGTGTGCGCCACGATAACGCCTTTACCTGCAGCCAGGCCGTCGGCCTTGATGACGATGGGTGCACCCTGTTCGCGAATGTAGGCAAGTGCGGGATCGAGTTCCGTAAAATTCCTGTAGGCGGCCGTCGGGATGTGATGCCTGGCCAGGAAATCCTTGGTAAACGCCTTGGACCCCTCGAGCTGCGCCGCGGCTGCGCTCGGGCCGAAACAGGGCAGGCCCTCTTCGACGAACCGGTCCACGACCCCGGCGACGAGCGGTGCTTCGGGCCCGACAATCGTGAGGTTTACCTTTTCTGTCTTTGCGAGTTCGAGCAGGCCGTCTATATCGTCCGACGACACGGGAACGTTGCGGACCTTGTCCTCGCGCGCCGTGCCGGCGTTGCCGGGCGCAACGAGCACCTCGTGCGCCGTCTGTGCGCACTTCCAGGCGAGCGCATGCTCGCGGCCACCGGAACCTATAATCAAGACCTTCATGCTGGGAATGACACCGTGTCCTGAATGTGAGTTTGATTTTGGAGCGTCTTCATCGGAAGTAAAGCGCAGCGTAGCGAGCCATGACGATGAAGACCATCCGGAAGCGACCGAAACTCAGTGCCTGAAATGCCGCATGCCGGTGAACACCATCGCCAATCCATGCTCATTAGCGGCCTGGATCACTTCCTCGTCGCGCATCGAGCCGCCGGGCTGGATAATCGCGGCGATGCCGGTCGCGGCGGCGGCGTCGATGCCGTCGCGGAACGGGAAGAACGCGTCCGAGGCCATCACCGAGCCCTCAACTTCGAGCCCCTCATCCGCGGCCTTGATGGCGGCGATCTTCGTCGAGTAGACGCGGCTCATCTGGCCCGCGCCGACGCCGATGGTCATGCCCGCCTTGCAGAAAATAATCGCGTTCGATTTCACGTATTTGACGACGGTCCATGCGAATAGCATGTCCTCGATCTGCCCGGCCGTCGGTTTCTTCTCGGTGACGACCTTCAGATCACCAGCCGTGATCCTGCCGAGGTCAGTATTCTGTACCAGCAGGCCGCCCGACACTTTCTTGAAGTCGAAACCGATTTGCGATTCGGCCGGCCAGTCGCCGGTTTCGAGGACACGCACGTTTTTCTTCTTGCCGCAGACTTCAGCTGCGGCAGAGTCGACTTCCGGCGCGACGATGACCTCGACGAACTGCCGTTCGATGATCATTGCGGCCGTCTTTTCGTCCAGCGGCCGGTTAAACGCGATGATGCCGCCGAAGGCTGACGTCGGATCGGTCTTGAACGCCTTGTCGTAGGCGGTAAGGATGTCGTCGGCGACGGCCACACCGCAGGGATTCGCGTGTTTTACGATTACGCAGGCCGGCGCCTCAAACTGTTTCACGCACTCGAGCGCGGCGTCACTGTCGGCGATGTTGTTGTAAGACAGCGCCTTGCCCTGCAGTTGCTTCGCGGTTGCAAGCGATCCTGCCGGCGCCTGCTGGTCGATGTAGAAAGCTGCGTCCTGGTGCGGATTCTCGCCGTAGCGCATGCGTTCGACGAGGCGGCCGGCGTACAGCATCTGCTCGCCGAGCGGTTCGTCGCCCAGTGACTTCGACAGGTATCGGGTAATCGCAGTGTCGTAGCCTGCGGTATGCGCATAAGCCTTGGCGGCAAGGCGGCGGCGATCGTCGAGGCTCAGGCCGTCACCCTCGAGCGCGGCAAGCACGGAATCGTAATCCGCCGGGTCCACGACCACGGCAACGCCGTCGTGATTCTTGGAGGCGGCGCGAATCATAGCGGGACCGCCGATGTCGATGTTCTCGATGGCGTCGTCGATCGTTGCATCGTCGCGCGCGATGGTCGCCTCGAACGGATAGAGATTTACGCACAGAAGGTCGATGGGCTCGATGCCGTGCTCCTCCATTACGCCTTCATCGGTACCGCGGCGGCCCAGGAGCCCACCATGGATCTTCGGGTGAAGTGTCTTGACGCGCCCATCCATGATCTCCGGAAACCCCGTCTTGTCCGAGACTTCTATAGCGTCGACGCCGGCTTCGCGAAGCTGTTTCGCTGTGCCGCCCGTTGACAGGATTTCCGCGCCCAGGCCGGCAAGGCCTTTGACGAAAGGGATGAGATCGCTCTTGTCAGAGACGCTGACGAGCGCGCGTCGGACCTTGAACATCTAATGAATCAGCGAATAGGTTCTGAGTTTCTTCCGCAGCGTTCCCCGGTTGATACCGAGAATGCCTGCGGCCTGGCTTTGATTGCCGTCCGTATAATCCATTACGGCCTTGAACAGCGGACGCTCGACTTCGCCCAGGACCAGATCGTAGAGATCCCCCGGACGATCCCCGTTGAGACTCGCGAAGTAACTATTAAGCGCGTCCTCAGTGTGTTTACAGAGTGGTTTCTTGCTTTTCGGTGTTATGAATTCTTGATTTTTTTTCGGCTTCTTGCTGGCCACGTTGATCAATCCCGGTACGTCGGCTCGCCGCTCGTCGAGCCATTCTCCCCAAGCCTCCGAGCAATTACGCTGCCAGAGAAAGTCCCCCGTCGTCGCGATCGAAGTACTCTTTGGTTAAACGCAATTGTTCAGAAGCGCTGTTGACGCGCACCGCCTGATAACGAAACTCGTCTGCATTCGCGAGCTTGTCGCAGTACCAGGTCAGGTGCTTTCGAGCCACCCGAACGCCTCTCTTTTCCCCGTAAAAACGGT
>JAACFJ010000097.1 GCA_009937505.1 Gammaproteobacteria bacterium
GCCTGGTCGCCCGTCTGCAAGCAGAACATCGCTCTCGGCACGGTCCGGACGCCGCACGGCGCTCCGGGGTCGACGCTCTGGGTGGAAGTCTTCTACCAGCGCGAGATGCACTGGTCCCGCATGATGGCCAGGGCGGAGGTCGTCGACAAACCGTTCTGGTTCCCGAAGCGGCGCAGCCTCACGCCACCGGATCTCGTTTAGGCGCCCCCGTCAGCGCGCCTCGATCGGGTCCAGGCCCAGGGCAATGCGGCCGCTGAATTCCTGCTGGATGCGTTCCGGAAGCGGGTGGAAATGAAATGCCCGCATGTCGCGAACGATGCGCTCCATCGGGTGACCGCGATAGAACCCGGGTCCGCCGGCAATCTCCGACGCTGTCTCGATCGCAGCCTTCACGCTTCTTGCCGCGATGGCCTTGCGCGCGAGCACATCGCTCGTTATCGAGAGGTCCGGCGTAAACGCGTAGTTATCGACGATGCGGATCATGTCTTCGAGCGCCATTTGCGCAACCGCAATCTCGGACTGCATCTGGCCGATGGCCGGCGCCTGGTGCGGTTTCCCGGATGCGCTTTGCAAAGCGTACGTGGCAGCGGATTCGGCGAGCCCGACGTAACAGGAAACGATGATCGGTAATGCCACGGGCACGATGACGTCCCACATGGGGTGCCAGGTTCCTACCGGTCGGCGCGCTACGACAGCCTCGGCCGGTACGAATACGTCTTGCATCACTATGTCGTTGGAGCCCGTGCCGCGCATGCCGAGCGTGTCCCAGTTGCGCTGGATCTCGATGCCGGCACTCGCCATCGGTACCGCGAAGTGGATGACCTCGGGCCCGTCGTCGCCGTCGAAGATGGCGCTCGTGACAAACAGGTCCGCGCCCGGTCCGCCGCTGACGAAGCGTTTGTGCGCGTTCACGCGGTAACCGCCATCGACTTCGATTGCCTCGCCGTTCGAGGCCAGCCAGTCGTTCGCCCCGGTGCCGGCGATCACGAGTTCGTTGGCCGCGATTTTTCCCAGCGCACCGGTGGCCTTCGCGTCACCCCGAATGTGCTTGAATACATTCACGCATACGGGGTGACTGTGCATTGCGTACGAGAGCCCGGTGGAGCCGCAATGGCGGCCGAGTTCGCGCACGATGGCGCAGACGTCCGCATGACTCGCGCCGCCACCGCCGAGTTTCGAGGGAACGCCGGCCGAGAAAAGCCGTCTGGTCTTGAGGTCGGCATAGTTTCTTGCAACAAACTCGCCGTCCTGGTCGTGCTGCGCCGCGCGGGCTGCAAAGGTGTCACCGACATCACGTGCAACGTCTGTCCAATCGAGGGCTGCGTGATTCACGTCGATAGCTTCCAGTTTCATGATTCTCTCCCCAAATAGTCCTTGTAAACGAGTCTGGACTCAGGCCCGGTGCGCCTCAAGTACGGTTTTTGTACTCATCGTGGCGGCGTTTGCCGCCGCCAGGCCAACGGGAACGCTATATTCTCTGTTGGAATAAGCGAGCGGTGTCTCCTCGGCGCCGTAAGCCCTGGTTACGCGAGCGACAAATATCGAATGTGTGCCGGCGGCTATCGCGGTATCGAGTTCGCACTCGAAGAGCGCCGCCGGATTAACGAGTTGCGGCAGCCCCGACGACGTAACCGTCCACGCATCGCTGGAGAAATCGTAGGCCGGCCCGTGGTCGTCACTGCCCGCAAAGGATGCGGCCACATCCTGCTGTCGCGCGCTCAGCACGTTGATCGCAAAGCGCCCGTTTCCTGCAATCGCGTCGTGCGCGACGCTGTTCCGGTTCACGCAGACGAGCAGCATGGGCGGCTCGGCGGAGACAGACGTCATCGAACTGACCGTCAGGCCGTAGCGGCCGAATTCTCCGCTGGTTGTAACGATACTGACGCTGCTGACCGCGCGCCGCATGGCATTGGTAAAGGCTTTCATCGCCATCTCCTGGTCAATACTGTGAGCCTGGGCAGCAGGTTCGCATCGCCGTCACGGGCCAACAAGTACAACTTTTGTACTCGTCGTCTATACTTGGTCAGTATGAAAGGCTATGGACAGTTCTGCCCCGTCGCGAAAGCGACAGAGGTTCTGGGCGAAAAGTGGACGCCGCTGATTATCCGCGAGCTGCTCTCCGATGATCAGAGCTTCAATATGCTCCGCAAGGGCGTGCCGCTGATGTCGCCGTCACTCCTGTCGAGCCGCCTGAAGTCGCTCGAAGCAGCCGGCGTCGTAGACCGGATGAAGACCGACAAGGGCGTTATGTACTCGCTGACGCCGGCCGGAGAAGAGCTGAGGCCGATCGTCGAAGCCCTCGGCGTGTGGGGGGCGCGCTGGGCCCGCAGCGACCTGAGCAGGAAGGACCTGGATCCGTCACTGCTCATGTGGGACATGCACCGGCGAATCGATACCTCGTACTTTCCCGAGGGGCGTACCGTACTGCGCTTCGAGTACGTCGATTATCCGGCAAAAATGCGGCTCTGGTGGCTGGTGGTCACTGATGACGGCGTGGACATCTGTCTCAAGGATCCCGGTCACGACGTCGACCTGTTCGTGCAGACGCGGCTGAAGACCATGACGCAGATCTGGATCGGTGACATGAGCTTCTCTAAAGCGCGCCGCGACAAACTCGTTAACCTGAGCGGCAACACCGCGCTCAAGAACAGCATGTCGTCGTGGCTGGGCTGCAGCGTGCTCGCGGGCGTTGCGCCGGCGAGCCGGCGCAACGCCACAAGCGTCTAATCCCAGCTGTAGCGGAAGCGCACTCCGGCCGTCCGCGGCATCCTGTGCCCGAAGAAGTGCGAGGGCAGGTAGTCGCCATTATTATTCTGGCCGTCGTAGGTGAACTCGTCGGTCAGGTTCTCGACGTAGACGCCCGCCTGCCAGTTGCCATCGGATACGTAATCGAGTCGGAATGACGCAATCAGGTTCGAATCGATGACGGTCTCCGGGAAAGCGCCCCAGCCGCCGCCGCGTTCGCCTTCCCAGAATCCCTCCAGGCTGGCGGTTAATGCTCCGCCACCCAGCGGGAACCTGCCGGTCAGCACGGCCGCGCCGGCCCATTCGGGGGCCCAGAACAGCGGGCTGCCCTCGCAGGAGTTGACCGTTTCGCCATCGCAGACCCGCTGCACGCCTGTTGCCTCCGTGTCGAGCCAGCTGGCCGCGAGATACAGGTCCCAGTTCTCGCTGAATGCGGCAGTGAGCGAGCCCTCGACGCCGGTGCCGTCGACCTGGCCGACGTTCTCGACCGTATTCGCGCCGGAATCGGTGTCGAAGAAGCTGATCTGCAGGTCCTGGTAGTCATAGAAGAACCCGGTCAGCCGCACATCGGCCTTGCCGTCCGCGAAACTGCCGTTGTAGCCCAGTTCGTAGGAATCGACGCTTTCGGGTTCGAACTGCCTGGACCGGAAGCCGTCGGCTTCGCTCAGGTCGGTTTCGCAGCAGCCGACCTGCACGCCATCCGCGTCGACGAGCGCAAAGCTGCCGAAGCCGCCCGACTTGAAGCCTTCGGTATAGCTCGCATAAACGAGATGGTCGTCGTTCAGGCGGTAGCGCCCCACCGCGCGCATCTGGGTGTCCGACCAGCTGTTCGACGAGTTGATTGCGCCATCCGTGCTGAAAAGGTAGGCGAAGAAGGGACCGAGATTGCTTTCGGGGTTCGGCACGTTGAGGCTGAAGTCCTTCTTGTCGTCGGTGTAACGAACCCCGAAGCTGACGTCGAAGCTGTCCGTGAATGCATACGTAAGATCGAGGTAGGCTGCCCAGCCCGTGTATTCGCCGATCACGCGGCCCGGCTCGCTCAACAGGCCGTCAGAGCTCGGCTCCCAGGGGTAGCCGGGATAAAGATACTCGTAATAACTCGCACAGTCGGTTATGTCGTTGTCGGGATAGTAGGCGTTGCCGTAGTAGTTGCAGAAATTGTCTTCGGCGCCGGAGTTCGTGAACAGCGTGTCGATCTCTTCCTTGTAGAAGGAGGCACCTGCATACCATGACAGGGGACCGTCGTTGTTCGAGACGAGGCGGAATTCCTGCTGGAAGTAGTCGCCCGTCTGGTCCTGCTGGTAGTCGTTGAGGTTGAGCGGCGTGCCGTCGTAATCTTCCGTGTAAAAGAAGTCGTGGTCCTTGTACCCGGTGATGGACGTAAATGTGAACGCGTCCATCTCGTAGTCGATCCTGGCGCCGAGCGTCAGGATGTCCGCGTTGTCATTATCGCCGAGCGACTGATCCGAATCCGCGTCCCGCTCCCCGCCCGCGGGCGTGATCCCGTCGCCGAACACGTCCAGCAACGTATCCCAGTAATCGCCCTGGGTGACGGCACGGTAGACAGAACCGGACTGCTCACGGGTCTCGTACTCGACCCAGGTATTGATCGAAAGCTGGTTCTTCTCGAAGGCTGTCGACCAGCGGACGCCCTGCTTGTCGTGCTCGATGAGGTCGGTGCCCGACGCGAAGTTCGGCACGAAGCCGTCTTCCTGGGAATGGTAGCCGGCAAGGCGCATGGCGAAGGAATCGGACATCGGGATGTTGAACGCGCCCTCGACCGTTAACCGGCCTCGCTCGCCGGCGTCGACGTCGACGTATCCCGAATATCCACCATCGATATCGGCTTTGCGCGTGTGCACGCTGATCGCGCCACCGATCGAGTTACGCCCGAACAGGAAGCCTTGTGGACCACGCAACACTTCCGGCCCTTCGTACAGCTCATTCTTGAAAATGGCCGCCGAAGGGTCGCCGCCGACGCCGAAGTCCTGGGTTCTGACCCCGCGGATGCTAACGGCATCGATGAAGCTGTCCTGGCTGTTGCCCGTGACGCCCGGCGTGAAGGATATAAGGTCCTTGACGTCGTCCAGGTTAACCGACTGTGTGAACTCACCCGTCAGTGCGGTGATCGCGAGCGGAACCTCCTGCAGCGATTCCTCGCGTTTGGTCGCGGTGACGACAATTTCCTCGACCTGCTGCGACTGCACGGGCAGGCTCGTCGCGAGTAACGCGGCCGACACGGCCGTGGCGACTGCAGAACGCCGCGGAAAGACACTTGTGTGGCTATTCGTATTGCGCTTCATGACTCCCCCTCGATACACCCGGATACGCACGCCGGATGCGGACTGGTTATGACGACAAATCTAGCAAATATTGGCCGTAGACCCTAACGAAAAATTACGCTGACTCGCCGCGAATTTCGAGGCCGTGCTGTTCGAGAATCTTTCTGATCGGCTGCAGCTGGCTCTCGTATTTTCGCCAGCGCCCTATGGACCGGGTATGTGCCGGCTCGCGCACCTGCACCGCGCTGGCCGTGGATACGGCCTGTTTTTGTTCGTGGAACCGCAGGCATGCGTCTTCCCAGGGCAGATCGAGGAACTCGATAAGGCGTCGCGCATTGGGTTCGATGTCTGACACCGTTTCCTCGTAGGAAATATCGAGGAATCGATTCCCGAAACGCTCACGCCAAACGTCCATCAACCTGCGATAGCGGCAATGGTGTCGTGCCATCTCCTCGAGATCGTAGGAATGCAGGTAGGCGTCGGCGAAAAGCTGCTTGTAACTGGCAAAGCAGGCATCCATCGGGTCGCGCGTCAGGTGAACGATCCGGGCGTTGGGTAACGCCTTGAGGATCATCGGTATATAGAAGTAGTTCTGGGGCAGCTTGTCCACGAACCTGGGCGTATCGCCCTGGACGCGTTTGGTGGATTCCATGTAGACGGCGCCGACCCTGGCGCAGTCCAGGCCGAGTGCAGACTCGAACAGCTGTTTCGAAAAACGTCTCGGGTCCGTGTGTTCGCTCAGGCGGCGAACCGCCATGCCGAATTGCTGCAGCTCCCCGGATGAATGTACCTGCGAATGGCTGCTGATGATGCGCTCGATCAGCGTGGTGCCGGTTCGCGGCTGCCCGAGTACGAAGATCGGCGCGCTGGAGTCGTGACCCGTCGATCCGTCGTCGACCCAGTCCGCGGTGAATCGATGTTCGAGGAATTCGAACATCTCGATCTCGGATGCCTCGTCGTACTCCACGGTCTTGCGGCGAACGTCCGCGCCGCGGTGAAAGGCGTCGAACGCCTCGTCCCACGCCTGCAGGTCTTCGAGTTCCTTGCCGATTGCGTAGTGATAAAAGGCCTCGAGCCGCGGGTGTTGCTTGTGAGACGCGAGCAGTCCCTGCATCTGCTCGACGTGGCCGCGATCTTTGGCTTTGCGCGCGCTGGCGAGGACCCAGTGCGCCTGGGGATTGTTCTTATCGATGGCGATGATGTCGTGAAGCACCGCCTCTGCATCACCGGTTTCGCCGTGATAGACGAGGTTGTTGGCGTAATTGAGCAGGTAGGGCGGGTTATTCGGCTTGTTTTTTATGGCCTTCCTGTACCAGCTCCTTGCCGCGCCGTGCTCGCCCATTCGCGTGTATATCGTGCCGACAATGTCGCAGACCATCGGGTCGTCGGGATCGGCCCGGGCCACTTTCTCGAGCGCCGCATCGGCGCGATTCAGCTGACCGTCACCGATGAACAGCTTGGCAAGCTGTGCCCAGGCGGCCGGATGGTCGGGCTGTAATTTGGTCACCGAACCGAAAGCGCTGAGCGCCGTCCGACGATCGCGCATCTCCAGGCTGACGAGGCCGACGAGGAAGTGGCCTTCCACGAGGTCGGGCTGGATTTCCAGGACTTGCCGGCAACAGTCGCCCGCCTGTTCGACCTGTCCCCGGTTCAGCGCCTCGAAGCCCTGGCGTAAAAGGCTCTGCAGCTGCGCGGTCCTGGCCGCGTTCGGTTTCATGACCATAGACAGGCCATGATAGCGTCGTTCAACCCAGCGCGATATCGAAGCGATGCAGCGGCAGCCCGGTCTCCGGGTCTTCGGCGGCCGACGTAATCAGCAGGTGGCGCAGGTCTTCGGGCGTGTCCCGCATGACGATGTCGTCCTCGATAAGCGGATCGCCTTCGAAGTACATCTGCGTCGTGACTTTTCCCGCGGCTTCGTGCGCAACCTTGAAGTGGATGTGGCGCGGCCGCATCCCGGAATCACCCATTGCCGACAGCGGGTAGGGCGCGGGCCTGATCGTGCGAAATCCGTAGTAGCCGTCGGCGTCGGTGTGAGCGATGCCGACGCCCTGGAAGTTGGGGTCGAGCGGCGCGGGATTCTTGTCGCCGGGATGCGCATAGCGGCCCCAGTGATTGGTCTGCCATATGTCGACCCGCGCATTAGCCAGCGGGTTGCCCTGCAAGTCAGTGACACGGCCCCGCACGAGAATGGTATCGCCGGCCGCCTGCTCCGCATGTCCTTCCAGCAGCGTCAGGTCGACGTCGGTCTCCGCGTGAGGTGCGGGTGGGTAAAACGGTCCCTCGGTCTGCGCCGGCGTCCTTGCCAATGCGCTCGCGATTCCGGGACCGAGCAGTGCGGCACCGCCGGCGATCGAGCCCAGCTGTTTCGTTATCGTGCGGCGCGAGTATTTCCTGCTCTTCTTGCTGTTCGTCATCGGAGCAACCCCCCTCTAAGTATTCCGACGTTCCGTCCATCAACTATAACAGTGAACGGCTGCGGAAAATCGTCATTGACCTTATCCTGCGGCTGGCTGAAGCTTGTGTCTCATCCGAAACGAAACGGCAAGATCGATGCAGCGCAACGACAATCATCCGGCCAGCTACTACGTCGCCACCGCGAAGGAGATGGTCGAGTACCCGGAGCTTGCGGGCGCCGAACGCGCCGATGTCTGCGTTATCGGCGGCGGGTTCACGGGCGTGTCAGCGGCGCTGAATCTTGCCGAAAAAGGCTTTGACGTGGTGTTGTTGGAGGCCGAGCGCCTGGGCTTCGGTGCGTCGGGCCGCTGCGGGGGGCTCATCGGCAGCGGCCAGCGCAAGGACGTGCTCGAGATGGAGCATCTCTACGGCGCTGAGCGGTCGCGGGTGATGTGGGATTTCGCCGAGGCTGCGAAGGATGAGATCCGCAGCCGCGTAACGAAACATCGAATCCCGTGCGACCTGCAGAAAGGCCAGATCGTCGGTATTCACAAGAAGAGTTATTGCGACTGGCCTGAGGAACTCGCCGATGCCCTGGCGGAGCGTTACGACTACCCGCACTGTCGGTCGCTGGATGCATCAGAGGCTCAGGAGATGGTCGCAACGCCGACCTTTCTCGGCGGGCTCTGGGATGCCGAGGCCCTCGTGCTGCATCCGCTGAACTACGTGCTCGGGCTCGCGCGCGCCGCGAGCGAGGCTGGCGTCCGGATATACGAGAATTCCAGGGTACGCTGGTATACACGCAGAGATCCTTCAGAGGTAAAGACCAGGGAGGGCAGCGTGCAGGCATCGTTCGTGGTACTGGCCTGCAATGGTTATCTCGGCAAGCTGGAACGACGCGTCGCCGGCAAGATCATGCCGATCAACAACTTCATGATAGCGACGGAGCCGCTCGGCAAGGAAAGAGCCCGGGAACTGATCAGCGGCCGATTCGGCGTGCACGACACACGTTTCGTGGTCAATTACTTTCGCCTCTCTGACGATCACCGGCTGCTGTTCGGTGGCGGCGAGAACTACCGCCCGGGTTTTCCGGACGACATCGAAAATTTCGTGCGGCCGTACATGCTGAGAATCTTCCCGCAACTCGCGGATACGAGGATCGACTACGACTGGGGTGGCACCCTGTCGGTCACGGTAAACCGGATGCCGCACTTCGGCCGCCTCAGGCCGAACCTCTACTTTGCCCACGGATACTCCGGGCACGGCATATCGACTGCGAGCTTCGCGGGCAAGGTGATAGCCGAAGCAATTTCCGGGACGGCGGAACGCTTCGATGTAATGGCCGACATACCCATCCACACCTTCCCGGGCGGAACGCTGCTGCGTTATCCGGGGATGGTGCTGGGGATGATGTACTTCTCGATGAAAGACAGGCTCTAGATCCCGGCAGGAACGGTTCTCCAACCGCAAATGGCCGCGCGCCCAGGCGCGCTCCTGCTAGTCGCGCGGCCGGTCCGGGTGCGTGATTTCAAGCATGTACTGCGCGGCTGCCGCGACTTCGTCATCCGTAAAGCGGCCGTCGTGGCCGTGCGGCGGCATCTTGAAATAGCCTTTCTGCGCATGCTCGAACAGCACGGCTTCCCAGAGCGCCGAGCGGCCGGCCCATGCATCCGGATCGCCCGTCCGCGGTGCACCGTCTTTGCCTGTCTCGTGGCATCCCGCGCAGGCATGCTCGTAGGCTACATTCGGTGTTACGTGCTCGGGCCTGGCTTGTTCATCAGCGCTTGCCGGAGGTGTAGCGTCCTGATCCGACTGCTGGCAGGCCGCGCACACGGCCGCAAGTGAGAACAGTATGTTACTGCACGGCGGGCCGGCGCAACTGCCGGAACCTGACTGCCGCCGCAGCGAGAAGCGAATGACTGTCGACATCAACACTGCCGTCGTAACCGGGGGCGGCCACGGCATTGGCCGCGCTCTGTGCAGGCGCCTGGCGCGCGACGGCGTCACGGTGGTGGTCGCCGAACTCGAGCCCGATGCAGCCGCAAGCGTCGCCGCTGATATCGGTGGCATCGCACAGGTCGTCGATGTCGGTGACGAAGCGGCCGTTCAGGCGCTGGTCGAAAGTGTTGAACGCGACGTGGGTCCGATCGACCTGTTCGTATCCAACGCAGGCGTCGGGTACGGCGATGCGAACGGCAACGCGGCATCGAGGGAAGGCGGCATGATTCCCTGCGACGACCGCTGGCAGGCCTGCTGGAACGTCAACGTCATGGCGCACGTCTATGCGGCGCGCGCCCTGCTACCGCGCATGATCGCGCGCGGCGGCGGATACCTCGTCAACGTCGCGTCTGCCGCAGGGCTGCTGAGCCAGATCGGCGACGCCGCGTACTCGGCGACCAAGCACGCGGCGGTGGGGTTTGCGGAGTCGCTCGCGATTACACATGGCGAACAGGGCATCCGGGTCTCGGTCGTCTGTCCGCAGGCGGTAGCGACTCGCATGATCGGCATCGAGGACGATGCGGAATCAGTTGACGGCGGCTTCGGCGGCAACGACGTCGATGGCATCCTGTCACCGGACCAGGTTGCCGACGATGTTGTTGCGGGGATTCATGCGGGGCGATTCCTCGTGCTGCCACATCCGCAGGTGCACACTTATTTTCAGCGCAAGGCGGCCGACCACGATCGCTGGATTGCCGGCATGCAGCGTTTCCGGCGAAAACTCACGGGAGAAGAACGATGAAAACGGACCTGTCTGGAAAAGTGGCGATCGTGAACGGCGCGTCAAGAGGCATCGGCGAGGCCATCGCGCACGGACTTGCGGACTGCGGTGCAAAGGTCGTCTGCACCAGCCGCAAGATCGACAGTGTGCAGGCGGTCGCCGATGCGATCGTAGCGTCCGGTGGTGAGGCGCTCGCGCACACCTGCAATGCCGGCGACCTCGGCCAGATCGAATCGTTGATGCGTGTTGTAAAGGACGAGTGTGGCCGCCTCGATATCCTGATCAACAATGCAGCGGCCAATCCCTATTACGGCCCGGCAACGGACCTTCCGCCCGATGCCTTCGACAAGACCGTGGCGGTGAATCTCAAGGGGCCCTACTACTTCATGAGCCACGCGGTGCCGCTCATGATCGAGTCCGGCGGCGGCGCCATCGTCAATGTCGCGTCGATCGCGGCGTTGCTGTCGATGCCCGGGCAGGCCGTCTACTCGATGACCAAGGCGGGGCTGATCAGCATTACCCGTGCGTTCGCGCGTGAATACGGCCAGGCCGGGGTGCGCGTGAATGCGATACTGCCGGGGGTCGTGGAAACGAAATTCGCGGAAGCGCTCACCTCCGATCCCGGCGTGCAGAAGTGGCTCAAGCGGATCCCGGTGGCAAGGGCGGGGCAGCCCGAGGACATGGTGGCGGGCGTGCTGTACCTGGTCTCAGATGAAGCGGCCTACACGACGGGTACGACGCTCGTCATGGACGGCGGTGCAACGCTCGGCTGACGCTTACGGCCAGTTGCTACTCGGCCTGCGACGCGATCTGCCAGAGAATCGCCGAGCGGGTACCCGTGCGGCAGTAGCCCAGGACGGGTCCGTCGGCGTTTCGTATCACGTCGAGAAACTGTTGCAATGTTTCCGGGCTGACCGCGCTGCCCTGCATGGGGATCATGTGGAAAGCGATACCGCGCTGTTCGCAGGCCTCGCGAACGGATGCGCTGGTGGGCTGACCCAGCTCCTCACCGTCCGGGCGATTGCACACAATGGTCGTAAACCCGTCCTGCGCAAAGGACTCGATGTCACCAGAATCTATCTGCATGGTGACGGAGTAGTTATCGGAGAGCTGCACGATTCTCATTGCGGATATTATCTCACGGTTGAAAACCCAGCGCGCCGGGCAGCGACCGGGCAAGAATGTAGAGTCCCATGACGATCAGGAAGTAACCGAACCAGCGCTTCAGCCTGTCCTGGTGGACTCGCCGTGCGAGTCGGCTGCCCACGATGCTGCCGCTGATGCCGAGCACGGTGACCAGCCAGAGCACGGGCCAGTCGAGGCTGAGGTCCTGCTCACTCAGAACGTCAAGGTATTTGTAAAATCCGCTAAACGATTTCAACGCGATAATGACGAGACTCGTTGCTACGGCATGGTGCATGGAGAGGCCACCAAGGAGCACCAGCGCCGGCACGATCAGGAAGCCTCCGCCGACGCCGACGAGCCCCGTGATAACGCCGACGACGAGGCCGTCACCCGCAATCTTCCACATTGCGCGTGGCGCGTGGTTAGCTGCGGAAAGCTCGATGGGCCTCAGCATCAGGTAGGATGCGAGCAGCATGACCACGGCAAATAATGCGAGCTGCGTCAGCCCGCTGACATAGGCTGCCAGCGCTGCGCCCAGGTAGGTACCCGCCATGCCGGGCAAGCCGAACGTCGCGACGCTGCGCCAGTTGATGAATCCCGCACGAATGAACTGCAGGCTGCCTGCGAGGGCGATACTTCCGACAATGAACAAGGATCCCGCAATGGCGACCTTCTCGTCCTGCCCCACGAGGTAGACGAGCACCGGCACGGTGAGTATCGAGCCGCCGGATCCGAGCAGGCCCAGGCTGATGCCGATCGCGATGGCGCCGGGCCATACCATGATTGATGCGAACATGTTGCCTGGCCCGGGCCGGTAGGTGCCTGTGTTACAGGGAGTCCACGGGTATCTTCAGGTAGCGTACGCCGTTCGATTCCGCATCCGGCATTTGACCCGCGCGCACATTGACCTGGATGGAGGGCAGGATCAGTTTCGGCATGCCGAGTTCGGCGTCGCGGCCTTCGCGCATGGCAACGAACTCGTTCCGCGATACGTTCCCGTTGATGTGGACATTGGTTTCGCGCTGTTCGGCGACCGAGGTCTCCCAGGCAAACTCGTCGCGCCCGGGCGCCTTGTAGTCGTGACACATGAACAGGCGCGTGTCGTCGGGCAACGCAAGGATTCTTTGTATCGAGTCGTACAGCATTCCCGCGTCGCCGCCCGGGAAATCGGTGCGCGCCGTGCCGAAGTCGGGCATGAAGAGGGTGTCGCCGACGAAGGCAGCGTCGCCGACGACATAGGTAATGCAGGCGGGGGTATGGCCGGGGGTGCCAAGAACAGGTGGTCGAACTGGGTCCCATCCGTCGCCAGGCCCTCGATGTTAAACACGTCCTTGAACGTCTCCTGTATGGCGGCCACGTTCCTGCCAATGGCAATCCTGCCGCCGAGCGTGTCCCTCAGGTAAGGGGCGGCGGTCAGGTGATCGGCATGCACGTGCGTCTCGAGGATCCAGTCCACGGTGAGGCCGTTGTCCCTGACGAAAGCGACGACCTTGTCGGCCGACGCCGTGGACGTGCGGCCGGATGCAGGGTCGTAATCGAGGACCGGATCGAAGATCGCCGCATGCGCAGACCCGGGGTCCGCGGCAACGTAGGTAACTGTGAAGGTGGCCTCGTCGAAGAATGCCGTGACGGAGAGCGCGCTCATAAGGCTGCGAGCACGCGCTCCAGTTTTTCTCTTACCTGTGCGGCGAGCGGTTCGACATCGGGGTTGTCTACGAGACCCAGCACGCTGCCCGGGTCCATGAAGCTTACGTGCACCTTGCCCTCGTCGTCTTCGCGCACGAGCACGTTGCACGGCAGCAGCAGGCCGATCTCGGGGACGGCCGTGATGGCCTGATGGGCCAGCGGAGGATTACATGCGCCGAGAATCCTGTACGGGCGCATGTCCTCGCCCAGTTTTTTCTTCAGCGTGGCCTGGACGTCGATCTCCGTCAGTACGCCGAAGCCTTCCTTGCCAAGTTCCTCGGTCACTGTATCGAGCGCTTCGTCGAAGCCGAGATCGACGGGTTTGCCGAAACCGAATTTGGTGTCCATCAGCGTCTTTCCTTTGTTGTGAGGGGAACGCCCGTCCCGCAGAAAATGTCGTGAAGTACGTTTATGACGCGGTCGGCGGGCCCCTCGCAGAGCGAGTAGTGAATCACCTGTGATTCGCGCCGTGTCGTGACCAGTCCCTCGCGGCGCAGTCGCGCAAGCTGCTGCGACAAGGCGGATTGACTCAACGGGATGATCTCGTTGAGTTCGCCAACAGAGCGCTCGCCTTCCGCGAGCGTGCACAGGATCATCAGCCGGCTCTCGTTGCCGAAAGCCCTCATCAGGCTGGCCGCATCTGCCGCATGTGCCTGCATCTCTTCAGCCTCCGTTGTCTCAGATGGTCGCTTTTCAGCCAAATCGTTGTCCCGTTTCACCCGTTATCCTCATGCTGGGTGCCGATCAGCCCATACTATAGCGAATTATAAATTAGAAAGCTATAAATTAGTATAAACGAATGTAATATTCCGTCTCCGATACCAGGGGGCTCAAGGGCAGCCGAATCATGCCGGCTTGACTCGAGTTGGCAATATCGGTCAGGTTTCGGTGACCATAAACACTGCGGTGAACCGGTGATGACCGAGAGGCAATCAAAGTGCCTGGATTCGACGTTCGAGTAAGGTTGTTCGCCACTGCGTTTCTGGCGGCAAGCGCTACTGCAGGGCCTGCCGCGGACCCGCCGGCGCTGTTGCAGGAAGCCGTTCTTGCGCCCCTGCCGTTGGCCGTGAGCAACAATGCCGTAGCATCGGTGAAGGCGGGCCGCCGGGACTATGTCGTCAGTTTCAACGGCCTGGCCGAAGGCAAGACGCACGCCGATACGCTGGCGTCCACCTATGTTTATGACTCCCGTTCGAAGAGTTGGTCCGAAGCCGACCCCGTTCCCGGCGATGCAGGCCGGCTTGCATCGGCGGCCGCATCGGCGGACGGGCGCGTGTATGTGTTCGGAGGCTATACCATTGACAAGGATGGCGCCGAGGTCTCCACGCCTTGGACCCATGCGTTTGATCCGCGGAAGCGGGTATTCGAGGAACGCGCCGCGATGCCCGTTCCGGTCGATGACGCGGTAGCGGTTACCTATGATGATCGCTATATATACCTGGTCAGCGGCTGGCACGACCTTGGAAACGTCAACCTCGTGCAGCGATACGACACGCGAAATGACGCCTGGGTGCAGGCGACACCGGTACCCGGTCCATCTGTGTTCGGCCACGCTGGTGGCATCGTCGGAAATACGATCGTTTATTGCGACGGCGTAGCCATCGCAGTGCATGACGATCGTCCGCGCGACTTCGTCGCGGTACCCGACTGTTTCCTGGGAATCATCGATGACGAAGACGGACGCCGCATAGACTGGCGCAGTGTCGACTATCATCCCGGCTTGCCGCGCTATCGCATGGCGGCGGCGGGCGTCCCCGAAGTAAACGGCGTGCTGTTTGTCGGTGGTAGCGAGAATCCCTACAACTACAACGGCATCGGCTACGACGGGCGGCCATCCCAACCCGCGCAGGGCGCGCTGTTATTCGACATCGATACTCAAAGCTGGCAAGTGATCGAGTTCGAGGGTGGCGCGACCATGGATCATCGCGGGCTCGTGCCGTTCAAAGGCCAGTGGCTCACAGTAGGCGGCATGGCGGCGGACCAGAGCGTCACCAATCGCGTAACCTCGTACAAACTTGACTAAAAAAAGGCGGGCCAGGAGGCCCGCCGAATGTCCGGTAATGCTACCGGCTTGAGGGGGAATGAGGCTGTGTTGTCGTCCGGTCCTGACGATGCCGTCGACCGAAATTGGGTAACAGTGACTTTTCATTGCGTATCGGCCCTCGCTGTAATTTCATGAATTCTGTTCTCGTAGTCACCGGCTCGTTTCTCGAGCTGTGAAACCATGATCGTCAGTTCGCGTGCCTGGTGTTCGTCGAGCAGCGGCGGCAGATCGCATTGATGCCGGGCTGCATACTCGTGAAAGGGGTACATAAGGGATCGAAGCGCGTCAGCCATGTCGTTCGCGACATCCGCATCCTGCATCAGGATCCCCATCGCAATCCTCGATACTTCGGCATCCACGCGCGCGCGCTCGAAGCGCGCCCGGATCGTCACCCAAACGAGATCCAGCTGGTCGTTGGAGTGTGCGAGCGCATCCGCGAACAGGACAGGGGCAATGTATGCGACCTCGTTTCGCAATTTGCCGGAGACACCGGGCTCGTTGGCCAGGATTCCCAGCGAAGTGTCCGCGGTGTCCTTGCCGACCAGGAATATCCCGGTTTGCGCCTCCGCGTCGATCTCGCGTATCAGGTTCTGGTAGCAATACTCGACCGGATCGTCGGACGCATGCGCCAGCTCGATCTTGGTGAGGTTTTCCATGGTGACTCTGCGCTGCGTCCACCGGTCTACGTTGGAAAGCAGTCCACTGTCGGCCGTGAATGCCTGGTAGAGAAAACGGGAGACCTCGGCATGAATGGTCTCGGATAATGAGTAACGCTTACTGTCGTTTGGGACCAGGCTGAGCATGGCTTTCTCCTGCGGAAACTGGGGTCCACTGTAGGCGGCCAGGCGCGCCCGTTCTGGTCAAAACCGGTCAGGGATTGTGCAAATGGCGTCAAGCTGCGAAACAGCTTGAGCCTGCGCCGCTATTGGGGTTCACTATCAGCAGCCATGCTCTATGAACCCACGACATTGGCAAACGTTGCCCGGATCATCGGCGAAACGCTGCAAAAGGATTACGGGATCGATCCCGCGCCGATCTTCGAGCAGGTCAAGATCGACACGAGCAAGTTCGGGAGGCCCGGTTCACGTGTGCCCCTGTCGAAGATGACCCGTCTCTGGGACACGGCCGTCTTCATCACCGATGATCAGCAATTCGGCCTGAAAGCGGGCGTCCGCGCAGAACCCAGTGACTTCTATGTGCTCGGGCACGCCTGGCTGGCGAGCGCTACGCTAAAAGGCGCGCTGGAGCGACTGTGTCGCTACGCTCACGTGCTGTCCACCGCGATTACCCAGGCCGAGGTCGTGGACGAAGACGATATGGTCGTGTTCGTCGAGTCCTTTCCGGATCCGTCGATCGTGATCAACCGCACCGCCGACGAGGCAGGGATGGTCGCGTTTTTCAAACTCTGCGAAATCATAAGGCGCGAGCCCGTGCGGCCGCTGAAGGCGGAACTGATCTTCCCTCCCGACAAGGCTCGCAACTATCTCGACGAATTCCTGCAGTGCCCGGTCACCTATGGCAACGAGCGCGAGAAGTTCTATTTTTCGAAGCAGATCTTCGAGGAGCGCCTGCCCGGTTATATCCCTGACGTACTGGATTCCACGTCACGGATCGCGGAGCAGTACCTGGAGTCGCTCGACCAGAGCAAAGTGGCCACGGACGTCAGGCGATTGCTGGTGCAGATGTTGCCTTCCGGCAAGGCGGACCAGGACAGGATCGCCAATCGCCTGTACCGCAGTACCAGCACGCTGCAGCGCCAACTCAGCGCCGAAGGCACCAGTTATCGCGACATTCTCGAGACCACGCGCCGCAGCCTCGCGGAGAAGTACCTCAGGGACGGCGACTACACGCAGGCCGAAATCGCGTACATGGTTGGATTTTCCGACCAGAGCAACTTCGCTCGCGCCTTCAAACGCTGGACGGGTATGAGCCCGGGGGAATTTCAGAAGACGGCCTGACCGCGGTCAGCCGGAAAGCACCGATTCGCGGATTTCGTCGATCTGCGGTTTGATGGCCCGGGGCCGTTTGCCCAGGCAATGCTTGTCGCGTGGGCACGCGGAGCTTCGCGGACAAATAATCGTCGCTTCTCTTTGCGCGCCGTCCGCGACCCAGCCGATATTGAGAATCCGGCCGATGCTGTCGAGCTGCTTGCGGGCTTCGGCCGGGATCGGCCCTGAACCGCCGTTCGCGTTGCAGCTGGACTCGATCATGTCGATGGTGGCGGATGGGTCGAAGCCCTGCGACTCCAGCGCGGGTGACAGGTCGACGCCCGCGCAGAGAACGTGCCGGTTGCCGGCCGCGTCGCGGCTTCGGATCGACTGGCAGCAGTACAGGCGCTTGTCGTCGCCCGCCGGAAGGACTGAGATTTGTGACGACGGCTTGTTCGAACGGCTGTGCAGCATCCGGAATACGGCCCAGTGCTGGCACGGGTCGGAGATCATCGACATGTTGCCCCACGGCAAGGGGATGCCGTTGCCGCGATAGACTGCGCGGAAACTGCCGGGAGGGTAGGCGTCGAAATAGTGCCAGTGAGGGTAGGGGGATACGCTCGGCATGCGCCGCATGACCAGCGTGGTGGTCAGGTCGACCTTGTCGCCTGCGTTGATCGCATACGAGTTGCGCGCGAGAAACTGGCGGAAAGGAGTTTTAGGGGCTAGCAATGCCGCGGCGAAATAGCTGCATTCGAAGTCGCGCCAGGCATAAAGAATGTCGCGCGCGTCGACATTCTGGCTGCCATCGTCGACAGGACGGGTCGAGCTCCTGCCCCCGGATATCTGCGGGATGCGCGCGCCGTCCCCGTCGTGCAGGACCTTGTGGGCGACCTGGTTAGCGAGGTCGAATTTCAGTCGCGCAGGCGCTTTCTCCAGCGCACGGTTCAGGTAGACGCGGTTCGGCGCGTCATAGAAAGATCGCACCAATGACTTGATCGGAACGTCTTCGCCGAGATCGTTGGCCGGGGGTTTGTCGAACCAGCGAATTTCCAGGCCGAGATTTTTCGCGACGTCGAATACGTTTTCCAGCGACATCGGGAACAGCTTGTTGCCAATGCTCTCGGCCGCGCGCTCGATATCCGGGAATCGGTTCTGGTTTGTCTCCTGGTGCGCGCGAATCAGCAGGTGCGCGAACTGCCGACCGGTTGTGCCAGTCTGGCTCAGGAGTTCCGGGATAGCGAGCTGCAGCAGGCTCTCCGAAAAGAGGAATCCCGGCTCCAGCGGCATGCCGCCAACAGGTGCCTCGGTGAACGTCCTTCTGGAATATCTCGGCGATGATTGTCAGCAAATGTTCCGACGGCACTCGCTTGCCGTTTTCGATCATCGAAAGATAGGAAACCGAAGGGCCGGCCTCCCGATCGATCTGTACGCATCGCACCGAGAGGTCTTCGAGCGTAAGATGATTGCGCTTCCTGAGCATGCGAATCTTGGTGCCGAGGAAATGCGATTTTCGCCGCAGGCTATGCGGGGAAGACATAAGGCATCTGTGAAATTGACATTGTGAAATTTTTGCTGTGAAATTTCATAATTCGCCTGCGTACTATAGCGCCTGGAAGCGGCGCTTTCACGTAAATTGAAGACTGGATACGGGACAGGGTGTTCGTCATGAATCGAGAAGAGCAGATCAGCAAGCTGGAGACCGAATGGGCCGAGAGCCCGCGGTGGAAAGACATCAAACGAGATTACAGCGCTGCAGACGTCGTAAAGCTTCGCGGATCGGTACATATCGAATACACGCTGGCGCGCCGCGGCAGTGAGAAGCTCTGGAATTATGTTCAGGAGGACGAGCCACTGTGTGCGCTCGGTGCAATCACGGGCAACCAGGCGATCCAGGAGGTGCAGGCCGGGCTCCGGGCGATCTATTGCTCCGGCTGGCAGGTAGCCGGCGACGGCAACAGCGCGGGCGAAATGTACCCGGACCAGAGCCTGTATCCCGTCGACTCGGTGCCGAAAATGGTGGAGCGCATCAATAATGCGTTCGTCCGCACCGACGAAATACACTCGCTCAACGGCGACGACAGCATCGACTGGTTCGCGCCGATCATCGCTGACGCCGAAGCCGGTTTCGGCGGCAACCTGAATGCGTTCGAACTCATGAAGCACATGATTCGTGCAGGCGCAGCCGGTGTTCACTTCGAGGACCAGCTGTCGTCGGCCAAGAAATGCGGCCACATGGGCGGCAAGGTGCTCGTTCCGACCCAGGAAGCGGTTGCAAAACTGTGTGCTGCCCGCCTCGCAGCCGATGTGTACGACATCCCGACAGTTCTGATCGCTCGCACGGATGCCGACGCGGCAAATCTGATTACGTCCGATTCGGATGAGCGGGACAAGAAATTCATCACCGGCGAGCGCACGCCCGAAGGCTTCTTCTGCACCAACGCCGGGCTCGAACAGGCGATCGCGCGCGGTCTTGCCTATGCGCCGTATGCGGACATGATCTGGTGCGAGACGTCCAGGCCGGACCTCGAGCAGGCGCAGCGATTCGCCGACGCAATTCATGCGGAGTTCCCGGATCAGCTGCTGGCGTATAACTGCTCGCCTTCGTTCAACTGGCAGGCAAATCTCGATGACCAGACGATGAAGGTCTTCCGTGAGGAGCTGAGCAAGATGGGCTACAAGTTCCAGTTCATCACGCTGGCCGGCTGGCACGCCCTGAACTCGAGCATGTTCCGTCTCAGCCGTGCCTACAAGGCCGAAGGCATGTACGCCTATTCGCTGTTGCAGCAGCGCGAATTCGCCGACGAGCAGCATGGTTTCCGTGCGGCCAAACACCAGTCTTTTGTTGGCGCCGGCTACTTCGACGCCGTGCAGAATACGATCATGCACGGGCTGTCATCGACGACGGCCCTGGAAGGCAGCACCGAGGAAGAACAGTTCGTCGCGTAGCAAGAAGAGCGTCATGAGCAACGGTGACAAGGGCCGGAAGCAGGTCGGTGGTCTCCGCATCGACACGGCCTTTTTCGATTTTGTCGAAACCGAAATCCTGCCCTCGATAGACACAGAGCCGTCCCATTTCTGGTCCGGTTTCGAGGCATTGATTGACGAATTGACACCGGTCAATCGTGAGTTGCTGGACACGCGGGACGTCCTGCAACAAAAGATCGACGACTGGCATCGCGCCCGCCCGGGCGACGATTACGACCATGCCGAGTACGTCGCGTTCCTGAAGTCCATCGGTTATCTCCAGGAGACCGGCGAGAAATTTACTATCGGCACCGCGAACGTCGATGCGGAAATCGCCGGGATTGCCGGCCCGCAGCTGGTCGTTCCGGTCAGCAATGCTCGCTTTGCCCTGAACGCCGCAAATGCCCGCTGGGGCAGCCTGTACGATGCGCTATACGGCACCGACGTGATCAGCGAAGACGATGGCCGGGAACGCGCCGGGAGCTACAACCCGACCCGAGGTTGCGCGGTCATACGTTACGCGCAGAGCTTTCTCGACAAGGCGTTGCCTCTCGACGGGACGAGCCACGCGGATATATCGGACTACGGGCTCGCCGGAGACGAGTTCGTAGCGGCCGTCGACGGCAAGCCCGTCAGCCTCGCAGATCCCGCCGCGTTCAGGGGACACGCCCGTGACGGCGACGCCGTGACCTACCTGTTCTTACACAACGGCCTGCACATCGAGATCCAGACGGACCCGCATCACCCGATCGGCCGCGAGGCTGCCGCGCACGTCGCGGACGTCGTACTGGAATCGGCGATCACGACGATCCAGGACTGCGAAGACTCGGTCGCTGCGGTCGACGCCGATGACAAGGTCAACGTCTACCGGAAATGGCTTGGCCTCATGCAGGGAACCCTCGAGGCGACGTTTTCCAAGGGCGGCGAGACGCTGACGCGGCGTCTCAACGCGGATCGCGAATACACGGGCGTCGATGGCGAGCGCATCGTTCTGTCCGGCCGCAGCCTCATGCTTGTCCGCAACGTCGGCCACCTGATGACCAACGGCACAATCCTCGACCGTAACGGCGACGAGGTGTTCGAGGGCATCATGGATGCTGTCATTACGACGGCATGCGCGCTGGCCAATCGCAATTTGGAAGACTGCCTGCCGAACAGTCGCCACGGCAGCGTCTATATCGTGAAGCCCAAGATGCATGGACCGGACGAGGCAGGCTTTACGGATGCCCTGTTCTCGCGCGTCGAAGACCTGTTCGGGCTCGAACGCAACACACTCAAAGTCGGCGTCATGGACGAGGAGCGCCGTACGACGGTCAACCTCATGGAATGCATTCGCGCCGTGAAGGACCGCCTGGTCTTCATCAACACCGGTTTCCTCGATCGAACCGGGGACGAGATTCACACGAGTATGCAGGCCGGCCCGATGAAGCCCAAGGAGGAGATCAAGCAGGAGCCCTGGATCACCGCCTACGAAGACTGGAACGTCGACACCGGAATCCGCTGCGGCTTGCCCGGGCGGGCACAGATCGGCAAAGGCATGTGGCCGAAGCCTGACGAAATGAAGCAGATGATGGCCACCAAGCAGGCGCATCCGGAAGCAGGCGCGAATTGCGCGTGGGTACCATCGCCGACGGCGGCGACGCTGCACGTCATGCACTATCATTACGTGGACGTGGCGGCGCGCCAGCGTGAGCTCGCTGCGCGGCCGCTTGCGAGCCTCGACGACATACTTACGCCGCCACTTTGCGATCCCGCAACGCTGGATGCGCAGACTATCCAGAACGAACTCGACAACAATGCGCAGGGCATCCTGGGATACGTCGTCCGCTGGATCGACCAGGGCGTCGGCTGTTCAAAAGTACCCGACATCAACGATGTGGGCCTCATGGAGGATCGTGCGACGCTGCGCATATCGAGCCAGCACATGGCCAACTGGCTGCTGCACGGCATAACCAATGAAAAGCAGGTGCGCGAAACTTTCGAGCGCATGGCGGCCATCGTCGACGATCAGAATGCCGGCGATCACGTCTATGTCCGGATGAGCGACGACTACGAGGGCAGCATCGCATTCCGCGCCGCCTGCGACCTGGTCCTGAAGGGTTGCGAACAGCCGAACGGCTATACTGAACCTTTGCTACACGATTATCGTCAGAAGCTGAAGGCCAGCCGTTCGGGGTAACACCATCGCACTACGACTTCTCCTCGCCGCGTTGATCCTGTTACCGGTCGCCGCGACCGGGGAGGATTACGTTACCGTCGCCGTGGCAAGCAATTTTGCTGCTACTGCGCGCGATATCGCTGCACGGTTCTCGCAGGAATCGGGTTTCGATGTCCGTATCACCACGGCTTCGACGGGCAAGCTCTATGCCCAGATCGTCAATGGCGCGCCGTTCGACATACTGCTGGCTGCGGATGCAGAGCGTCCGCAACGCCTGGAAGCGGTGGGCGCAGGCGTTCCCGGTACACGGTTTACCTATGCGCTCGGTGCGCTCGAATTGTGGTCGCGACGGGTGGAAGACTGCCGCGAGGCATTGCGAAGCGCCGGCGGCGGGCTCATCGCGATCGCCAACCCCGAGACCGCCCCCTACGGGGCAGCGGCCAGGTCATACCTGCAACGGTCGGGGCTCTGGGAGTCGCTCCGTGACCGTCTTGTCATCGGCGAGAACATCGCGCAGACCCTGCAATTTGCGGCGTCGGGCAATGCGCAGCTCGGGTTCATTGCCCGCTCGCAGCTGCGGGCGGCCTCGCTGCCAAGTGCGTCCTGCAGCTGGCCGGTACCCGAAACGATGCACGCCGCTATCGACCAGCAGGCGATACTCCTGAAGCGGGGAGCGGATGCAGCGGGCGCGAAGCCGTTCCTGCGGTTCCTGCGCGGCGACGAGGGACGTGCCATTATCCTGCGCCATGGATACAGGCTACCCGAGGTAAAGGACTGATGGCATCGACATTGGGACCTTTGCTGCTGTCGTTGCAGCTCGCCGCATTGACCACGCTGATCCTGATTCTCCTGGGAACGCCAATTGCCTGGTGGCTGTCTCGCACCCATTCACGCCTCAAGCCCGCAATCCAGGCCATCGTGGCCTTGCCGATCGTTCTGCCGCCGACGGTAATGGGTTTTTACCTGCTGATCGTGCTCGGACCCTACGGTTCGATCGGCCGATGGTGGGTCGAGGTTACCGGTGATGCGCTGACGTTTTCGTTCACCGGGCTGGTCATCGCTTCGTGTTTTTACAGCCTGCCGTTTGCGGTGCAGCCGCTGCAAAGTGCGTTTGATACGCTGGGCACCCAGGAAGTCGAGGCTGCGCGAACCCTCGGTGCCTCCAAACTCGACGCGTTCTTTACCATTGCCGTACCGCTTTCGGTGCCGGGGTTCCTGACCGCAACGGTGCTCAGCTTCGCGCACACGCTGGGCGAATTCGGCGTCGTCCTGATGGTCGGCGGTAATATCCCCGGAGAGACCCGAGTCGTATCGATCGCGATCTACGATCATGTTGAATCGCTCGACTACGCCAGTGCTCACCAGATGTCGATCATCCTGGTGACTTTTGCGTTCGCGGTGCTCCTGTCCATGTTCCTGATCAACCGCCGGCTCGAGGGACGATCACGGTGAGCAGGAATATTTCGGTACGCTACGAACTGCAGCGCAGCGCATTCTCGCTGGACGTGGATGTTGAAATACCGATGCGGGGTATCACCGGGGTGTTCGGCGAATCCGGTGCCGGCAAGACGGCGTTATTGCGATGTATCTCCGGCCTCGAGCAAGGCGCGACCGGCCGTCTCGTTATAGCAGACGACGTCTGGCAGGACGCGACGAAATCGCGTCCGGTCCATGACCGGGAGATCGGCTACGTGTTCCAGGAACCGCGACTGTTCGCACACCTGAACGTGCGGCAGAACATCGAGTACGGTCAACGCCGCGGCCGCCGCGAGGATGTCGGTTTCGACGAGGCCGTAGAACTTCTGGGTCTCCGTTACCTGCTGGACCGCAGGGTCGACACGCTGTCCGGTGGTGAGGCACAGCGTGTCGCGATCGCGAGGGCGCTGCTGAGATCCCCGCGGGTCGTGCTCATGGATGAACCGATTGCGTCGCTCGATCGGGCACGTCGCGATGAAATCCTGCCGTTCCTCGACAGGCTGCATGCCGCCCTCTCCATACCGGTTATCTACGTCAGCCATAGCGTCGAGGAGGTCATTCGTCTCTGCGACTACCTGCTGGTCATGGAGCGCGGTCGAATCGTTGCATCAGGCGATATCCAGGAGGTCCTGTTACGCGCCGATTTTCCCTTGCTCGGTGGCGAGGAGGCGGGCGCGATCATTCATGCCAAGGTGGTCCTGCACGATGCCGTTGACGGCCTGACAAAGATCGCATTCGACGGCCTCGAAATGTGGGTGCCCGGCCGATACGAAACCGGGGCCCCGTTGCGCCTGCGTATTCGCGCAAACGATGTCAGCATCTGCCGCGAAGACCCGGGCACGTCGACCGTGCTCAACGTTCTGCCGGCTACCATAGATTCGATCCGCGGCGACAGCGAGTCGTCGGAACTCGTGCAGCTTGCTCTCGGTTCCGAACACATCCTCGCGCGCGTTACACGCCGGTCGCGGGCGCAGCTCGATCTCAGGCCGGGCGAACAGGTACTCGCGCAGATAAAGTCCGTTGCCGTCAAGAACGCGCCGACAGCAGGGCGCTGATCAAAGTACGGGGGAGGCCAGTCGCGCGATTCGTGTGGCGACCTTGAACAGGTAGTTCTTGTTTTCGTATTCGCCCTGTTCCATGCGGCGGGAGTTTTCGAAGTCCTCCTCGAACATGGCCTCAACGGCTTGCGCAAACCCCCGTTCCGCCACCAGGACCGTGATTTCGAAGTTGAGCCGGAACGAACGGTTGTCGAAGTTGGCGGTGCCGACAGCAGCGACCGAGTCATCGACAAGCATCACCTTGCCGTGCAGGAAACCGTCCTGGTAGCGGTAAAAGCTGACGCCGGTGGAACTGACTTCGTCGAAGTAGGAGTAGGCTGCGAGCTTCACGAGCGCGCTGTCGGATACCTCCGGAATGAGGATCCGTACATCAACGCCGCGAAGGGCCGCAAGCTGCAGCGACTGGACGATCGCATCGTCCGGCACGAAGTACGGGCTGGCAATCCAGATCCGGCGCGTCGCCGCGTTGATCGCCTGGGTATACATCAGCGATGCTGTTTCTACGTCGTCGGCCGGGCCGCTGGCAATGACCAGGGCCTGCGCATTGCCGTTCGCCGACCTGACCGGTTCCCATTCGAGCTCCGACAGTGTCTCGTCGGCTGCCCAGCGCCAGTCCTCGACGAATGCGATCTGGGCGCCGAGTGCGGCCGGACCCTCGACGCGCATGTGCGTGTCCCGCCACCGGCCGAACTTGGGCGACTTGCCGAGGTACTCGTCGCCGACATTGTGGCCGCCAATCCAGGCCTCGCGGCCGTCGACGACGACGGTCTTGCGGTGATTGCGGAAATTCAGCTGGAAGCGGTTGCCGGAACCCTTGCGGCTGTGGAAGGGCAGGATATTGACGCCACTGCCACGAAGCTCGTCGATATAGGAGTCCGGCAGGCCGAGGCTGCCGATCTCGTCGTACAGGAACCAGACCCGCACGCCGCGCCCGGCCGCCGCGATGAGGCGCGACTTCAATTCGTTGCCGATATCATCGGCGCGAACGATATAGAACTGCACCAGCACGTAGTCCTGCGCCGAGTCGATGCCCGCGAAGATGCTCGCGAATGTAGCCTCACCATCCACGAGCAGTTCGACGTCATTGGCGCCGGTGAACGGCAAGCGAGCGAGGCGTTCGATGCCCCGAACCACGGTATTGCCCCATTCGGTGCCGGCATCGAGCTGCTCGATGCCGAGCCTGGCGCGACGGGACAGATCATTGAGCCGGTCGTCGTCGGCACGCCTCGCGAGTACGTAACCGTTGAACTTGTTGCGGCCGAATACCCAGTAGGCCGGCACGCTGACCACCGGCACGATGACGAGTGACACGGTCCACGCGATCGATCCCTGCGGCGTCCGGACATTCATCACGGCGTGCATCGCCGACAGGATGCCGAGCACTTCAAATATAAGGACAAGGCTTACGATCACCGTCTTCTTCCGTTGTCTCAGGTTGTCAATGTGCCTGCGGATTCTTGCCATCGCCAGCTTCGTTTGTGAATCCCGGCATAGAGACTTCTACGTATGTGCCGAAGATATATTCTGTTAATTCAATAATTTACCATAATTACTCAATGCGTTATGTCTTTTACCGGCCACAATGATCCGCTACAATCCGTAAAACGCATTCCACCAAAATAACAACAGAGCAGGGGATCGCGTTTTGAGCACAGTACGGGCACGTCTGAAGAGTGGTCCGGCCATCGCCGGGCTCGCCGTACTGGTTGCGGCTCTCCTTGCGTCATCCATTGCCTGGGCGAGCGGCTGGCCGCCCTTCGCGGTGAACGATTCGATGACGGTCCAGCGCGGCGGCTCCGCTGATGAGCTCACGTCGGGTTCGAAGAGCGTGCTCGATAACGATTTCGACCTCGAGCGCGATCGGCTAACGGCGATCCTCACGAAGAACGTCAAGGAAGGTACGCTCGTGCTGCGAAGCGACGGTACCTTCCTGTACCAGCACGACGGTGGCAAAAAGAATGACGACGAGTTCAAGTACCGCGCATTCGACGGTACCGGATCTTCACGGGAAGCAACCGTCAGGATCACTGTCGAGGACGTCCCCAATTCGCCGCCGTTCGTAGTTAGCGATGTTCCCGACCAGACGGCAACGGAAGGAGTCGCGTATCGCCTGGCGCTTGCGGGAAATTTCGATGACCCCGACGAGGGCGATGAGCTGCGGTTCAGCATCAAAGGCCTGCCCGGCAGCGGCTCGCTGGAGTTCGATGAAGATCGAGCCATTCTCGAGGGCACGCCGGTCGTCGCTGACGTAAGGGAAGAGCCCTACACGATCGAGGTTACGGCAACCGACCGGCAAGGCGCTTCGGCCAGCCTCGAGTTTGATCTGTTCGTCCTGAGCAGCAATGAGCCACCCGTGGTTGTCGCGTCGGTCCCGGCCCAGGAAGCGATCGAAGGTATCGCCTACAGCCTGAACCTTGCAGCAAATTTCAACGATCCCGATGACGGTGACGTTCTGCGCTTCAGCAGCAGCGGCCTGCCGGCCAGCGGCACGTTGCAACTCGATGCCGCGACCGGGCTGCTCTCGGGCACCCCGATCCGCGAAGACGCTCGCGACGAACCTTACACGATTGAGGTGCAGGCAGCGGATCGCGCCGGAGCCACCGCGACCCTGAGCTTTCAGCTGCTCATATTGCGGGACAACCGCAGCGATCTCGTGCTGGGCATTGCACCGACCGCAAA
>JAACFJ010000098.1 GCA_009937505.1 Gammaproteobacteria bacterium
GCCGACCTCGAGGAATTGCTCGACGAACTGGGCGTTCCGCTGGACGCGGCCGTGCTCATGGATGTCGAATTCGACAGCCTCATGAAACGCCTGACCGGCCGCCGGACCTGCTCGGTGACGGGGAAGCTCCTCAATATCTACTTCTCGCCCCAGGAAGAGATCGACGAATGCCTGAACGCAGGCGGCAAGCTCATACAGCGCGAAGATGACAACGCGGAGACCATCGGCAGCCGCCTGGACGTATACAGGGAGCAAACAGAGCCGGTAGTCGACTATTACCGCGAGCGCGGCAAGCTCAGGACGATCGATGCGGAAGGCGCGATCGACGAGATCTACGAGAGGCTCAGGCAGGCGCTATAGCAGCCGCAGCAACTGTTCGCCGATCAGGTCTCTCCGCCAGCCGAGGAAGACCCGGGAATCCGTCCTGCCCGACTGGATCACGGCCGACAGTTCCTTGCGGGGTGCAACCAGTTCCGGGCTGATTCCGAGCTCGCCCGCGCACCCGGATACCGCCGACTGCATGCTCTTCAGCAGTTTCTTTTGCTTTTCGTTCGGAGCCGGAGGCGGCTGGTATTCGTGGTTGTCGTCGGCGGAGCGAGCCACGATAGCCAGCAACTCTTCGCTCGCCCTGTTCACAAGCTTCGGGGGCAGGCCGTCGATGCGCCGGAGGTCGGCCAGCGTATCCGGCAGATTGTACGCGATATCAAGCAGTGCGCTGTCCCGCAGTATCCACTGCCGCGGGCGGTTTTTGCGCGCGGCCTCGGCTTCCCGCCACACTGCGAGGCGTTCCGCCGCCGACCGTCGTCGCCCGCGGAAGTTCCGCGCGCCCTTGAGCCGCTGCACGGCCTGAGATTGGTCGAACGCGTACAGCGACTCGTCCAGGAGCAATGCCGAATCCTGTTCCGCCCAGGACATCCTGCCGGCTTTTTCAAGGCGTTCGCCGAGTCGGTCGTAAGCCGGCAGCAGGTACTCGACGTCCTCCACGGCGTAATGCAACAGCGCATCGGCAAGCGGACGCCTGGACCAGTCCGCTCGCGTGTGGGACTTCGGAATATCGACATCGAACAGTTGCTTGACGAGGCCCGCGTAGCCGATCTGGGGCTGCATGCCGAGTAGCGCTGCCGCGATTTGCGTATCGAACAGCTTCGCCGGCATGGCGCCGGAAGACTGAAAAATCACCTCGATGTCCTGGCGTGCCGAATGGACGACCCAGGTCTTCCTGAACGTCTCGTCCCAGAACTCCTGCATTGGATTTCCTGCCAGCGGGTCGATGCAGTAAACCCGGTCCCGGGCTGCAACCTGCACCAGGCAAAGCTGAGCAAAGAACGTCTTCTCACGCATGAACTCCGTATCGACCCCGAGGAGTGGATAATCGTGGAGTTCGGATGTGATCGAGTCGGGTTTGCTGACGAACGTGAACGCAGTCATTGATGGCCGCAGGCGTGGACTTCGGATCGGCAGATTAACATGCGATGATTGCCTCATCGACGAGATTCGTGCTTACGCCGTGCAGGCATTCATAAAAACGCTGTTCGAGATCCTGATCATACGCAAGGGCCCGGACGAGATTCCGCATTCCTGGTTGCTGCTGAAGGTGGCCACCGCGATGTGGTTTCTGCCGTTGTTCATTGCGGCGGTGGTTGTGCCCGGGTTCGGCGGCGCGGCTGTCGCCGTTTCGGTGGCGGGCTGGGCATTGAGCCTTGCTTGCTACGCATCGATCATCGTACTGGCCGGATTTGGCAGCCGGCTGCTGCAGTCACTCACCGCCATCATCGGCTGCGGCGCGATCATCTTTTTCGCCCAGGTCGGCGGGCTTGTCACATTGTCGCTACTGGTCGGTGCAGCGCTCGCGCAAATCATCGTTTACCTGTTGTTGTTCTGGTCGATCCACGTAAAGGGGCACATCATCTCTCGCGCGATCGACCGTGACTGGTATGTGGGCCTGATCATTGCAATTGCCGTATTCCTTTTACAGTATGCGTTTTCGACGGCAGTTTCCCCCGCATCCTGAGTTCCTGCATGCATATACACATTCTCGGCATCTGTGGCACCTTCATGGGCGGCATTGCGGCGTTGGCCAAGGCCGCTGGCCACGAAGTATCCGGTTGCGATGCCGGCGTCTACCCGCCGATGAGTACGCAGCTGAAGAAGCTCGGCATCGACATCCACGAGGGTTTCGACGCCGACCAGCTGAGGTCGCCGCCGGACTGCGTTGTCGTTGGCAACGTGGTCAGCCGCGGATTCGATGTCGTCGAGGCCATGCTCGATCGCGACATCCCGTACCAGTCGGGACCGCAGTGGCTTGCGGAGCACGTTTTGCGGAAGCAACACGTTTTCGCCGTGGCCGGCACCCACGGCAAGACGACGACGGCGAGCCTGCTGGCCTGGATACTCGAAGATGCGGGCAAGCAGCCTGGATTCCTGATAGGTGGTGTGCCCGCCAACTTCGGCGTGTCGGCGCGTTACGGCAGCGGTGACTGCTTTGTCGTGGAGGCCGACGAGTACGACACGGCGTTCTTCGACAAGCGGGCCAAGTTTGTGCATTACCGGCCGCGTACGGTGATTCTCAACAATCTCGAATACGACCACGCCGATATTTACAGGGATCTCGACGCCATACTGTGGCAGTTCCATCAGTTGCTGCGCACCGTACCGTCGTCGGGTCGCATCGTCATGAACGCGGCCGACGGAAACCTGGCGCGGCTCGTGGAGATGGGCTGCTGGACGCCGCGCGAAACGTTTTCCCTGGAGGAGGGCGCCGAGTGGCGCGCCGAGTTCGTCGACGCAACCGAGCGCCATATTCGCATGCGGGACCCGCGGGGCCGGTCGGCGGAGTCGCGATGGCAGCTCGGCGGTTCGCATAACCTCGAAAATGCGATGGCCGCTGTTGCCGCCGCGCGCTCGGTTGGGGTCGAACTCGAGCAAGCGGTCGAAGCACTGTCGCGATTCGAGGGCGTAAAGCGGCGCATGGAGCGCACGGCAACCGTCGGCGACATCGCGATCTACGACGATTTTGCACATCACCCCACCGCAATCCGGCGCACGATCGCAGCCATGAAGCGGCGTTATCCGGGCAACCGGCTGGTCGTCGCGATCGAACCGCGATCCAATACGATGAAACTCGGCGTACACAATCGCGAACTCGCCGATTCCCTTGAACATGCCGACCTGGTCTGGATGTATCGTCCTGATGAGATGGACGAGGATTTCGATGCGACGCTTGAGCCGTTGGGAAAGAAATTGCGCGTTTTCCGCGACTACGATGAACTCGCCAGCGACATGTCGACGCGGGTGCTCGCCGGTGACCAGGTCGTTTTCATGAGCAACGGGGGGTTCGGCGGCGCGCGGCAGACGCTCACCGCCGTCCTGCAGCGCACGCGCACCGCCTGACGAACGCCCGGTAAGCACCAACGCGACTCCCGACGACTCCCCCTGTTTCGTGCGCGACGCAGCAGGCGCCCGGGTCGTTTGTCTCCCTCATGGCGCACTAGAGTCTGCCGCGTCGGGGAGGCAGGAGTCAGGAGATGTTCGCCGGCTGCGGGTCGCGGAACTATACTTGGGGTGTCTTTGTTTCCCGGTCTGCGTCGTGCGTGTACCTCTATTTCCCCTGAGTACGGTGTTATTTCCCGGCGGACCGCTGCCGCTCAGGATTTTCGAGGCGCGGTACGTGGACATGATCGGACGCTGCATGAAAGACGACAGCCCGTTCGGTGTCGTGTTGATTCGCGAGGGTGACGAAGTCGGGCTGGCCAGGACCTACGATATTGGCACACTGGCGCGGATCGTCGACTGGTATCAGGGCAGCGATGGCCTGCTCGGCGTAACAGCCCGGGGCGAGCAGCGCTTTCGCCTGCTGTCGGCGTTTCGCGAAGCAGACGGACTCAACATTGGCGAAATCGAGGTACTGCCGGAAGAGAGCGAAGTACCGTTGCCCGAGGAGTATCAGCCGATGGCGGCGATCCTGTCCGGGGTCCTCGACGACCTGGGGCGCCTGTACGAGGACCTGGATCGACGGCTCGACGACGCAGGCTGGGTAACCAACCGTTTCGTCGAGATTTTGCCCATCGACCTCGAGGAAAAGCAGCAGTGCCTCGAGCAGTTGGACCCGGCGCAACGCCTGCGGCTCGTGCAGAAAGTCCTGAAGCACGTGCGCGGCCCGCTTGGCGCGGCCTGAGCTTCTATAGCGTCCCGAACACCTTGCGCGCGGCGCCGAGCGTCTGTTCGATCTCGCTCTCGCCGTGGGCCGCCGATACGAAACCGGCCTCGAAAGCCGACGGCGCCAGGTAGACGCCTTCGTCCAGCATGCCGTGGAAGAACGCCCTGAATCGCTCGATATCGGCTGCTGCGACCTGCGCAAAACTGCGCACCGGGCCTGAGTCCGTGAACACGAAACCGAACATCCCGCCCCGCTGCTCGACAGACAGTGCAATACCGGCATCGGCCGCCGCGGCAGCGAGGCCGTCGGTCAGCTGCTTGGTTCGCTCGCCAAGCTGCTCGTAAAAGCCCGCTGCGTCGATGAGTTCCAGCGTCGCCAGTCCGGCTGCCATCGCGACCGGGTTGCCGGACAGTGTTCCGGCCTGGTAGACCGGGCCGTCGGGCGCGATGTCCGCCATGACGTCGGCACGGCCACCGAACGCGGCGGCCGGCATACCGCCTCCCACAACCTTGCCCAGCGTTGTGAGATCGGGTTCGATGCCGAACAAAGCCTGCGCGCCGCCCTTGGCGACGCGAAACCCGGTCATGACTTCATCGAAGATCAGTACGGCGCCGCTGTTGCTGCAGGCGTCTCGCAATGTTTCGAGAAATCCGGGGGCGGGCGGCACCATGTTCATATTGCCCGCGATGGGCTCGACGATGACGCATGCGATGTCGGCGCCGAGTTCGTCGAACGCCTTGCCGATGGCATCGGCATCGTTGAAAGGCAAGGTGATCGTATGGGCAGCGAGTTCGGCGGGCACCCCGGGAGAACTGGGAACGCCCAGCGTTAGCGCGCCCGAGCCGGCCTTTATCAGCAGCGAATCCGAATGGCCGTGATAACAGCCCTCGAACTTGACGATCTTGTCACGGCCGGTGTGTCCGCGGGCGAGGCGTATCGCACTCATCGTCGCTTCGGTGCCCGAGCTCACCATGCGCAGGCGCTCGATCGATGGCATGAGCTCGGTGATCTTCGTGGCAATCCGGGTTTCGAGTACGCAGGGAGCGCCAAAGCTCAAGCCGCGCTGCGCGGTTTCGATAACGGCCTCGAGCACCGCCGGGTGCGCGTGACCCAGAATCATCGGCCCCCACGAGCCGACGTAATCGATAAAGCGACGCCCATCTTCTGACTCGACCCAGGCACCGCTTGCGCTCCTGAAGAAGATCGGCTCCCCGCCGACGCCTGCGAACGCGCGTACCGGCGAATTGACTCCACCCGCAATAACCTCGCGGGCATCTGCATACAAACTCATTCGATTCCTCTCAGCTCGTGCATTTGCAAAATTCTTACGCCGCGTTGCTCCAGCAGTTGCGGCAGACCGTCCTCGCCGACCAGGTGCAAAGCACCGACGACGACCAGGTAATCCTCTCCTTGCTGCAGCAATTCGTCGATCGTGTCCACCCAAAGCCGGTTGCGGTTTGCCACGATTGTGTCGTAAAGCTCCGGGTACCCCGAGACATCCTCGAGCAAGGTCTGTTCGAGGTAGTCAATGTCACCCGAACGCCAGGCCAAAATCAAATCGTCCATGATCTCGCGAATTGTGGCGCTCTCGGTGAGGGTCTGCATCAGGAGCTCTCGCTGCGCGTCAAGCGAGAGCCCGTCGAGATAGGCCAGCTGCTGTTCCACGGACTCGAACCCCAGAATCGCCTTGCCGTCTCTTGTCGCCTTCTGCAACAGGTGCATTTCGACGCCGTAGGACGGGTTGAAGCCAATGCGGGCGAGAGCCAGCTGCTCGATAGTAATTGCCGCGAACCAGGGTTCGGTGCGCTCCAGCATCTCGAGCGGTATGTCCAGTTCGGTCGCCACAGTCATCGCCTCCGCGTAGAGATCGTCACCCATGACGTCGCGCAGCGAGGTCCCATCGTCCAGCATCCCCAGCCGATTGATAGTCGATTGCATCAACAGGGGATCGAGATCGTCCATGTCGAGTTCCATGTACAGCGTCTCTGCATCGTCATAGACGTTGTCGATTACCTGCGGCAGCGGATGATCCTGCGCCCGCAGCAGGTGGACTGAACCGAGGAGGTAGACACGATTGCTGGTTCCCTCGGCCATCCACATCGTGACCGGGTGGCCTGCGGAGTCGGCCAGCGCAAGCGCCGGCAGTAGCCACAGCAAGGCGAGTGCAAATCGCCTAGCCACTTTTCACCCAGATCAGTTCGGCACTGACGCTGCCGTCCGACCGTAGCTCGATGCATCGATAGGCCGGGGGGCTGTCGTCGACCGCGAAATCGTCGACACGTGGCAGGAACTGGCGACACGTAGAGGGCGTGGCAATGAGACGAACACCCTCGTGCCCGGCGTCATAATCCTGGTGCACATGACCGAAAATTGCGACCCGGACACGGCCCGCCGACGCCGCTCGCGCGAGAAATTCATCGCCGTTGTCGAGGCCAACGGAATCGAGCCATTTGCTGTGCATCGGCACGGGTGGATGGTGCAGGCAGATCATGACGTGTTCGGCGCTGCTCGCCGCGATCGTTTCCTCCATGCGGCGCAGTTCCCTTTCCGCGATCTTGCCTCCCGCGCGGCCCGCACTGCAGCTGTCGATACCGACGATCAACCAGTTGCCGGCAGCCAGGGAATCGCAATAGGAGAATGGCGGGTCCGGCAACACGTCGCGCATCAGGTTCCGAACGTCGTGGTTCCCCGGCACGCAAAAGACCGGCAGGTTGAGCGCCGACAGGAGGTCGCGGCAATGGGCGTAGGCGTCTGCCGAGTCATCCTGGATGACGTCGCCGGTCAGGGCGATAAGATCTGCAGCGAAGTCGCCCTGGCGATAATGTTCGATTACCGATTGCAGCGTGTCGTAGGTAACGGCCCCTCGCAGGGAGCCATTCCTGTCGGCAAAGAGATGCGGGTCCGTCAGATGGAGGACCCGCACAGGATCAGCTGAACCGTGAATGTGCCCCGACCTCAAGCCGTTTCGACGAACTGCATGATAGCGGCAGTCCGAGGTCGCGAGCAATCTGCACGCGGCGGCTAATAACGGTAACTGTCAGGCTTGTACGGACCTTCAATTGGCACGCCGATATAGTTCGCCTGTTCGTCGGAAAGCGGTGTCAGGCGGGCGCCGATTCTACCGAGGTGCAGCCGCGCCACTTTCTCGTCGAGGTGCTTGGGAAGTACGTAGACTTCATTTTCGTACTGGTCGCCGTTCTGCCACAGTTCGATCTGTGCCAGCACCTGGTTGGTGAACGAATTCGACATCACGAAGCTCGGATGGCCTGTTGCACAACCCAGGTTAACGAGGCGGCCTTCAGCAAGCAGGATAATGCGCTTGCCGTCCGGGAAGATCACGTGATCGACCTGTGGCTTGATGTTGTCCCACTCGTGTTTCTTCAGGTACTCGACGTCGATCTCATTGTCAAAATGCCCGATGTTGCAGAGGATCGCTTCGTTCTTCATACGCTCCATGTGCTCGCCGGTAACGACGTGGTAGTTGCCGGTTGCGGTCACGACGATGTCCACCTGGTCGCAAACCTCGTCGAAGCGGACTACGCGGTACCCTTCCATCGAAGCCTGCAGAGCACAGATCGGGTCAATCTCGGTTATCCATACCGTGGCGCCCAGCCCGCGCAGCGACTGTGCGGAACCCTTGCCGACATCGCCGAATCCACATACGACGGCAATCTTGCCGGCGATCATTACGTCGGTGGCCCGCTTGATGCCGTCGACCAGCGACTCGCGGCAGCCGTACAGGTTATCGAACTTGGATTTCGTCACGGAGTCATTGACGTTGAAAGCGGGACAGCCAAGGCTGCCTTCCTTCATCATCTCGTAGAGACGGTGCACGCCAGTGGTCGTCTCTTCCGACAGCCCCTTCACCCCTTTCAGAATGTCCGGGTACTTGTCGTGAATGACGAGTGTCAGGTCCCCGCCGTCATCGAGCAGCATGTTGGGGCGCCAGCCGTCGGGACCATGGATCGTCTGTTCGACGCACCACCAGTACTCCTCTTCGGTTTCACCCTTCCAGGCGAAAACGGGAACGCCCGAGGCCGCGACGGCCGCAGCTGCGTGATCCTGGGTCGAGAATATGTTGCAGGAAGACCAGCGGATCTCCGCGCCGAGCGCTTGCAGTGTTTCGATCAGGACCGCCGTCTGGATCGTCATATGCAGGCAGCCGGCGATCCGCGCACCCTTCAGCGGCTGCTGTTCGGCGTACTCCTCGCGGAGCGCCATCAATCCGGGCATTTCCGTTTCCGCAATCGCGATTTCCTTACGCCCCCAGTCGGCGAGCGTGACGTCCTTGACCTTGTAGTCGGGTGTCTGAATAGCAACGGGTTCGCTGCTCATGGTGATCTCCTGTTAAATGTTTGTCAGGCCGCCGCGGCGCCCTTGAGCGCCTCGGCCTTGTCCGTTTTCTCCCACGGAGCATCGATATCTTCGCGGCCGAAATGGCCATACGCCGCCGTGGCCTTGTAGATGGGGCGAACGAGGCCCAGCATCTTCAGGATGCCGTACGGCCTCAGGTCGAAATGCTCGCGGATCAAATCCGTCAGGCGCGTGTCGGAAATATTGCCGGTGCCGAACGTGAATACGCTGATGGAGGTCGGTTCGGCGACGCCAATCGCATACGATACCTGTACCTCGCAGCGATCGGCGAGGCCGGCCGCGACGATATTCTTTGCAACGTATCGCGCCGCATAGGCCGCCGATCGGTCGACCTTCGACGGGTCTTTGCCAGAGAAGGCTCCGCCGCCGTGACGAGCCATTCCGCCATAGGTATCGACGATGATCTTGCGGCCGGTGAGGCCGGCGTCGCCCATCGGGCCGCCGATCTCGAAACGGCCGGTGGGATTGATGTGGAACTTGGTGTCCTTGCCGATCCATTCCGACGGCAGTACGGGCTTTATGATTTCGTCCATGACGCCTTCCCGGATCTCGCTGTTACTTGCTTCCGGAGCGTGCTGGGTGGACAGCACGACCGCGTCGATCGATA